>DASYGP010000053.1:0-10239 GCA_035999615.1 Mycobacteriales bacterium
CTGGATGGGCGGCCACCAGTTGGCGTGCCAGGTCGACGGCGTCCATCCCGGGGTCGGCGGCGAGCGCCTCCAGTGCGAGCCGGGCGAGCGCCCGGCCGGGAACCTCCTCGATCGACGGGTCCGCGACGCGGGCCTGCGAAACGAGCAACGTCAGTTCCTCCGCGTCATCGGCAACCATGCCTCGAGGGTAACCATCCGGGCTGCTCGCCCGCACCGGGCACGGGTCGAGTCCCTCAGCTGGGGCTCAGCGCAGGTGGGATGCGCCGTTCAGGTCGAGTACCGCGCCGCTGGCCCACTGCGCGTCGGGCGAGGCCAGCCACAGGATCGCCGCGGCGATCTCGCGCACCGTTCCGACCCGGCCCCAGGGGCTCTGCGCCCGGATCGGCGCACCGGCGGGGCCGGCCAGCAGCGCGCTGGTCATGTCCGTCGCGACGAACCCCGGGGCGACCGAGGCCACCCCGATCCCGAAGGGCGCCAGAGCCACCGCGAGGGACTGGCCAAGCGCGTGTACGCCGGCCTTGCTGGCTCCGTACGCCGGCACCTCCGGCTCCCCGCGGTACGCGCCGCGCGACCCGACGTTGATGATCCGCCCGGCCCGGCCGGTGTCGAGCATGTGCCGGGCGACGCACCACGTGACGTTGGCCGTGCCGAGCAGATTGACCTCAAGCGTGCGCCGCCAGGACTGCTGCCAGCGGGCGTAGTCGGTGTCGGCGAGGGGATGGGAAAGGCGCCGGCTGCCGGGCCATGCGTCGTCGTAGACAGCGGCGTTGTTGACCAGCACGTCCACGCCGTCGAGGCCGTCGATGGCGGTCGCGACCAGCGCGGCTACCTGATCCGGCTCGGCGATGTCGCCGTGCACCAGCTGATGACCGGTGCCGGGCAGGCCGTCCAGCACCCTTTCGGCGGCGGCCCGGTCCGACCGATAGTGCACCGCCACCCGGTCGCCTTCGGCGGCGAAGGCCTCTGCGGTCGCGGCCCCGATGCCGCGGGAGGCGCCGGTGACCAGGACGCCGCGCCCTTCGCTCACGCCTGCACCCTCGGCGGGGCCTCCGGGGCGGGGAGCAGGGCCAGCACCCGGCGGACCGCGTCGGCGACCGCGGGCCCGTCCCCACCGGCCCGGCCCGCGGCGAGTCCCACGAGGAAGGCCGTCAGCGGGGCCGCGGGCCGGGCCACCCCGTGCGCGACGTCCCGGGACAGGTCCAGCAGGAGCGGCACGTCGGGCAGCGGCGGATCCAGCGCCGGCAGGCCCAGCTCACTGCGGACCATGGTCATCCACTGCTCCAGCGTCAGGCCCATGTCCGCGCCCTTTCCAGTGCCTCGGGGGTGTCGCAGTCGTATTCGGGCGGCCGGTCCCCGGCCAGCCGGACGGTCACATACGACAGCCGGGACAGCATCTCCCGCAGCCTGGCCCCGGCCGGCACCGGGGGGAGCGCTGCGCGCAGCGCGCCGGTGACCCAGTACGACAGCAGCGGCTGTTCCCGGCCGGAGCTATCCACCGCGACCGCCCCATCCATGTGCGGTCCGCCGGCGCGGGCCAGCTGCGCCAGCGCCTCGGCGGTGAGGAAGGGCAGGTCGGCGGCGAGCAGGAAGCAGCGGTCGGTGGCCAACTCGGCCAGGCCGGCGGCGAGCGCCGCGACGGGGCCGCCGCCCGGTGGCTGCTCCAGCACGAAGCGCACCGGGCGGGCGGTGCGCCGCGGCGGCCCCACCACGATCACCTCGACGTCGTCCCCGAGCGCACCCAGCACCCGGTCGAGCAGCGGTACGCCGTCGATCAGCGCCACGGTCTTGTCCTCGCCCAGCCGGCGGCTGGCACCACCGGCGAGCACCAGCGCACCGATCGGCACGGCACCTCCGGTTCGGGCGCAGAAGCGCTGGGGCACACTGGATGCATGGGCCGGGTCACCGTACGTCGTCCAGTCCTGCGCCTGGACACGAGCCCGGACGCCCCCCATCCACGCGTGCATCGCCCGGACAGCCTGGCGGCGGAGGAGCCGCTGGAAATCCGGATCGGCGGGGTCCCGCTGGCCATCACCATGCGCACGCCGGGTCAGGACATGGATCTGGCGGCGGGCTTCCTGGTCTCGGAGGGCGTCGTCTCGGTGTGCGACGAGCTGGCGGTCATGCGCTTTTGCGCCGGCGCAGACGTGGACGGGCGCAACAGCTACAACGTGCTGGAGTGTGTCCTGGCGGATGGGGTGCCGGCGCCCGACCCGAGCGTGGCCCGGGCGTTCTACACGACCAGCTCCTGCGGACTCTGCGGCAAGGCCAGCATCGACGCGGTCCGGACCCGCTCGCGTCACCCGGTCGGTCCCGGGCCCGAGCTGGCCCCGGCGCTCCTCGCGGCTTTGCCCGATCGGCTGCGCGCCGCGCAGCGGGTCTTCGATGCCACCGGCGGGCTGCACGCGGCGGGCCTGTTCGATGCGGCTGGCGAATTGCTGGTGATGCGGGAGGACGTCGGGCGGCACAACGCGGTAGACAAGGTGATCGGCTGGGCGCTGCGCGAGAATCGGCTGCCGCTGTCCGACTGCGTGCTGCTGGTCTCCGGCCGGGCCTCCTTCGAGCTGGTGCAGAAGGCTTCCATGGCGGGGATCCCCGTCCTCGCCGCGGTGTCGGCCCCATCGTCGCTGGCCGCGGAGCTGGCCGACGAGGCGGGGATCACCCTGGTCGGGTTCCTGCGCGGGACCACGATGAACGTCTACGCCCATCCGGCCCGCCTGGGCGGATAACCCCGATCCCAGCCGGTCCCAGCCGGTCCCAGCAACATCTGCCCACCGGACCCAGCAACACCAGCCCCACCGGAACCACCAGACCCACCGGACCCGCCGCGCCCAGCCTCCCCTCGCTGGCTCCCCAGCCAATGGAGCGAAATCGTCGTTAGATGATCTCCACAGCGACGATATTGCTCCATCCGCGCGCGACATCGCTCCATCGCACCCTCACCGAGGCCCCACGAGGCGTGCCCTATCGCCCAAGGCGCCCGCCGAAGCCGGCAAATCGCCCGAAACAGGCCAAGTCTCAGCGCATCAGGCCGCGAAGCACCCCCACAGTGACCAGGCCATACACGAGGTGCGGCACCCCGTCGGCGGCCCAACTGCTCGGTGGCCAGCTGCGCGGGTCGGTGACGCCGAGGGCGGCCATCGGGATGTCCGCGCCGGCCATCGCCGCTCCTCCCACCAGCAGCCCGGCGAGGGGCAGCGGCAAGCGCAGACCGAGGCCGCGCAACGCTCCCGCCAGGGCGCCGATACCGACACCGGTGAGTACGCCGCTCAGCGGACCTAGCCCCGCCACCCGATTGTCCCGGGTATCCCCTTCGCCGGGAATGTGGGCGCCCGCCTTGTCCGCGAGGGCCTCCACCGTCTTCTCCGGGGTGTCGCTGGTCGGGCGGCCGCGGATGGACATGTCCAGGTAGGTGGCGGCATTCAGCGCGGTCGTCCCGGCCGCTCCCGCGGCGGCCCCCGCCGCGATTGCGCTGATCAAGGTACGTGGTGGCATGCGGCGGCTCGTACCCACCTGCTGCGGCCCGTACCCATCGCGGACGCGGGAGACCCGCCGGTGCACTTGCCATCGTTACTCGTCAGTAGCATTCTCGTTGTTACCGATGGGTACGTTCGAGTGTCCACCGCCGCGAGGGAGCAGATCATGGGCCACTACCGCAGCAATGTGCGCGACCTTGAGTTCAACCTTTTCGAGTTGTTCGGCGCCGACCAGAGCCTGGGCCACGGTCCCTTCGCGCAGATGGATCCGCAGACCGCGCGCGGGGTGCTCGACGAGATCAACCGGCTCGCGACCGGCCCGCTGGCCGACTCCTTCGCGGACGCCGACCGCAACCCGCCGGTCTTCGACCCGGCAACGAGCAGCGTCACGCTGCCCGAGTCGTTCAAGGCCAGCTACCGGGCGCTGCTAGATGGGGAGTGGTTCCGGCTGGACCTGCCCGAGCACCTGGGCGGGTTCGGGGCGAGCCCCAGCCTGCGCTGGGCCGCCGCGGAGCTGATCCTCGGCGCCAACCCGGCCGCTTACATGTACCAGTCCGGGCCCGGTTTCGCCGCGATCCTGGAGCGCCTGGGCACCCCCGCGCAGCAGCAGCTGGCCCGGACGATGATCGAGCGGCAGTGGGGCGCCACGATGGTGCTGACCGAGCCGGACGCCGGCTCGGACGTCGGCGCCGGCCGGACCCGCGCGTTCCTGCAGCCGGATGGCAGCTGGCACCTGGAGGGGGTCAAGCGGTTCATCACCAGCGCGGACTGGGACGTGCCGGAGAACATCGTGCACCTGGTGCTGGCCCGTCCCGAGGGTGTCGCGGGCGCCGGCGGCCCCGGCACCAAGGGCCTGAGCCTGTTCGTGGTCCCGAAGTTCCTGGTCAACGAGGACGGCAGCCTCGGTGAGCGAAACGGCGCGTACGTCACCAATGTCGAGAAGAAGATGGGCCTGAAGGTGAGCGCCACCTGCGAGGTCACGTTCGGCGACAAGGACCCGGCGATCGGCACCCTGGTGGGGGACGTCCATGACGGGATCGCGCAGATGTTCCAGGTCATCGAGTACGCCCGGATGATGGTGGGCACCAAGGCCATCTCCACCCTGTCCACCGGTTACCTGAACGCGTTGGACTTCGCCAAGGCCCGGGTGCAAGGAGCGGATCTCACCAAGCTGACCGATAAGGCGGCGCCCCGGGTGACGATCACCCACCACCCGGACGTCCGCCGGATGCTGATGCTGCAGAAGGCGTACGCCGAGGGGATGCGGTCGCTGGTGCTGTTCACCTCCTCCTACCAGGACCGGGTGGAGATCGCCGCCGCCGCGGGGGAGCGTGACCTGCTCGCCGAGCAGGTCAACGACCTGTTGTTGCCGATCGTGAAGGGCTTCGGCTCGGAGCGGTCCTATGAGCTGCTCGCGGTGTCGTTGCAGACCCTCGGCGGGTCCGGTTACCTGCAGGACTATCCGCTCGAGCAGTACATCCGCGACGCTAAGATCGACACCCTGTACGAGGGGACGACCTCGATCCAGGGCCAGGACCTGTTCTTCCGCAAGATCGTGCGGAACAAGGGTGCGGCGTTGACGGCGGTCATGGCGCAGATCCAGGAGTTCGCATCCAGCGAGGCGGGGAACGGTCAGCTCAAGACCGAGCGGGCGGCGCTGGCCACCGCCGTCGCCGACGTGCAGAGCATGCTCGAGGCGATGATCGGTAACCTCACCTCGGCCGCCGAGCATGCGCCGAACCTGTACAAGGTGGGCTTGAACACGACCCGGCTGCTGATGAGCCTCGGCGACCTGATCGTCGGCTGGCTCCTGCAGCGCGCCGCCGTGATCGCCCTGGACAAGCTGGCGGCCGGGGTGGGCCAGCGGGATCAGGCCTTCTATGCGGGCAAGATCGCGGCCGCGCGCTTCTTCGCCCAGAGCGTGCTGCCTGAGCTCTCGGCGCGCAGCCAGGTCGTCCAAACCACCACACTGGACCTGATGGATCTGCCCGAGGCGGCCTTCTAGCAGACGGCCGAAAGGGTGATCGTCGGTCCGGGGGGTGTGATCAGTACCAAGAACGGGGATAACGGACGGTGAGAGACCCGGTTGGCCGGGTCGCCAAGAGTGGAGGCTACCCATGGGCATCGGCGTCAGCGTGTTCCTGCTTGCCGTCGGCGCGATCCTCACTTTCGCCGTTCATTACGCCGTCAACGGGGTAGCCATTCCCGTCGTCGGCATCATTTTGATGGTCGCCGGTGCGATCGGCCTGTTTACGTCGTTGGCGGTGTTTGGTCCCCGACGCCGCGCGACGGTCGTCCAGGATGACACCACGGTTCCGCCGCCGGGGCGGACCACGGTCACCCGCGAGTACTAACCGCGGGGTTCAGGCCCGCCACCCGTCCAGGGTGGCGGGCCTTTCCGTGCCCCGGGTCGGGCGTCCTTACTGAGCCCGCCCCGGCCGGAGCTGCCGTCCGGGTCTTGCGGGGTACGCACCGGCGGCCGGATCGGCGCCAGCGGCGGTTCGCCGGAGCGCCGGCTGCCGGACCACAGCGCGGGGACTGCATCGACCTCCCGGCACAGCGCGTACGCGATGGATTCGTAGTTGACCCGCCATCCGCGAAAATGGCTCCAGGCCTCGGCATCGTCGCGCTCGCGGGGGAAGCCCACGTCATCGAGGCGCCGCAGCGCGTCCCCGAACTCGGCCTCGGTCAGCTGCAGCGGGGCGTCGGGGCGCGGGTCCGGGTCGTAGGGCAGCCCGATGGCGTCGGCGATCTGCCGCAGCGCGGTGAAGCCCATGCGCAGGACCAGCCGGCCGGCGATCGGGGCCCGGGTGGGGGCGACCGCGAGGTAGAGCGCGGCGCTGTCCAGGACGGCAAGCATCCCCACGATCCATGACGCGTTCGCCTGCGGGGAGCGGAACCGGATCAGCGCCGGATAGTTGCTGTGACTCTCCGCGACGTCGGCGGCCCACCGCTCCCAGCCCCGGTAGAAGTCGGCCATCTCGCTTTCGGCCTGCAACCCGACCCGGGTGCGGGCCAGCAGCTCCGGCCCCCACGGCGGTGACCCGGCGCGGGAGGCGAGCAGCGTCACCTCGGTCTCGCGGCGGGAAAAGGCGCTGTACAGCGTCGGCAAGTACCCGATTTGCAGCGCGACGGCCACCAAACCGGCGGCGGCGCACAGGAAGTCGAGCAGCGTGGGACCGGCGCTCGGCGTACTCGCGAAACCGAGGGTGAGCAGCGAGCTGCCGCTCTCCCGGAACGCGCCGCTGAGCGAGCGGCTGAAGGGCCAGAGCAGCAGGGCGAAGCCGAGCAGGTAGCCGGCGAGCCAGGACACCAACACGACGGCGAGGAAGGCCGGCCCCTGCGCGGCGAGCAGCCGGTCGCGAGACGGGTAGTCCGGGAGCGGCCGGGCCAACAGCCGAAACACCGCCGCAACGGCTTGGTCCGTACGCCGTTGCAGCCGCCCGAGCCGTCCCCGCGGGATGACCAACGCGGTGAGCACGCTGACGGAGGTGGCCACGACCACGGCCGCCCCGAGGCAGGCCAGGACGATCCGCACCACCTGCACGAGCGCAGTGTGGCTCAGCCCGTCGTGCCGCGCAGCACCAACGTCAGTTCGGTGGCCGCGCCGTCCCGGAGCCGGACCGGGATGCCCCAGTCCTGCAGGTGGACGTGGCAGGCCGCGCCTACCGAGTCCGGCGCACCGGACGGCGGGTCATCGCAGCTGGCGGCGCGGACCGACACATGCAGGACGCCTTCTTCGCCGGCCAGGACGAGCGTCCGGGTCAGCTCGGTCCCCGGGCCGGCGCCGCTGATGAGCAGCGTCGGCGGGGAGGCGCTGACGACGAGGTGGGCGGACGGGCCGTACCGGTCGTCGAGATGCTGGCCGGCGGGCGGCTGGAAGGTGACGTGCAAGGTCACCGGCCCGGCCGCGAGGTCGGTCGTCGGCCGTTGGGTCCGCCGCGCGCCGCCGTCGAGGTGCAGCGCGGCCCGCGGCAGCGGCACCCGGGTCAGCCGGTGCGCGGCGGATTCGACCACGATCAGCGTGTCGCCGTCGAGGATGGCGTCGCTCGGTTCCCGCAGCTCGGTTGCGAGGGTGCCGACCGTCCCGGTTTGTGGGTCGAAACGCCGAAGGGCGCTGTTGTACGTGTCGCACACGGCGATCGATCCGTCGGGCAGGGCGGTCACTCCCAAGGGGTGTTGAAGCAGGGCCTGTCCGGCTGGGCCGTCCCGATGACCGAAGTCGAACAGTCCCTGGCCGATCAGGGTCCGCACGGTGCCGTTGCAGACGGCGCGTAGGGCTGAGGTCTCCGCGTCCACCAGCCACAGCGTCGTGGGCTCGGCGGCCGGCCCGGCCCCGGCGGGTTCGGTGGCCAAGCCGCTCGGCTGCGCGAACCAGGCCTGGCTGAGCTCGCCGTCGATGAGCCCCTCCCCGGTGGTGCCTGCCCAGCAGCTGACCTGTCCCGTGGCTGGCCCGTACCGCCACAGTTGGTGGATCCCCGCCATCGCCACGACCACCCCCGCCTCGAACCAGGTGACGTCCCACGGGCTGGACAGCTTCCCGTCCGGCTGCGGATCACCGGGCAGCAAGGGACTCCCGGTGCCGGCCAGGGTGGTGACGTGCCCGTCGGAGAGCCGCACGCCGCGCAACGCGTGATTGACCGTGTCCGCGACGACGACGTCGTAGGACGGTGCGCCGGCCGGGATCCGCCCCTCAGCACCCGCCTCGTCCGGCACGAGGCAGAGTCCTTGCGGTTCGGCGAACATCGCCTCCTCGGGGCCGCCGTCGGCGAGGCCCCGCGACCCGGTGCCGATCCGGCGCAGCACGGTGGTCAGGTCCCCGGCGAGTTCGACCAGGCTGTGGTGGGCCGTGTCGCTGACCAGGTAGCTGCCACCGGGGAGGGCGATCACCTTGCCGGGGAAGCGCAGGGCGCTGGTGGGCGGCGGCGGTGGTGTGTACGGGCCGTCTCCGCGGTGCAGCGTCCCCTTCGCCGCGTGCTCGGTGATCAGCTCGTTCAGGAGCCCAGCCAGTCCCGGTCCGTGGCCCTCCCCGGACGCCTGGGCGACGATGTATCCCTCGGGGTCGATCACGACGAGCGTCGGCCAAGCGCGGACCGCGTACGCCTGCCACGTGCTCAGCGTCGGGTCGTCGAGCACCGGGTGGTGCACCCCGTAACGCTCGACGGCCGCGGCGAGCGCCTGCGGTTCCGCTTCATGCTCGAACTTGGGCGAGTGCACGCCGACGATCACCACGGTGTCGGGGAACTGTTGTTCAAGCGGCCGCAATTCTTCGATCATGTGCAGGCAGTTGACGCAGCAGAAGGTCCAGAAGTCCAAGATCACAATCTTGCCCCGGAGTTCTGCCAGGGTCAGCGGGGCGGAGTTCAGCCAACCGCGCCCCGCCAACTCCGGCGCCCGGACGCGTCCCCGCGTCCGCAGCTGCTGCCCTGTCGTACTCGCCATGTCCGCATTCTCCCTCGGGGCTCGGCGTTCACCGCGCGAGCGCCCACTGCCTGCCCCGGCCCCCCGTCGGCCGAGGCTGCCGGGCGGCCCGGGCCAGGCGGCGTGGCGCGCGAGCACCCGGCGGGCCGGTCCCGCGCCCCGTCCCGCGGCGCCCGGCCACCCGTTGAGGCGGCGCGGCCCGACGCGCCCGGCGGGCCCGTCCGGCAGCGTGGCCCGCGCGCCACGCGGCGCCCGGCGGCGCCGTTCAGGCGGCGTGCCGTCCTCGGGCGGGGCCGTGCTGGTGGCCGGCGGCGGCGTGCGGGTCGGGCTGGATCTGCCAGCTGCCGTCGGGTTGGCGGACGGGTTTGAGGTGTTCGCGGTGCCAGTGTTGGTGGTGGTAGGCGCAGGCCAGGACGAGGTTGTCCAGGTCGGTCGGCCCGCCGTGTAGCCAGTGCCGGATGTGGTGGGCGTGGCAGCGGGCCGGGGCCCGGTCGCAGCCGGGGTGCACGCAGCCTTGATCGCGCACGTTCAGCGCCCGGCGGATGTGCGGGGGGACCAGCCGGATGCTCCGGCCGGCGGCCAGGATGTCGGGGCTGCTCCCGCCCAGTGCAGGGGGTAGCGCCGCGCGGATCGCGGCGATGATCCACCGGTACAACGGCAACCCGGTGGGACTCGTCAACACCGGCCCGCCGGCCCGACCGCCCGCGCCGCCGCTGGGCGGATGCTCATCCGGTGACCGGCTATCCGGTGGATGATCACCGGGCACCCGGCCATCCGGCGGATGATCACCGGGGGCATCGGGTGGGTGGCCGGGCTGCGGGTCGCGGACGGCGAGCCAGCTGACCTCCGCGTCGCAGCTCATCTGTTCCAGCTCGTCCTGGCGCAGCGGGCCGGCATGCGCCTCGCTCGGATACCCGGGATAGCTCGGATAATCCGGCTCGCCAACCGGTCCGGTCGGGCCGGTGGGGTCGGGTGCCGCGGCCGCGGCGTCCACGTGCAGCACGAGTTGTAGGTGCGGGCGTAGCCCGCCGGTGCTGGGCGCCCCGCGGTCGAGCACCACGCTCGCGATCTCCCCCAGCGCGTCCGCTTTGCGCTGCCCGGCGGTCCGCGGGTCCGGGATGCCGTCCGGGCCGGCCGGCACCGGCTGGCTGTACGCCTCCAACGCGGTCAGCAACGGCCCGGCCTGCGCCGGGGCCAGCAGCCCATCCACCGCCAGCATCCCGCCGACCGGCCGCACGTTCAGGTGCCGCGCGGCGCGGGCCGCCTCCGCCTTCCCGGCGCGGGTCTCATCCTCCCCGATCGCGACCAGATGCTGACAGATCCGGGTGCTGGCGGCCGGGCCCAG
>DASYGP010000067.1:0-14724 GCA_035999615.1 Mycobacteriales bacterium
CGGTGCCGGGCGCCCGGCAGCTCGGGCAGCCCGTACGGCCAGCTGCCCGCGTGCGCGCTGTCGTAGTAGCGCTGCCACGCCGCCGGGTCGGTCAGCCGGTGATCGGCGCCGAGGTCGATGACCGTGACGCCGCGGGGCAGCTGCGCCGCGATCGCGGCGGAATGCCCGTGCGGCAGGGCCAGCAGGACCGCGTCGGCCTCGGCGAGGAGCCCGGGATCGGTGGCGATGAAGCTGCGCCCGCTGAGCGCGGCGAGCTGCGGGTGCACCGAGGTGACTTCCTGGCCGGCCGAACTGCCCGCGGCGATCGGACCGAGGCTCAGATCCGGGTGGGCGTGCAGCAGCCGGAGCAACTCCCCGCCGGCGTACCCGCTGGCGCCGGCGACCGCGACGGTGATACCCACCCGTAGAAGTATACAGACACCTGTATGTCTATGCAATGCGAGCGTTGGGGCCCGCAGGGGCGTCAGGCGCGCAGGGGCGTTAGGCCCGCAGGCTGGCCCCGGTGGCGGCCTGGGCCGCGGCGAGAGCGGCGTCCCGGGCGGCGTTCACTTCCTCGCCCGACAGCGTCCGATCCGCGGCACGGAAGAT
Organism: Mycobacteriales bacterium; assembly: GCA_035999615.1. GTDB lineage: Bacteria > Actinomycetota > Actinomycetes > Mycobacteriales > CAJCIY01 > DASYGP01. Next base: position 589 of record DASYGP010000067.1, read on the forward strand.
CATCGTGTAGGCGAGTGAGCGTTGCCCGGCAGGCACCGGCGGGCCGGTGTACACGTCGAACAGCCGGACCTGCTCCAGCAGCGGGCCGGCCCCGCCGCGGAGCGCGCTCTCGACCGCCGTCGCCGGAACGTCCGTGGCCACCAGCACCGCCACATCGACCAGCCCCGGCGGGTAGGTCGACACCGGCAGGGCGAGCGTGACGTCGTCGGCCCCGGCGGCCAGCAGCCCGTCCAGCTCCAGTTCCATCGCGCAACTGCGCGGCGGCAGCTCCCACCGCTCGCACAGCGCCGGGTGCAGCTCGCCGGCGTGCCCGACCACCTGATCGCCTAGCAGCAGCGCGGCACACCGGCCGGGATGCCAGGGGGCGTGCTCGTCGGCCTGGGCGATCAGCGAGACGCCCAGGGCGCCGGCAACTGACTGCGCGGCGGATACCGCGTCGGACCAGTCGGCGGCCCGGCCCGGTCCCCACCAGCCGGCCGGCTCGGCCCGGCCGGTCAGCACCGCCGCCGCCCGCAGCGGCTGGCGGGGCAGGGAAGCGTCCAGCGCGGCGAGCACCTCGGGGGCGGGCCGGACCCCGGCCGCCGGGGGCGCGACCGGGGTCACCGGGCGGGGCCGGAACACGACGCCCAGCTCGTAGAGCGCCACGTCGGACTGGCCCCGGGACAGGTTGCGGCCGAGGGCGGCGAGCAGCCCGGGCAGCAGGGTGGTCCGCAGGCAGGACTCCTGCGCGGACAACGGATTCGCCAGCCGCAGCACCTCCCGGCGCGGGTCGGAGTCCGGTAGCCCGAGCGGGTCGGCCGCGACGAACGGTGATGCGCTCACCTCGACGAATCCGGCCGCCGCCAGGGCCCGGGACACGGCCCGGCGTTGCCGCTGGCCGGTGGTCAGCCCCCGGCCGGCGGGCGCCAGCGGAAGCCGCGAGGGCAGCGTGTCGTAGCCCTCCAGGCGCAGCACCTCCTCGACCAGGTCGATGGCCTGCACCAGGTCCGGTCGCCACGGCGGTGGCACCACGGTGAACGGGTCGTCGCCGGCCACGTTGCAGCCGACCTGATGCAGCCGCCGGCGGACGGCATCCGCCGGGACGGGCCGGCCGCCCACCTGACCTGAGTAGGCCGGCCGCAGGGTGATCGCCGGCCGGTCCGGGCGCAGGTCGACCTCGGTGACCGCCACGGCGCTCGCCGCACCGAGGTCGGCGAGCAGCGCCGCCGCGGCGGCCGCGGCGGCCACGCACAGCGCGGGATCCACCCCGCGCTCGAAGCGCCGCGAGGCCTCCGACGGGAGCCGGTGCCGGCGGGCCGTGCGCGCCACGGTCAACGCCTCGAAATGCGCGGACTCCAGCAGGACCCGGGTCGTCGCCGGGGAGATCTCGGTCTGCTCCCCGCCCATCACGCCCGCCAACGCGATCGGACCGCTGTCGTCGGCGATGACCAGATCGCCCGGGTCCAGCACCCGATCGACCCCGTCCAGGGTGAGCAGCCGCTCCCCCGCGACCGCGCGCCGCACCGCAATGCCGCCGCTCAGGCGCCCCTGGTCGAAGGCGTGCAGCGGCTGGCCCAGCTCCAGCATCACGTAGTTGGTGACATCCACCGTCAGCGAGATCGGCCGCATCCCGGCCCGTTCGAGCCGGCGGCGCAGCCACGTCGGGGTGGCGGCGTCCGGGTCGATGCCGTCGATCGTGAGCGCCACGTACCGGTCGCAGCCGGCGGGGTCGGGCAGCGCCACGTCGACCCCCCGGCGCAGGCCACCGGGCAGCACCCGAGCCCCTGGGTCGGCGTAGGGCAGGCCGAGGGCGACGGCAGCCTCCCGGGCGACGCCGCGCACCGACAGGCAGTAGCCCCGATCCGGGGTGACCGCGATGTCCAGCACTTCATCGCCCAACGACAGCAGCTGCGCGGCGTCGGCCCCGACCGGGGTCCCCGCGGGCAGCACCAGGATGCCGTCGTGGTCATCTCCGATGCCGAGCTCGCGGGTCGAGCAGATCATCCCGTCCGAGACATGGCCGTAGGTCTTGCGCGCGCCGATCGCGAACCCGCCCGGCAGGACGGCCCCTGGTAGGGCCACCACAACCAGGTCGCCGACCACGAAATTGTCCGCGCCGCAGACGATCCCGCGGGGCTCGTTGCCCCCGACGTCGACCGAGCACCACCGGATGGTCTTGCCATTTTTCTGCGGCTCGGCGGCGAACGACGCGACCCGCCCGACCACCAGGTGCTCGATGCCGAGCACCTCGACGCGCTCGACCTCAAGGCCGACCCGCAGCAGCGCGTCGGCCACCTCGCGTCCGCCGGCGGTCAGGGAGGGCAGCACGGCCGTCAGCCATGACAGGGGAATCAGCATCAGCGGCCCCCGGCCAGGCCCAGGCCGAACGGCAGCGAGAAACGCACATCCCCGTCGAGCACGTCCCGCAGATCGGTGAGCCCGTTGCGGAACATCAAGGTGCGCTCCAGTCCCATCCCGAAGGCGAAGCCGGAGTGCACCTGCGGGTCGACCCCGGCGGAGGCAAGCACGGTCGGATGGACCATGCCGCAGCCGCCCCACTCGATCCAGCCCTCCGAGGAGCAGGTGCGGCACGGTTCCCCACCGGGCTCGGCGGAGGCGCCGTGACACACGAAGCACAGCAGGTCGACCTCGGCGGAGGGTTCGGTGAACGGGAAGTAGTTCGGCCGCAGCCGGGTACGCAGACCGGCCCCGAACATCGCCACGGCGAAGGCGTCCAGGGTGCCGCGCAGGTCGGCCATCGTCAGGCCGCGGTCCACCGCGAGCCCCTCGACCTGACCGAACACCGGCAGGTGGGTGGCGTCGATGGCATCGGCCCGGTAGGTCCGGCCGGGGCAGATGACATACACCGGCAGCGCGCGGTCGAGCAGGGCGCGCACCTGCACCGGGCTGGTGTGCGTGCGCAGCACGAGGTGGTGCTCCGGCGGGTCCAGGAACAACGTGTCCTGCAGCTCGCGCGCCGGGTGATCACCGCCGAAGTTCAGGGCATCGAAGTTGAACCATTCGTGCTCCACCTCCGGCCCTTCGGCCACCTCCCAGCCCATCGCGACGAACACGTCCTCGACGCGCTCCCGGACCAGGGTCAGCGGGTGCCGCGCGCCCCGCCGGGTCCGGTCCGCGGGCAGCGTGACATCGACCCGCTCCGCGGCGAGCACCTGCGCGTCCCGGGTTGCCAGCAGCCGGGCGCGCTGCGCCTCGTAGGCGTCCCCGAGGGACCGCAGCGCCTCGTTCACCCGCTTGCCGGCATCCGCCTTGGCGTGCGGCGGCAGCGCCCCGATCTCGCGGCGGGCCAGCGCGACCGGCGCGCGGTCCCCCAGGTGCGCCGTGCGCGCCGCCGCGAGCTGATCCAGGTCGGCGGCGGCGGCGAAGGCCTGCTCACCGGCGGAGATGGCTGCGCCCAGTGACTCGGGGGTCAGCGCGTCGACCTGCACAGGGTCGTACGGCGCATTGGGTCCAGGCATGGCGACATCACCTTACGGAGTCGGGGCGCTGCGGTCGCGCGGATGGCGCCCGCCGGACCCCGGTGCGCTGGCGTTAGCTGGCGTACGTCGGGCTGCCGGCGGGCAACCAAAATCGGAATCGGGCCCCGCCGGTGGGGGCCCGTTCGACCGCGACCGTCCCGTTGTGGGCATCGACGAGCCCCTTGACGATGTACAGGCCGAGGCCGGTGCCGCCGCGGCGGGCCTTGCCACGAAAGAATTTGGAGAAGATCCGCACGGCGATGTCGTCCGGCACGCCGTCACCTTCGTCGTCGACGTCGACGCGGGCGCCGTCGGTGTCCGCGGTGATCGTGACGCGCACGGTCCCGGCGCCGTGCCGCAGCGCGTTCTCGACCAAGTTGCCGACCACCTGTTCGATCTTGTCCGGGTCCAGCCACATCTCGGGCAGTGTCCCCTGCACGTCGAGCGCAAATCGTTCGGCCGGCTCACCGGCGGCGACCCGGCCGGCGAACGCCCGCTCGGTCACCTTCTGCAGGTCGACGACCTGGCGGTGCAGTTCGAGCCGTCCCGCGTCGATCCGGCTCACGTCGAGCAGTTCAGCCAGCAAGCGGGTGACCCGGTCGGCGTCGTTGTTGACCCACTCGAGCATCTGCCGCTTTTGGTCATCCCCGAATCGATCCCATTTCGCGAGCATCGTGGCGGTGAACCCTTTGACGCTGGTCAGCGGGGACCGCAGCTCGTGCGCCACGGTGGAGATCAGGTCGGCGTGACTGCGTTCCAGTCGTTCCCGGGCGGCGGTGTCTCGCAGCAGCAGCACCACTTCTTGCAGGCCTCCTGCGTCCCGGAGGTAGCGGGCGGTCAGCAGCACCGCCGGCCCGTGCGGGCCGAGCGCGAGCCGCCGCTCCGGAACCCGCTGCACCGAACGGGTGGCCCGCGCGAAGGCCTCCCCCGCCCACCAGTCCCGGCCGGTCTCATCCACCAACGGGGCAATCTGCTGCAGCGGATGACCGACGGGGGCGCCCAGGTCGGCGCCGAGCAGCTTCGCGGCCGCCACGTTTAGCCCGAGCACCCGACCGGACGGGTCGACGACCACCACCGCGTCGGGCAGCGCGTCGTACGGATTTCCGGCGCGAGCCGGCTCCCGCCCGGATCCGGCTGTCACCGGGGCGGTGACCGGCGAGGGCGCGGAGCTGACCGACATCTCGGGAGCCAGGGGCGGGTCCCCCGGCGCGGCGGGTGCCACCGAACCGTTCACGGCGCCCCCTTCCGGCCCGCGGCCCGGCCACGAGGCTGTCGGCGCGCCGAAGCGTAGAGGCACACCGCGGCTGCGGAGGCCAGGTTAAGGCTCTCGGCCCGGCCGTGGATGGGCACCTGCACGGCGTGATCAGCCGCGGCGACGAGCGCGGCGGGAAGTCCGTGCGCCTCGTTGCCGAAAAGCCACGCAGTCGGCGCCGCGAGCAACCCGCGGTCATCGGCCTGGTAAAGGTTCAGCGTCGCGTGGCCGTCGGCCGCCAACAGCTGCACGCCGGCGGCCCTCAGCGCCGCGACGGTCTGCTCAAGGGGGGCCACGGCCACCGGCACGTGAAACAGGCTACCGGCGGTGGCCCGTACACACTTGCCGTTGTGCGGATCGACGCTGCCCCCCTCCGCGCCCGACGCGAAGATCACCGCACCGGCGCCGGCGGCGTCCGCGACCCGGATGATGGTGCCGGCGTTGCCCGGGTCCCGCGCATCGACGAGCACGGCGATCAGCCCCGGCCGGTGCTGCAGCGCTTCCGTCAGGGTTACGTCCACGGTCCGGGCCACACCGATCAACCCCTGCGGGGTAACGGTTTCGGCGAGCTGGCCGAGGGTGCGCTCGGCGACTTCGGTGACTGGGAGGCCGGCGAGGAAGGCGTGCCGGGCGGCGGCCGCCGCGGTGGCGAACACCTCCAGCAGCAGCCCGGCCGCGGCCGCCTCGCGGACGGCCTGCGGCCCCTCGACGAGAAAGCGCCGCTCCGCCCGGCGGGCGGCCGGTTTCAGCAGCCGCCGGGCAGCAGACACCCCGCCGGCCCGGGTGGGCTCGGCGGGGTGTCGGGGACTGTTCAGCGACGTCAGGCAGCAGGCTGCGCGGCCGCCGGCAGGGCCGCGCGCGCTACCTCGACCAGTGCGGTGAACGCGGCGGCGTCGGCGACCGCCAGATCGGCGAGCGCCTTGCGGTCCACCTCGACGCCGGCGGCCTTCAGGCCCTGGATGAGCCGGTTGTAGGTCAGGCCGTTGGCGCGGCTGGCCGCGTTGATCCGCTGGATCCACAACTTGCGGAAATCGCTCTTCTTCGCGCGGCGGTCCCGGTAGGAGTAGGCCATCGAGTGCAGGACCTGCTCCTTGGCCTTGCGGTACAGCCGGGAGCGCTGGCCGCGGTAGCCCGAGGCAAGCTCGAGGGTGGTGCGGCGCTTCTTGTGAGCGTTGACAGCGCGCTTGACGCGGGCCATGAGTCGTACTCCCTGGGGTGTCGGGGGTGTTGCGTTCGGCGGAGGCGTGGGGTTCCGGTCAGCGGCCGAGCAGCCGCTTCACCTTCTTGAGGTCGTTCTTGGCCAGGACGACCTCGCCCTCGAGGCGGCGTGTCCGCACCGAGGACTTGTGCTCAAGCATGTGATTGCGGTTGGCCCGTCGATGCATGATCTTGCCGGTGCCCGTGATCCGGAAGCGCTTGGACGCTCCGGAATGGGTCTTGTTCTTCGGCATAAGGGTGCTCTCTTCTGTGCGGTGAATCTGGGCGGCGGGTCGGTGGCGGCGGAGGCCCGGCTCAGCCAGCGGCCGGATCGGGGACAGGGGTGGGGGCGGCGGCGGGGGCGGGGGCGGCCGCGTTCTTCGCGTCCGTCACCGGACCCGCGCTTGCGGTCCGGACAGTCTTGGGCGGGTTCTTGTGCGGCGCGATGACCATGGTCATGTTCCGGCCGTCCTGCTTGGGGGCGGCCTCGACCACGCCGAGTTCCTCGACCTCGCCGGCGAGCCGTTCCAGCAGCCGGTAGCCCAGCTCGGGTCGGGACTGCTCCCGGCCGCGGAACATGATGGTGATCTTGACCTTGTCCCCGGCCTTGAGGAACCGCACCACGTGACCCTTCTTGGTCTCGTAGTCGTGCGGGTCGATCTTCGGTCGGAGCTTCATCTCCTTGATCACCGTCAAGGTCTGGTTGCGTCGCGCCTCGCGCGCCTTCTGCGCGGTCTCGTACTTGAACTTGCCGTAATCCATGATCTTGCAGACGGGCGGACGCGCGGTCGCGGCGACTTCGACGAGATCCAGGTCCTCATCCTCGGCCCGGCGGATCGCCTCGGCGATGGCGACGATGCCGATCTGCTCGCCGGCGCTGCCGACAAGGCGAACCTCAGGGACGCGGATACGGTCGTTGATGCGCAGCTCGTTGGTGATGTGTGGCCTCCGGTGCTCGGCGTCTGGACTATGCACAGAATGACCGTGCACAGACCTGCCGCACGGCGCACCGAGTCGACGGCCGCCGGGCCGCCGTAGCGACCTCGATGGCACGTGAACCGGACCCGGACGCCTGCCGGCGACCTGGGTGGGGACGGTCCGAACTCGGCTGCCCCGCTTGGCCCTCGATGCCAAGACATCGAGGTGGTCCAGTCAAGGGTAGCAGCCCGTTCGCCCCGGTGACGGCCGGCGGGTGCGCTACTCGACGATCTTGCGGATGGGGAGTTCGAGGATGTCCGAGGCGCCCGCGGCCTTCAGCGCCGGGATCAAGGTGTTCACGCCGCGTTTGGGCACCACGGATTCCACCGCGCTGCGGCCCGCCTCGGCCAGCGGCATCACCGTCGGTGAGCCCAGGCTGGGGAGCAGCGCCACCACCGCGTCGAGGTCCCCGGCCGCCACGTTCAGCTTGAGCAGCACCTGCCCTCGCGCGGTCAACGCGCCCTGCAGCAGCAAGGTGATGTCCGCCATCGCGGCCCGTTTCTCCGGGTCCTCGTAGGCCTCGCGGTTGGCCACCAATTCGGTTCGCGAGGTCAGCAACGTGGCCAGGATGCGTAGCCCGGCCTTGCGCAGGCTCGAGCCCGTCTCGGTCAGATCGACGATGGCATCCACGATGTCCGGAATCTTGGCCTCGGTGGCGCCGGCGCTCGCGAACACCCGGCCCTTCACCCCGTGGTCGGCCAGGAACCGGGCGGTCAGGTTCGGCATCTCGGTGGAGACCCGGACGCCTTCCGGTAGGTCTCCCGGTAGCTGCCAGGGCGCGTCTTTCGGCACGGCCAGCACCACATGCACCGGGTCGTCGGTGGCCCGGCCGCCGCCGATTTCACCGAGGCTGACCACATCGGCGCCGGTCTCGGCGATCCAGTCCCGGCCGGTGATGCCCACGTCGAAGATCCCTTGCTCGACGAACGTGGGGATCTCCTGCGGGCGCAGGAACCGGACCCGGTCGATCCGCGGGTCGTCGATCTTGGCGTGGTAGTCGCGTTCGCTGCCCCGGACGACGGCCAGATCGGCGGCGGAGAACAGGTCCAGCACCTGCTTTTCCAGGGACCCCTTGGGCAGTACCAGCGACAGCACGGGGCCAGCGTAGATGGCCGCGTCGCACGCTGCCCGCCGGCTTCCCGCGGACCAGGCGGGCGCGTGGCTGTGCGGCGATTGGGGGTGGACACGCCGGGGGGTTACCCCGATTTGCTGCACAGGGGCGGAAGGAGGGTTTCAGGCCAGCCGGATCAGGGCGGTGGCAATCGTGGCGCCCAGGACGACGACGAGGAAATTCTGCCGGCGCCAGAGGAGGAGGGCGGCCACCGCCAGGCCGACCAGTCGGGCGTCGGGTACCAGTCGGGTGCCGCTGGCGAGCGCCCCGGTGGCGACCAGTGCCGCGAGCAAGGGCACCGGGCTGAGGTTGATCACCCGCTGCAGGCGCGGCCTGGCCAGCCACCGGGCCGGTACGGCGAGCCCGGCGGCCTTCAGGGCGTAGCAGCCGGCCGAGCAGGCGAGCACCGCCACCCAGCGGGTCATGCCCGGCCCCGGAGGGCTGGCAGCACCCCGAGGACGGCGGCCAACACGGGGACCCCGGCGGGTGCTGCCGGTACGAGAGCGATGGCGATGGCGGCGCCAAGCCCGGCGCACAGCCACGGCAGCCGGCCGGTGAACCGCGGCGCGAGCAGCGCCAGGAACGCGGCGGGGAACGCGGCGTCCAGCCCGAACGCGCGCGGATCCGGGACGGCGCTGGCCAGCAGCGCGCCCGCCACGGTGGTCAGGTTCCAGGTGATGTAGACGGCCACCGCGGTTTCGAGGAAGGCCCGCCGGGCGGCGCCGGGACTGCCGTCCCGGGCGGTGGCCATGGCCGTAGTCTCGTCGATGACTCCCTGAACGGCGATCAGGCGGCGCAGCGAGGACCGGGGCAGCACCGGCGCCAGCCGCACCACGTACACCAGGTTGCGGGCGCCCAGCAGCCAGGCGGCGGCCAGCCCGGCGAACACGCTTCCCCCGGCGCCGAGCACCCCCACCAGCGCGAACTGCGACGCGCCGGTGAACGCGAACAGGGACAGCGTTGAAGCCTGACCCAGGGACAGCCCAGCCGCGACGGCGCTGGCACCGAAGGAGAGGCCGTATGCGCCGACGGCGGCCGCGATGACCCAGGCCTGGCGCCGAACCGGGGCCGTGGCCGCCGGCTCGCTCACCGGCCGAGGGCGCCGACGTCTGTCACCGGCCCGGGTCTCCGAGGCCGGTCACCGCTGGGCATCGAACTCGGTCCCCTGCCGGACGCCGAGGTCACGCAGCAGCAGCGCGGTCTCAATCGCGGCGAGGGTCGCCTCCCGGCCCTTGTCCTCCCGGGAGTCGACCAGCCCGGCCCGGTCCCAGGCCTGCTGCTCGTTGTCGCAGGTCAAGAGCCCGAATCCGATCGGCACACCCGTGTTGAGGGCGACCTGGCCGAGCCCGTTGCTGGCCGCGCTGCACACGTACTCGAAGTGCGGGGTGTCCCCGCGCAGCACCAGGCCGAGAGCCACCACCGCGTCGTGGCTGGCCGCCAACGCCTGCGCCACGACCGGAAGCTCGAACGCGCCCGGGACGCGGGCCACCGTCGGCTCGCCGATCCCGCAGTCCTCGGCCGCAGCCAGGGCGCCGGCGAGCAGCGCATCGGTGATCTCGGCGTACCAGCGGGTGGCGACGATGGCCAGCCGCACGCCGGCGCCGTCCAAAACCGTGGTCGCCGGCGCGCCGTGCCTACTCATCGGCCGGCTCGCGATCGTGCGCAGCCGGGTGCGGGGTGTCGAACATCGGCGGCAGACCGGGTAGGTCGTGCCCCATCCGGTCCCGCTTGGTCGTCAGGTAGCGCAGGTTCTCGGGGGTGGCATGCACCGGCAGCCGGACCCGCTCGACGATCTGCAAGCCGTAGCCTTCCAAACCGGCCCGCTTGGCCGGGTTGTTGGTCAGCAGCCGCATGGTGCGCACCCCCAGGTCGACCAGAATCTGCGCGCCGGTGCCGTAGTCCCGGGCGTCCGCCGGCAGGCCCAGGTCGAGGTTGGCGTCGATGGTGTCCGCGCCGGCGTCCTGCAGCTGATACGCCTGCAGCTTGTGCAGCAAGCCGATCCCCCGGCCCTCGTGACCACGGACGTAGAGCACCACCCCGCGACCTTCCTCAGCTACTGCAGCCAAAGCCGCGTCCAGCTGGGGGCCGCAGTCACACCGGCGGGAACCGAAGACATCACCGGTCAGGCATTCGGAGTGAACCCGTACAAGGACATTTTGTCCGTCTCCCAGCTCCCCCTTGACCAACGCGACATGCTGGCGTCCGTCGAGCAGTCCCTGGTAGCCCACGGCCCGGAAACTGCCATGGGCAGTAGGAATCTTGGCCTCCGCGATCGCGGTGACCTGCTTTTCATAACGCCGCCGGTAGGCGATCAGGTCCGCGATCGAAATCAGCGTGAGGCTGTGCTCGGCGGCGAACGCCTCAAGTTCCTCGAGGCGGGCCATGTCCCCGTCGTCCTTCTGGCTGACGATCTCGCAGAGCACGCCGGCCGGCCGCAGCCCGGCCATCCGGGACAGGTCGACCGCCGCCTCCGTGTGTCCCGGCCGGCGCAGCACCCCGCCCGGCCGAGCCCGCAACGGGACCACGTGCCCCGGACGGGTGAAGTCCTCCGGGCCGGAGCCGGGGTCGGCCAGCAGCCGCATCGTCCGGGCCCGGTCGGTCGCGCTGATCCCCGTCGATACGCCTTCCCGGGCATCGACGGTGACCGTGTACGCGGTCCCCCGCTTGTCCTGATTGGTATGGAACATCGGCGGCAGGTCGAGGCGGTCGCAGTCGGTCTCGTCCAGCGGCACGCAGACATACCCGGACGTGTACCGGACCATGAACGCGACCAGCTCGGGCGTCGCCTTCTCCGCCGCGAAGATCAGGTCACCCTCGTTCTCCCGGTCGGCGTCGTCGACCACGACAACCGCCTTCCCGGCGGCGACATCCGCAATGGCCTGCTCGACCGGAGCGAACGCCGGGTCGACGCCGCGGCTGGGGCCGGCCGGGGCGGCGGGTGCGGGCGGCTGCAGGGTGGTCACGCCCGGACCTCCCGGGCCGCCAGCAGCCGCTCGGTGTATTTGGCCAAGACGTCGACCTCCAGGTTGACCAGGGCCCCGCGCTGTTTGCTGCCCAAGGTGGTGCGGGCCAGCGTCTCCGGGATGAGGCTGACGGTGAACGCGTCCGGGCCGGCATACACGACCGTCAGGGACACCCCGTCGACGGTGATCGACCCCTTCTCCACCAGGTAGCGGGACAGCGCCGCCGGCAGCGACACCCGGATGATCTCCCCACCCGGCCCGGATTGTCGATCCAGGATCTCCCCGACGCCGTCCACATGGCCTTGAACCAGATGCCCGCCGAGCCGGTCACTGAGCCGGACCGGGCGTTCCACGTTCACCGGGTCGCCCGCGCGCAGGCCGGCCAGCGAGGACCGGTTCAGCGTCTCGGTCATGACATCGAAATCCAGCCGTACCCGCCCGCCGGTCTCGCGCCAGCCGGTCACGGTCAGGCACACGCCGCTGATCGCGTAGGAGTCGCCCCGCTTGGCGTCCTGCACCAGTTCGGTGCTGGTCAGCACGCTGAGCCGGGGGGCGCCGGCGAGGTCATCGACCGCCGCCACCTCGCCGAGCTCTTCGATGATCCCGGTGAACATGTCATCCCTCCAGCGGGCGGGCGGTGAGGCGCAGGTCGGGACTGACCTGGGTGATGTCGGTGAACTGCCACCGGACGGCATCGCCAATCGACGGGAACGCGGCGGTCATCAGGGCGGCCGGTCCGGCGCCGAGCAGCGCCGGCGCGAGGTAGACCACCAGCTCATCGACGAGTCCGGCGGCCAGGAACGCGCCCGCCACGGTGGGGCCGCCCTCGATGAGCAGGTGCCGGATCCCCCGGGTGAACAGCTCGGCGGTGAGCTCGTCCGGGCCGGCGCTGGTCGTCAGGCTGGGGGCCTGCCCGTCCAGGGCCAGGGCGGTCGCCGGCACGCGGCCGCGGCGGTCCAGCACCACCCGCAGCGGTCGCCGCGGTTCGGCCGTCCCCCGGACGGTCAGCGCCGGGTTGTCGGCCAGCACCGTGCCGGAACCGACGAGGATCGCATCGACCCGGCCGCGCAGCGCGTGCGCGTCGGCCCGGGCGGCCGGTCCGGTGATCCACTGCGAGCTGCCGTCGGCGGCGGCGGCTCGGCCATCGAGGGTGGCGGCGAGCTTGAGGGTGGCGTACGGGCGACCGCGGGTGGCGGCGGTGAGCCACGGGCGGTGCAGCGCGCGGGCCGCCGGCGCGCCCAGATCGGCCTGCACCTGCACACCGGCAGCGGCGAGGTAGGCGCCCCCGCCGGCGAAGCGGGGCAGCGGGTCGGGCAACGCGTACACGGCGCGGCGGACGCCGGCGGCCAGCAGCGCCGCACTGCACGGCCCGGTCCGGCCGGTCCCGTTGCACGGCTCCAGCGTGCTCACGATCGTCCCGCCGCGGGCCGCATCCCCGGCGCAGGCCAGCGCCACGATCTCCGCGTGCCGGCCGCCGGGCGGTTCGGTCCGGCCCTCCCCCACCAGCGCGCCCCCGGCGTCCAGGACGATCGCCCCGACACACGGATTGGGACTGGTGCTGCCGAGCCCGGCCGCGGCGAGGGTCAGCGCACGCGCCATCGCCTCGGTAACGTCCATCTGCCCTCCTGCCTCGGTCCGGGCGGACTCGGGGCGGCGGGAGACGCGGCTCGTCACCGTCCCGTTGCCGGGCACGGCGCGACCGCGCGGCTCCTCCCTTCCGGACTCTTACCGTCGGTCCCGGAGTTCCACCGGGTCAACCGGCCGCTGGCTGCGGACGGGTCGCGGACTGTCACCGCCGGTTCGGATTTTCACCGACCCCGGAGCACGCGTGCAGCTACTTCGTGCATAAGTTTCGCATGCTCGCTGTTCCCTGCGCCTTCACCTGGTGATTCGTGCAAATCGGGTGCCAGCGGGGACACTTTCCGGGTGCCTCGCAGCAAACTTGGCCGCGTGCCGGTCCCGATCCGCGCCTTGCGCACGCTTGTGTTGGGCGTAGCTCTCGGCGCCGGTTTGGTGCTGGGGACGGGGGGCGTCGCGTCCGCGGCGGCTTCGGTGGGGCCTGCTGCTTCGGTGGGGCCTGCTGCTTCGGTGGGGGCGGCGGCGGTGCCGCCTGGGCAGCCGGTCACCTGGAACTTCACGCAAACCCATGTCGCCGGCGGTCAGGGCCCCGGCCGGTACGGCTCGGGCGTCACCGTCGCGGTCATCGACACCTGGGTGGACGCCAGCCACCCCGACTTCGGCGGCCGGGTGCTCACCGGCGCGGACTGCCGTACCGGCAGCTGCACTGTGCGGGCGGCCCCCCCGGACAGCTGTGGCCACGGCACTCACGTGGCGGGGACGATCGCCTCCGAGACCTATGGGGTCGCGCCGCTGGCCCGGATCCTGCCGGTGACGGTGCTCTCCGCGGACACAGCAGGTACCTGCAGCGGGAGCACGGCCGCGGTCGCCGCCGGCATCCGGTGGGCCACCGCGCACGGCGCCCAGGTGGAAAACCTGTCCCTCGGCGAGGACTCGCCCGCCCTGCTGCAGGACGCAGCCGTCACCTCGGCCATCTCGTCGGCGGCGGCCGCCGGCGTCGTGGTGGTGGTCGCCGCCGGTAACGTCAACCGGCCGGGCGCCAGCGGCGACATGTTCGTGCCCTCCTACGGCGGCAACGCGCTGGTCGTCGCCGCTACCGGACCCAGCGGCCACGTGGCGTCCTACTCCAACGTTTCCGCGACCAAGGTGCAGCTCGCCGCCCCGGGCGGCGATCCGGGCAGCGCGTCCTGTACCGAAGCCACCTGCGTCGCCTCCACCTGGACCAACGGCCAGTACGCCCTGCTGTCCGGCACGTCGATGGCCGTCCCGCATGTGTCCGGTGCGGCCGCGTTGCTGCTGGCGGCGGACCCGGGGCTGCATCGCGCCGGCGCCATCCGTGCGCTCGAGCGGACGGCACAGGCCCGGACGGGAACGGCGTATGGGCTGATCGACGTGCAGGCCGCGGTGCAGAGCGTCCCGCACGCGGTGGGGGGTCCGAGGGTGACCGGTACGGTGCCGGCGCCCAAGCCGGTCGTCCCGGCGGCGGTCCCGAACCGGATCAAGGCTCCGCCGCCGGCTGCGGTCACCCCGCGGCCGCATCCCAGAGCGAGCGCGCCTGTCTCGGCGCCGGTTACCCCGCCGGTTGCGGCGCGGTCCGAC
>DASYGP010000100.1:0-8896 GCA_035999615.1 Mycobacteriales bacterium
GCGACCTCGGGATCGGCCAACTTGGACAGGTCCACCTGGGCGCCGGAGCGGATCAGCGACGAGATGGCATCCGTGACATCCCAGATGTTCACGTTCATCCCGGCGAGCACCCGACCATCCCTCACCCAAAACGCAATGAACTCCCCACTCGTGACCTTTCCTCGGAAAACCACCTCGTCGTAACGGCCCCCAGCGACGTAACCGGAGAACTCCATGCCCATGTCGTACTGGTCGGAGAAGAAATACGGGAGCCGGTCGTAGGACGCGCCGCGTCCGAGCATGTTGGCCGCGGCGAGCGGCCCCTGGTTCAGCGCCGCCGACCAATGCTCCAGGCGCAGGTGGGTGCCCAGCAGCGGGTAGAAGCTGTTGGCCGCGTCCCCCGCGGCGAACACGTCCGGGTCGTTGGTGCGCAGCTGCTCGTCGACGACCACACCATTGTCGACGGTGAGGCCGGCGGCCTGCGCCAGCTCGGTATTGGGGGCGATGCCCACCCCCACGACCACCGCGTCGGATGCCAGCACGGTGCCGTCGGTGAGGCGTACGCCGGTGGCCCTGCCGTTCGCCCCGGCGATCTCCGCCACCCCAGCCTGCAGCCGAAGGTCCACCCCGTGCTCGCGGTGCAGGGCGGCGTAGATCTCGGCCAGTTCGCGCCCAAGCACCGAAAGCAGCGGAAGTTCCGCCATCTCGACCACGGTCACCTCCGCGCCCGCAGCTCGCGCCGCGGCCGCCGTCTCCAGGCCGATCCACCCGGCGCCAATAATCGTGACCCGTTTGGCTTCGGCGAAGGCCACCTTCATCGCCTCGCTATCCTCGAGCCGGCGCAGGTAGAACACGCCGTCGAGGTCATCGCCCGGTACCGGCAGTCGCCGCGGGGAGGATCCGGTGGCGAGCAGCAGTTTGTCGTAGCCGATCCGGTCGCCGTGCGCCGTGCGCACCTCGTGGGCACCTCGGTCGATGCTCGTGACGCGGGTTCTCAGGCGGAGTTCGATGTTGTGTTCGTCGTACCAACCCTCGGGATGCAGGAAAACCTTCTCCCTTTCGGCCCGTCCCTGCAGAAAATCCTTCGACAGCGGAGGGCGGTCATAAGGTCGCTCGCCTTCGTCCCCGATCAAGACGACCTTTCCGTCGAACCCCTCCGTGCGGAGTGCTTCGGCCGCCTTGGCGCCGGCGAGCCCGGCCCCCACGATCACAAAGGTCTGCGGTGCGGTCTCCATATTTTCCCTTCGCGGTAAATGTCAGGTGATGTTAGTGATCCTTGGGCGCCCGGGCGGAGCCGTGGCCGAGGACGTAGTCGCCCCACCGGCTGGGTTTGATCAGCTTGCGATGTGGTCGCGGGGTCGGGATCGGGCGGGAATCCACCGTATCCATGATGCGATCACGCAGCTCGTTCACGCGGAAGGCCAGCGCACCGAGTCGGGTTCCGTGCGGTGAATGCGGGTGCGGTCGGGTGGGCGCGTGCTCAAGGGCATGTTGGTACGCCGCGACGATCTTTTCCTGCTCGTCCGCGGAGAGCTGCTCGGCAAGTCGTTGTAGGAGTGGGTGTTCGATACCTGCCTGCTCGGTGACCAGCGCGACGAGGGAACGAGTCATCGCCGGTTCATCGAGGCCGATGGCGAGCCAATCGCCGCTGTGAAAACGTTCCAGCAGCCGCAGGGCCCGTTCGATCTCCAGGTTGCTCTGGCGCAGTGTCGTGAGGGTCGGCTCGTCGCGAAGAACGCGGGCAACCGCCGGGTGCACGACGTGCTGGATCGCCGATAGGTGCGCCGACAGCCAGACGACCGCGTCGAGCGGCGGCACGTCCGGATCATCCAACAGGGCCAAGGCCCGCTCGCGGGCCTCCTCCAGCGCCCGCAGCGGCACGTCGTCGTTTCCTGGCGGCGTCGGGTCATGGTTCATGACTGCCCCATTTCTGTCATTGCTGCCCCCATTTCTCGGGGCCGTGGCAGCGCGGGTCAAGAGCGTGACGCGGTCAGCGCAATGTACGCCCAGCCCGAGTCAAATCAACATCCAAAACTGGGCGCCGAGGCCGGTTCAATGCGACAGCACCGGAGCGATTTCCAGCACCCGATTCTCCGCCATGGCCGCCCTGACATTGGCCGGTGCGCTCGGGAAGGCTGAGTACGACGCCCACAGCACGCCCCTGTTGTCGACGAACGTGTCCAGTCCGCCCGGGGAAACCGCCGTGGGGTTGCTGGACAACAGCGGCGCCGCGGAGGTCGGCCGGCACGGTCCGGCGACGGTGGCGCACCAGGCGACGCCCGTGTCGTAGGTGTTCGATTGCCACGCCCCGCCCGAGTAGAACAGCCACCAGCCCCCTCTCGTGTCCGCCAGCATGGCCGGCCCCTCGACGATGCCGTGCTCCCAGGGCTGGTCCGCGCCGATGAGACGGTGCGCGGGCCCGAGCAGGGACCGGCCATCCGCCGCCAGCGCCTGCTGCCAGATCCCGACGGAGGCACCGCTGGCGTTCCCGTCGCTCTTCCAGACCAGGCTTCGTCCGCCGTGGGCATCCCGGACAACGCTCGGGTCGATCGAGCCACCCTGTGCCCGCTGGCAGATCAACGGTGCCGCGGCGGTGTCCCGGTAGGGCCCGGCCGGGTCCGGCGAGAACGCCGCCCCGATGCATTCGACCCGACTGCCCGCCTCCTCCGTACTGAAATAAAGCACCCAGCCACCAGCAACCTGCACCGCCGACGGTGCCCAGGTCATGGTTTGCGTCGGCACGGCCCAGGTCGGCAAAACGGGCAAGGCGTCGGCGATGCGGTGCCAGTGGATCAGATCCGGGGAGACCGCGGTCGGGACGTTGGATTGCCAGTCGGTGGTCCAGAACAGCACGTAGCGGGCCGTCGGGTCGGCGTGCACGCCTCCTGGCGCGGGCAGGATGTAAGGGTCGCCCACATCATCCTGTTCGACGACGCGCGCTGCGCCGAGGCGGGGTAGTCCCGGCGCCCCGACCCCGCTGACGCCACCGAGCAACGCAACCAGCGCCCAGACCGTCGTGGCCGCCGCCGCGACGATCAGCAGCCTGGGAGGCAGCGGCCGGAACGACCGCGCGCCCCTCGCCGACGCAGTCCACACCCCTGCACGGTATTCCTGCGACGCGCCGAATTCGCGGGGTCGGCGGGCCGGTTTTGAACCAGGCCCGGGCGCCATCCGTGCAAGCCGTAACAACGCCCGCCAGGTGGCGGCCGGACCGCATCGGGGGCAGCGCTGTGCCAGGTCAGCAACAGGCGGGGCCGACCCGGATGCGTTTGAGATTGCCGAGCCGCCTTCTCGTTGTTCTTGCCGTGGTGAGCGGCGCGGGGGCCGTCGCTGGATCGATCGCGCTCTGGTCCGCGCTGACTGGTCCGGCGGGCGGCAGCGGAGCCAGCGCTTCCGCGGGGTTCGGCTGGTTTCACGCGGGGCCGCCGCCGGGCAACTGGCTGCCCCGCTTCTTGCCGGGCGGGGGAGCGATTCTGTTCTACCCGCCGTCCCTCCGGCCGGAAAAAAGCGATCCGGGCGCGATCTCGGTGAGCGACGCGACCCCGGCGGGCACCGTGCGGGTGTATCTCAACGCGACCCCGCGGCAGGGGGAGGAGACCACGGCCGGTTGGGCCGCGTTCCGGGTGGAACACCTCGCCGACGACGCCGCGGCGGGCGCCCACCTGGACGCCGCCGCCGCCGACCTGGCGTTTCGCGGTGGCCGAGGTTCCTGCGTCGTTGATCACTACACCACGAAGGTGGGCGCCCACCAATACCGGGAAATTGCCTGCTACGTCGAGGGCGGTCATAGCGCGGGCGTGGTCATCGCGGCGGCACGGTTGGCGGACTGGGGGAAGTACGCCCCAGTGCTGGAACGGGCAATCAACGCCTTTCAACTCACGAGTGGCGTTGCCGGATAACAGGACGGAGTGTGCGGTGAAGGTCATCACGTCAGCGCCGGTCACCCACCGGCCTCAGCGGCTCGGCCAGGGTTGTTCCCGAGCAGGCTCCGGCGCGACCAGGCGCGCCTGCCTCGGTGGGTTGCTTGCCGGCTTGTCCCTCCTCGCCGCCGGCTGCGGCACGGTGGGTGCGGCCCACGTTGATCACGCGGTGAGCAGTGCGCCAGCAGCATCTACGAATTCGCCCACGGACCGGCCTGCGGCGACGTCGCCCACCCCGGCGGCGGCCACCCCGACGGCGGCGGCCGGCCGGCGCCCCGTGGTCGCCCCCTCGACGCCGATGTCGGCGGCCGCGGGCGGCGGTTCCGCGGAGCGTTCGACGTCTATCGCCCCGCGTTCGACGTCCATCGCCCCGCGCTCAACCCCCGTCGTCGCGATGCCGGCGCCGATGGTCCGTGTCCACCCGAGGCCCCCCTCGCCGCCGCCGCCCCCCTCGGCGCCGTCTTCCTCGGCGCGGCCCTCGCCGACGCCGACCGGTGGATGCATCCCGCAGGGGGGCGGCGGGGATGGCGACGGCGACAACAGCGGTGGGCCGAGCGACGGGGACGGATGCCGATGAAGTAGCGCGCACGAGCCCGGCTCGCCCCTTCGCGAGAGCAGCAACTGCGGGGCCGCCAATACCTACACTGGTGTGGAGAACGCCGGAGGCCGGCGGCGCGAGGGGGGCAGGCGTGGCCACCGAGGTACCGGACGTGGCCACCGAAGTACCGGACGTGGCCACCCCAGCGCCGGGCCTCGTTGAGCCCAGCACCGAGGAGGAACCTTCGCCCGGTCGTTGGCAGTGGTGGGACGCGGCAGTGCCGGCGTTGCTGCTCGCCGCCTTCGGCGGGCTGCTTGCGGGTGTGCTGGCGGGTGGTCCGGTGATCAGCGTCGACCACCAGGTGCGCTCCTGGGTGCTGGCGCACTCGTCGGCGAGGCTTGTGCGGCTGTCCACCGCGGTGACGAATGTCGGGTCGCCGGGCCACTCGGTCATCGCCCTTGCCGTTGTCGCGACCTTCCTTGGTTGGCGGCGCCGCCGCACCGGCCCGATGCTGTTGAGCGGTCTTGCTGCCGGCGTGCTGGCCGCAGCCGTACTCCTGATCAAGATGTGGGTGCATCGGCCCGGGCCGGAGCTCCCGATGGAAGGGCCGCTCTACGCCGGCTACTTCCCGTCCGGGCATACCACCTCTGCAGTGGTCTGCTACGGGATCATCGCCCTGTTGCTGGTCCGCCGCGCAGATCGGTGGCATCGCTGGATTCCGTATGCGGCGGGTGGGGGAGCGGGGCTGTTGGTGGGGCTCTGCCTGATCTACAGCAACTTTCACTGGCTCAGCGACGTGCTGGCCGGCTGGGCGCTGGGCGGGACGCTGCTGTGGTTGGCCATGCTGGCGGCTTCGCGACTCCCCACCGGCACCCTGTCGCCAGGGCCAGATTGACCTGACTGCACGCGAGTGGGCCCCGCTCGGGCAGCCGGAACTGGCATCTGCGGCGCCCGAGGGCCGTCACCGACAGGGCGGTTTCTCGTTGCGTCCGCAACGCCCGGCAGCGGATCGGGCACCCATCGGGAGGTCGTATGCGTCGCAGATCCCTTGTTGCCCTGGCTGGAATCACCGCGCTGGGTGCATCCGTTGCCACCTTGACCGGCCCTGCGTTGGGGGCCACCAGCGGCGCCTCGTTCACATCCGGACAGTTGCAGGCTCAGACCGTCGGGAAGTCCGGATGCGGCACCAACACCGCCGGTGAGCCGTCCATTCACGTCTCCAAGGACAACCTCGTTGGACTTGGCTCAGAAAACGGGGTCGGCGGCGGCAGCGCCTACTGGCGCGCCACCCAGACCGGCGGCCCAACCGCCTCGGCGTGTGCCCTGACCTACTCGGGTCAGCCCAACGCCGTTAGTGGCGTGGGTCTGTCCGGAGGTGACATTGACACCGCGTTCGCCCCGGTCAAGGACCCCACCACCGGCACCTACCGGATTTATGTGGCTAGCCTGAACCTGGCCAGCATCAATGTGGCCACCTCCACGGACAACGGCGCCACGTTCTCCCAGGTGCCGGTCCAGGGCGGGGTCCCGGTCGACGACCGGGAGTGGATCGCTGCCTACGGCGCCAAGACCTCGTTGCTCACCTATCACGACATTGCTACCAACAACATTGACGTGTTGCGTAGCGACACCGGGGGCGGGCCGTACACCCAGACCACCACCGCAATCCCGCCGACCGACTACAAGGCGCAGAACAACGAGCTGGGCAACATCGTCGCTGATCACGTCAGCAGCAGCCCGGTCGCCGGTGGCTTCTATGCCTACCAGTCCTTCGTGGCTCCCTCCAGCGACCCGGGCCCGAGTGGCGCCATCAACGGCGCGCCCTACAACGAGGCGTTCGTGGCGGTCTCGAACGATGGCGGGCACACCTTCACCGACCGGCCGATCGCCTGCTCGACGGGCAGCGGCGGCACGCTGAACCATCAGTTCCCCAACATCTCCGTGGCGCCGAATGGTTCGCTGGTGGAGACCTGGTCCAATGACAAGGACGTGTTCGCCGCGTATTCCGTCGACCACGGGACCAACTGGACGTGCGCCGGACGGATCAGCACCAACACCAAGCAGGCCATTTTCCCGTGGGTGGTCGCCGGCTCCAAGGGCGTCGACCTGGTCTACTACGGCAGTCCCGACCCGTCCGGCCCGAACCAGAACTGGTATGTGTATTTCGACCAGCTGACCGGCCAGGGCCTGAGCACGCCGCAGCAGCTGTTCGCCGTACACAAGGGCACTGTCTGTGAGGGCGGCGCCGGCTGCACCGGCGGCCGTCAGCTGCTCGATGACTTCGGGATCGACACCGACCAATCGGGATTCGCGCACATCGCGTACAGCCATGACTCACCGGCGCTCGGCGGCGCCAGCACCTACACGGGTTACGCCGTGCAGACCGCCGGGGCAACGGTAGGCGCTCCCAACTAGGTCCACTCGGGCGGTGCCGGCAGTCCCCGGATGCCGGCACCGCCCGATGGCCGGACCCGTCATCGGGGCTTCGGCGCCGCCGAATCCGGGTACGGGCTGCAGATGAGCGAGTTCTGGCGCGGAATCGCGTTGATCACCGTCGGTGCCATCTTGCACTTCGCCGTCACGGTGCACACCCAAGACATAGATATCCAGACGGTCGGCACGGTGCTGCTGTTGGTGGGCCTGCTTGATCTGCTCATCAGTTCTGTGTTCCTCAGCCATGAACGTGGCTGGTGGGATTCCCGCCGGGCGCCTCAGGTCATCGAGCGCGACACCTACGGGGTGGCGGCTTCTTCCCACCCATCCGGATCGGGCGGCGCCGACGCCCAGCAGACCCAGCAGCTACCCATAGTTCGCGGCCAGGCCTGAGCCGCCTCGGGCCGGTCAGCCCTATTCGTGATCATGCAAGTGTGGTCGTAAAATCGCGATTTCCACGGCCGAAATTGCATGATCACGAGGAGGAATCACCGAGGGTTAAGGGCATTGTTACGGAGGGTTTGGGATCGCGGGCAGCTGCGGGCGAACCCGCAGCTATCCCGTCCTAGACCCGGGGGACGTAGCCCAGCACGTCGATGACGATGCTGATCGGTGAGCCTTCGGTGGCGAGGGTGATCGTGCCGTCGGAGGCAAGCGGCACGATGGCCATGTTCGCGACATCGGTGCCCGCGCCGACGTAGTTCATGTTGCTGGTGGTCGGTTCGCCGACGCTGCCCGAGTAGGCGCGCAGGTTGCCGACTCCGGAGCTGCCCGGAACGTGTGCCGCGGTCAGACTGACGAGGACCGCCTTGGCGTCGGCCGGCACACCGTTCTGCCCGCCGATCTTGACAACCATTGGCTGGCCCTGCAGCAGCGGCGGCGCGGCGCCGATGCGGGTGTCGAGAACCCGGAGCGGAGCCTGGGTCACCACGGTCGAGCTACCCGGCAGGTAACCGAAGATGTCGATTGCCACGTTGATCGGTGACCCGTCCGCGTAAACGTCAATCTTGCCGTCGGGCGGGAGCGGGACGATCACGAAGGCGGCCTTGTCGACGCCGGTGATGTAGTTGATGTTGCTGGTGGTTGGCACTGTCCCGTGGTCGGGGAAGACCCGCAGATTGCCGGCGCCGCTGGGGACAATCGCGGTCACGTTGAGCGCGACCGCCTTGGCGTTTGCTGGCACGCCGCCCTGACCGGCCACCGCGAACGAGCCAACCGTTCCTGCCGCGATGGGACCGGACTGCCCACCTAGACCGCTGCGGGTATCCGCCAGCCGGGTGGGGGTCACTGCGCCGAAGCCGTCTGTGTTGGCGAAGTACCCCTGCAGGTCCACAACGACATCGACCGGACTGTGGTCGCTGTAGATGGTGAACTTGTTGCAGGGCGCGTTGTTGACGATGTTGGTCAGGACCACCACGTTGGCGACGTCCTTGCCCACCTGGAAGTTGATCAGCGACGTTAACGGGGACCCGATGCCGCAGGCGGGGCCGATCCGCAGGTTACCCACCGCGATGGGGTGCACAGCGGTCACGTTGAACGCGTAGGCGCCTTGATTGAGGGGAGCCGGGGTCTGCGTCAGATCCAGGGTGTAGGCCGTGCCTGGCTGCAGCGGCCCGGCGTTGACCCCACCGTTGCCGGTCCGGGTGTCGACAATTCGTGTGGGACCCACCGTCGTGTACTGCGGGGTGGGCGGGGGCGGCGGCGGCGGAGGGGGCGGCGGCGGCGGAGGGGGCGGCGGCGGTGGCAGGGCAGGTGTCACCGTCAAGGTCGCCGCGTTACTCATCACGGTACTGGCCGGGTTGGTGAACACCGCCCGATACTTGTAGCCGTTCTGCGCCATGGTCACCGTTGGCACGGTGAGGGTGCCGGACGTGGCATTGGCAAGGTCGGTCCAGGTAACGCCCACGTCGATCGACTGCTGCCACTTCATCGTCGGGGCCGGTAGGCCGGTGGCCGAGGCGGTGAACGTCCCCGTCCCGCCCACGGCGACGCTCACGTTGGCCGGCGGCGTCACGACAATCGCGCC
>DASYGP010000127.1:0-2139 GCA_035999615.1 Mycobacteriales bacterium
CGGGTGGAGCTGCGGGTCACCGACCGCGGCCCGGGCATCCCCGAGGCCGACCGGGAGGCGGTGTTCGCGGTGTTCCAGCGCCGCGACGATCACGCCACCAGCGAAGGCCCCGGCGTCGGCCTGGGCCTCGCGATCGCGCGCGGCTTCCTGGAGGCGATGGGCGGCGAGCTGTCCATCGAGGACACACCCGGCGGCGGCCTGACGATGGTGGCGGCCGTACGCGCCGCCCCCGGCGAGCCGCCCCGCGTCCCGGACCAGGACCATCCCCTCGGGCTGGCGACATGACTCGGGTGCTGGTCGTCGACGACGAGCCGCAGATTCTGCGCGCGCTCGCGCTCAACCTGACCGCCCGCGGCTATGACGTCGATACCGCGGAAGACGGCACCTCGGCGCTGAACGGGGCGGTCAGCGGGCGCCCCGACGTCATCGTGCTGGATCTGGGGTTGCCCGACATTGACGGCTTCTCGGTGATCCAGGCGCTGCGGACCTGGACGTCGACCCCGATTGTGGTGCTGTCGGCGCACAGCGGCAGCGAGGAGAAGGTGCGGGCACTGGATCTCGGCGCCGATGATTACGTGCAGAAGCCGTTCGACATGGCCGAGCTGCTGGCCCGGCTACGGGCAGCCACCCGCCGCCCGCAGGTCACGCCCGCGCATCGGGTGCAGTTCGGCGCCGCGACGGTGGACCTGCTCGCCAAGACGGCCGAACGCCGCGACGGGGACGGCACCCGGCCGGTGCATCTCACGCCGACCGAATGGCATCTGCTGGAGATCCTGCTGCGCCATCCCGGCCGCCTGATCACCCAGCGCCAGCTGCTGATCGCGTTGCGCGGCGCCCCGGACCACACCGACGCCAGCTACCTGCGGATCTACGTCGGTCAGCTGCGCAAGAAGCTCGAACGCGAGCCGGGCCGGCCGCGGCATCTGCTGACCGAACCGGGCATGGGTTACCGCTTCCAGCCCTGACCTCAGATCAAAGGCGGAAACAACGGAGGCCTAGTACGGGCGGCCCCGGTCCCGGAAGCCACCCGCAAGCCCCGCCGCCAACCGCCGGGGAAAGGTGACCGTGCCGGGGTTACCGGCCGCGACGTAGCGCTGCTCGGGGTGGGCCTTGAGGTAATCCAGCCAGAAGCCGGCGAGGAACCGGCCGCGGCCGCCCTGATACGAGCTGGACCGGATCCTGGGCACCGCGAGCGGGTCGAAGCCGGCGTGGAACGGGGACCGGGTCGGGTTCGCCCCGGCCAGCAGCACCGCCTCGTTGCGGTAGCGGGTGCCCTCGGCGCTGCCGCTCGCCGCGAGCATCGTCGGGTGCGGGTCGACCCCGAGCGGCAGCGCCATTGTCGCCGGGGTCAGGCCGGGGACGGCGTGGCTGACCAGCGAAGCGAGCTCGGCGAGTTCGGCCTGCACCTCGGCGGGGGTCAGCTGGCCGAGGTTGCGGTGATGGAAGGTGTGGTTGCCGATCTCCATCCCGAGCCGGTGCAGGTCCCGCAGCGCCTGGGCGGTATCGGGGAGTCGGAACGGGTGGTGGTTGATGTAGAACGACGCCACGGCGGGGAATCCCGGATGGGCGCGGGCGAAGTCCAGCAGGATCCCGACGCCGCTGTCCGGGGCGATCCGCCCGTCGGGGGTGTAGCCGAACTGCCCCGGTGAACTGTCGTCGAAGCTCAACACCACAGGGGTTTTGCCGGCCGGGACGTGGCCGAGGTCGCCGCGGGCGAGATCGATCGTCCGCACCGGGTAGTACCCCTCCGCGTGCAGCCGGGCCAGCTCCTGGCGGAAGTAGCCGGGGGTCATGTCGTACTCGGAGGTGACCGGGCTGGTGACCCGGTGATGCATGAGGATCGGGATGAGCCCCAGCTCGTTGGCCTTGATCGCAGCGGGCGATGGTGGGGGTACGGGCCGCCCTGGCGCGGTCTTCACCGGCGTGGGGGCCGGTGCTGGTTTCGCGGTCGGGACCGCGGCGGCCGGCCGCCGGATCCTGGTGCTGCTGCACCCGGTCAGGGCGGCGCCCGCGGCCCCGGCCGCGCCGAGGGTGCCGGCCTTGAGCAGCGCCCGGCGAGATAGGCGCGGCACCCGGGACAGGCGCGGCATGCGGGGCACGCGAGGGAGCATCTCAGCCGCCGCCGAGCTGAACGGCCTT
>DASYGP010000152.1:0-13852 GCA_035999615.1 Mycobacteriales bacterium
CTGAGCAGCCGCGCGACATGTGCGACGTTGCGCCGAGACCACGGGCTACGGGCCCGCCGGGGCGTGAAGCGCTGACGGTAGGTGATCTCGTCGCGGCGTCCGACCTGGCCGTCAATCCAGCCATAACAGAGTGCCTCGTCCAGGGCCTCGTCGTAGCTGAGGCTGGTGGGCTCGCTGGTGCCCTTTTTGGCGAGCGTCAACCAGACTCCGGCCGGATCCTGGTGATGCACGTTGAGCCACCCGCGCCAGGCGGTGGCATCGATGACCGTCAGTTCCGGCAGCGCGTCGGTCATGCCAGCGCACCTAGCCGACGGCGGCTAGGCGCGACGCAAGCCGAGCACCGGAATGGTGCGGATGCCGTCGGTCTTTTCGGCGTACTCGGCGAAACCGGGGTAGCGGCGGGCCTGCTCGTCGTAAACGCGGTCTCGCTCGTCCCCGGTCAATTCGGTGACGGTCACCGGGTAATGGCTGGTGCCGACCTCGACGCTCGCGGAACCGCCACCGGTCAGGTTGAAATACCAGTCCGGGTGTTTCGGCGCGCCCGCCTTCGACGCGAAAACGTAGATCAACTCTTCCTCGTCCTCCGCGGGGAGGTACATCATCGGCGAGACGTACTGCTTACCGCTGTTGCGACCCTCGTGGTGGACCAGGGTGATCGGCGCACCTTCGAACTGTCCGCCGACACGGCCCTCATTGGCGCGGAACTCGTCGATGATGCGGGCATTCCAGTCGTTGGCGTCTGCCATGTTTGCGCTCCGGGTGTCGGTCGGTGGTGCGGGTCAGTTGACCGCGGCGCTGAGCAGGTAGCCCGCGGCGAGGAGAAGTCCTGTCGCCAGGTGCGCGACGACGTTCGATTGCATCACCGGGATCAACGCGTACGGCGCGTTGAACCGTTCCGCGAGCGGGCGGTAGGTCTTGAGCGCCCACCAGGCGCCGCCCAACGCGATCAGCGTGGGGAGCGGGGTGATGCCCAGCAGCGGGCCGGCGGCGATCAGACCGAACGCGATCAGGCATACGGCGGCGTACCCGGCCACGACCTGTCGGGGGGACCAGCGCACGATGAGCGTCCGTTTGCCGGTCGACGCGTCGGCGATCCGGTCCGGCACCTGATTGACGTAGAGGATCATGGCGCAGAGCAGGCCCACCGGGATGGAGGCGTAGACCGTTTCGGCGCTGAAATGCCGGGTGACCGCCAGGTACGTGCCCGCGGCCATGATCGGTCCAAAGCCGATCGCGACCACGGGCTCGCCCAGGCCGCGGTGCACGAACCGGAACGGCCGCGCGGTGTACCCATACCCCAGCAACAGGCCCAGCGCGCCCACGCCGAACAGCGCTGTCGAGCGGGTGACCGCGAGCAGCAAGCCGATGACCGCGGCGGCGGCGTACATGCCGGCGGCCGTGGCCACCATCGTCCGGCGGGAGACCAGTCCGTACTGGATCACGCGGGAACCGCCCGAGAAGGGGGTGGGGGTGACGTTCGCACCGTCCGAGCCGCTGTCGGCGTCGGCGACATCGTTGATGACGTTGATGCCGAGGTGCGCGGCCACCGCGGCGAGCAGGCACAGCAACCACCAGCCCCAGTGAAACCGTCCATCGGCGACGGCGATGGTGCCGCCGAGGACCACCGGTACGACGGTCGCGGTCAGGAACGGGAGCCGGGTCGCCAGGAACACGGTCCAGAACGGGCTGAGCCGAGGCTTGGCCCCGGCTTGTTCCAGGTAGGCCCGTCCTGTGGCGACGTTGCGTTCGGCGTACTCGAAAAAGGGTGTCTCGACCTCGTCCCAGCCGGTGGCCTTGGTCGGCCGGATCCGCAGCAAGGCGCCGTCGACCTGCGCGGGGCCCCAGAGGTTGACGTACCGGCGCTCGTCGTAGCCGACGCCGGGCTGCGGGTGGATGTGGCTGAAGATCACCCCCACCTCGGTACCGGACTCCGGCAGCACTTCCCGGGCCAGCGGCCCGAGCACCAGCTCGTCCGCGGCGGCGGAACTGTCCCCCGCGCCGGCGAAACCGGCCGCGACGCTCACCGGGTATCCGTCGGTGTCGACGAAGGAGACCACGCCGTGGGGGTAGTCGCGGGCTCGGGCGACTGCGACACCGACGCTGAGCCCGGCCATCAGGGGGCCGCCAACACGCGCGGAATGCTGACCTCGGGCGGTCGGGAGGTATCGCCGTCGCGCCAGAACAGCACCCGGGTCGGCACCACCTCGATCGTGTGCCGTTCGAAGAACAGTGGGATGCCGAACCGACGTTTCACGAACATGTCGATCGCCGGTTCCTTGGCTCGCCACAGGGGCAGCAGCCGCTCCCAGCTCACGTGCGGGTCTTCGTGGTCGAGCACCTGAGCATCTCCCTGGATCACGGCGCGGTGGAACGGGACCCCAGCCATCGCCACTGGGTCGCTGAGCGAGACCGACACCTTGGGATTGGCTTTGATGTGGCCGAGCTTGCGGGAGAACAGCACCGCTGAGGTGAACAGCACCCGGCCGCCGTCCCACAGCGGGATCAGCGGATAGCTGATGGGTCGTCCGGCCGGATTCAGCACGGTCAGCTCGGCGACAAGCGCCACGCCCAGCAGTTCCTCGACCTCAGCGGGGAGTTCCACAAGTTCCATGCCGGCATCGTCCTTGTCGTCGAAGGTCCGCGTCGCGCCGGAGCGGGTCGGCACATGGTAAGGGGCAGGCGACCGCGTGGGTCGCCTGCCCCCATCGGGTTCGGGCAGGGACGGCTAGCCGTTGTTCGGGGCCGGCGCGACGCCTGAGGCGTCCGCAGCCTTCTCGGCGGCCGCGCGGGCCGCGCTCTCGCCGGCTTCGTGCGCCGGATCGGTGTTCGAATGCCACCTGCCCTGCGCCGCGGGCGGGGTGGCTGGTGTGGTCGCGGTGGGGCTCGTTGCCGCGGGCGTGGCGCTGGCGGCGTTGGCCGTTCCGATCAATGTGGCGCCGACGGCGCCGCCGGCAAACGTGGAGCTGACCAGGGCGAGGGAGACGAGCGCCTTCTTCGGGTTCATGAGGTGAGTCCTTTCGATCCGGGTGCCGAGCTGGCACCGGAACCACGCTCGGCCCGGCAGATGTGGCCCGCCTGTCGCTGCGCTAGGGATTGGCTATGTCTCCTTCTCGGGCCTCCTTCATGGGCCTCGTGCCGGCTCGCGCCCGGTGGAACGGCCCGCGCCGCGTTAGCGTCAGAACGCTATGAGACGTGTACGGGTTTCCCTTGGCCGCGCCCGGCACGCCGGCGTGCTGCTCGCCTGCTTGACCGCGACGGCCTGTAGCCAGCGCGGCTCTCCCGGAGTGGCGCGGGTTTCGGCGCCGACAGCGCCGGCCCCCACATCGCCAGCCTCCACAGTGCCGACCTCCACAGCGCCGGCCTCCACGGCGCCGGTCCCCACAGTCACGGTGTCGGGCACGGTGCAGGACGGTGCCGCGCCCAGCTGCCGGCTGCTGTTCACGGTCGATCGGCATTACCTGCTGCTCGGTCCGCAAGCCGCCACCCTCGCGGTGGACAGCACCGTCACGGTGACCGGGCACCTCGCCGCCGGTGGCAGGTTTTCCTGCGGCGGCATCCCGTTGTCGGTGACCGGCGTGCTGCGGCGTTGACACGCGCGAGGACGGGAAGGGGCGCGCCGCCCGAGCGGGCGGCGCGCCCCTTCCGCCCCGAACTGCGGGCGGTTAGCTCACGGCGTTGCCACCTGGCTGGTGAGATAGCTGGCGTTGGGTGAGCCGACGCCGGTCACGTCGTCCCAACCGGGGGCGGTGAAAAGGCTCGAGTCCTGGTCAAACGTGCGGACGCTGTATTTCACGCCCGCGGAAGGGTCGAGCCCGTTGATGTAGTCCGGGCGCACATTGCCATCCCCGTGATGCACGGACGTGACATCGGTGAACGTCGGACCACCCGCGGCCTGGTAGATGGCCGGATTCGCGAAGCCCAGCCGGCCGCCCGCGTTCTGGCTGGCGAGCGCCTGCATGCCCGCCATCAGTGGTGAGGCGAGGCTGGTGCCCCCGATCCGGTACTCACCGTAGGCATCGCCACTGGGGAATGCCTGCGTCTCACCCACCAGCATTCCGGTGGTGGGATCGGCGTCCATGGCCACATCCGGGACCGCGCGGCCGGGTCCTGCCGCCGCCGGGACGACGCCGTTCTGGTAATCCGGCCGGTTGAACAAGGTGGAGTAACCGCCGCCCGCGCCATAGAGGAACTTGCCCGGGATCGGCGTCCAGGACTTGCCGGACAGGTTGTACTTGTCCGTGCCCCAGCCGGTGGCGAACGCCAGCGAGCCGGCGCCGTCGATCGCGGTGGATGTGCCGCCGACCGAGGTGACGTAGGGGTCCGACGACGGGTAGTCGGTCTGCATCAGGCCGGTCGCGCTCACCTCATCGCCGTTATCCCCCGAGGAGAAGAAGAATCCGATGCCTTGCATCGCGCCCTGCTGGAAGGCCTGCTCGTAGGCGACGATCACATCGGGGGTCGCCCCCTGATCGGGGCCACCGTAGGAGTTCGTGACGATCGAAGCCTTGTTCTCGTCCACGACGTTGGTCAGGGCCGCGGCGAGGCTCTGATCGGTGCAGTCCTTCGCGCCGTAGTAGCGCACTTTGGCGGCGGGGGCCATCCCGTGCACCGCCTCGACGTCGAGCGTTTCCTCGCCCGCCCAGGAACTCGGGCTCTGGCAAACGGTGGGGTCATATTTGAAGACGCGAGAATTGTGCTGGCTGAACTGGCGCGGGGCGAAGGCGCTGTCGCCGTGCCGGGTCGCGTAGGTGTTGGCGTCGCCCGTGATCGTGTCGGCGGCGAACGCATCCACGATGGCAACGGTGGTCCCGGATCCGTCGAGGGTGCTGTTGCCTTCATAGGCGGAGCGCAGCTGCACCGGGACGTAGCCGCAGACCGCGTAGTCGAGGATGTTGCCCTGGAATTTGGGCAGCCTGGTCTTGTAGTCCGCCTCGTACTTGGCCGGCAACTGGCCGTAGCTCAACGAGCAGGGGCGGGCGTTCACGAACGCCGGCGGGGCGGTGCTGGTGTGTTTGACCGCGTGCACGGTGCTGTCCAGCCCGGAGACCGCCGCCACCGCGGGCGCGATCGAGGCGGGAATGGTCGCCGGGACGGCGGGGGCGACAACAGTTTGGCCGTCATGCCGGTAGGTGTTGAGGGTGGTGCCGAACGCCTTCTCGGCCTGCGCGACGGACGCGGCCACCTGCACGAACCGCCGGGAGGCCTCGATTCCGGTCACTTTCATCCCGGCGGAGCGCAGCCAGCCGGTCACCGAGTCGACATTTGCGGTCGTGGGTTCGAACTGATCCCGGTATTGCGCCGGGGTGAGGAAGTGCCGGAAGGTGGGGCTCCCCGGCGTGGACACGTCGTGGACCGCAGCGTTGAGGGCTTGCTGACCCCCGCGCGGGGCGAGGTAGACCGTGAAGCTCAGTGGCCGCGTCGGGCTGTGCCCAACTGCCGGGGTGCTGCGGGTCCACTCGGAGTCGCCGCCCGGCACGGCGGTCGGCCGGTTTCCGGCCTGGGCGGCGGTGCCCACGGTGGTCAGGGCTGCGGCGATCAAGGGGAGCGTTGCCCCCGCTGCCGCCAGCCGCATGGTTTTGCGCATTCGCGCTCCTGTTCGTGATGCCTCGCAAGCGGCCACGCTCACGGTTCCCGGTGAGCCCGGGGAACGGCGCGAACGTAATCGTTCTGGGCCAAACGGACTAGTCGTTGAGGGCTGTTGAGTGGGCCGTAGGCGAAGAAGTTCGCCTGATTGGGCTAGTCACCGGGTTGAATCGGGGCGCGGTCTGCTCAGGTTTTCTGCCAGCGGGCCTCGGCCAACCCGAAGACTCCGAAGACGGCGAGCCCGAGGGCCGCCAACGCCAACAGCACCTGACCGTAGGGCTGGTTCGCGAGGGTCCGCAGCGCGGCGTCCAGCCCGCGGGCCTTGGCCGGGTCGAAGGTCACCGCCGCGTCGGCCACCAACGCTCCCGCCAGCGCCACCACCACGCCACGGGTCACGGATCCCGCGACGCCGAGGGCGACCACGATGCGGCGCGTACCCGGGCTCATCTGGCTCATGCGCAGGTGCTTCTCAAACGACTTGGTGATCCCTTCCGCCGCCATGCCCACCCCGGCGGCGACGATGATCAGGCCCACCAACGTCACCAGGACCCGGCCGCCGGTGTGGCGCATGGCCCGCGCGGTCAGGGACTGCTGCTGCTGGGCCTGGCTGCCGCTGTGCTGCGATCCGGCGAGGATCAGCACCGTGGTCACGGTCAGCCCCGCGTAGGCCACGCCGCGGAAGGCGGACTTGATCCGCGGGAAAACCCCCGGGTCGGCGCGCACGCCGAGCGCCGCTTCGGAGAACCGCCATAGGGCGTAGCCGGCGAAACCGCCCGCGAGCAGGCCCAGGAGCACCGCGCCACCGGTGTGGGCAGTGAGCGCCTCGAGCGCCCCCCGCTGATCGGTCTCTTTGCTGGATGTACCGGCCGCCAGCGCGCCCGCCAGGGCCCCCATCAGCAGGTAGATGACCCCGCGAGACGCCAGCCCCCATCGGGCCAGGCCGGCGAGGGCGGTCCGTTGCTGGCCAGTCATCGTCGCGGAGGTCATGGCGGCATCTAACGCCCCCGGCTGGGGACCCACGGCCGAGGCGCGGCCCCCGGGAGGGGTTTCAGGACTTGATGACGGTCTGGGCCCAGTGCTGACCACCGTCGGTGGTCGTCAGCAAACGGGGGGCGGCGAGGCCCACCTGACCGGCGGCGTGGTCCCGCGCATAGATGCCCGCGTCACCCAGCACGACGCTTCCGTGCGTGGCGTCGGTGAAGGCCAGATCGGTGAACCCGAGCCCGCCCCCAGAGCCGTCGACACCGCTGGCGTAGACCACGTCGAAGCTCCGCCCGGCATCTGCGCTGCGATAGAGCCGGTCGACCTGGGCGCTGGCCGCCACGACCAGCACCTGGGGGCCGGGCGAGGCCGCGGCCGCGGTGAACCCGGCCGGCGCCGGGCCGCCGGCCCGGGTGAAGGTCATCCCCGCATCCGAGGAGCGGTAGACCGATTTCGGCGCCCCGGTCGCGGTCGGCGCGCCGTCGCAGACGACGGTCATGTCCTGCGCGTCGGCCGCCGCGACGGCGCCGGTCGAGGCGGCCGGGCACGGCGCGGCGCGGGTGGTCCAGTGCACCGCATCACCGGAAAGCAGCAGTCGCGGGGCGCCATGCAACGTGTTCGCGAGCAAGTAGATCGTGCCCGCGGCCGCGCTGAAGGCGACGCTGGTTCCGGCGGCCGGCAGGCTGACGCCGGGAACCGCAATGAACGCGTCCACCTGCGCGGCGCTCTCGAACAGCCGAAGCGGCCCGGCATCGCCCCGCTGGCCCGCGACGACGTAGAGGAACCCGGCGGACTCCTCCATCGCGACCACTCGCGGATCGGTCAGGCCGGGCAGGGATACCGGCTGCCAGCTGCGGGCACCGTCGTGGGTGGCCTGCAGACCCCCCAAGGCCACGAAGCCGTTCTGGGGGTCCGCGAAGCGGAGGATCGCCCGGGCGAACAGGTCGCTGGGCACCAGTGTTGGCGATGTTCGCGCAGCCCAGTGCAGGCCACCGTCGGCGCTGGCCGCGAAGGCGGTGCACAGGCCGGTGTGCGTCCCGCCGCAGGGCGCCAGGCCAAGGGCGAAAGCGTCTTGAGCATCGGGAAAGCTGACCGATGCCGGCGCGAACCCCGGGGGGACCGGCGCCCGCGCGCCGGTGCTGCCGGGTGCTACCGCGGCCGAGGGGGAGCCGAGCCCGGGCGCCGGCGCGCTCGGCGACCCGCTGCATCCGGTGAGCAGCAGCGCCAGGGCGCCGGCCAGGACGGCGGCAACCCGGAGCAGCGGTGGCGCCACGGCGGGGGCGGGGCGCCGCCGGCAGAAGGACACCTGCCCATCATCGCTGCCCGCTGTCGCCCCGCGCGCCCGGCCCGCGTGCCCGGACGCGCCTGGACGCACGCCCGGACGCAGCCACCTAGGATCGATGCGACCACCGGCCACACGCGAGAGGGATCCGCACATGCCCGAGCAGCTTCACGCCACCTTGCACACCAACAAGGGCGACATTCGTCTCCAGCTGTTCCCCGACCACGCGCCCAAGACCGTGGCCAACTTCGTGGGGCTGGCTGAGGGAAGCCGCGAATGGACCGACCCCCGTACCGGTGCGAAGAGCACGGCGCCCTTGTACGACGGGACCGTCTTCCACCGGGTGATCGACAATTTCATGATTCAGGGTGGGGACCCGCTGGGCACCGGCACCGGCGGCCCTGGTTATCAGTTCGGTGACGAGTTCCACCCCGAACTTGCCTTCGACCGCCCGTACCTGCTCGCGATGGCCAACGCCGGCCCGGGGACGAACGGGAGCCAGTTTTTCATCACCACCTCGTTGACGCCGCACCTGAACCGCAAGCACACGATCTTCGGTGAGGTCATCGATGCCGACAGTCGGGTCGTCGTGGACGGCATCGGCACCACCCCGACGGGCCCCCGCGACCGTCCCACCAACGACGTCGTGATCGAGAAGGTGACCATCGAGCGGTCTGGCGCATGACGTTGCCGGATGCGCCGGGAGCGCAGGAGGCCAGGGCGCCCACCTGCTACCGCCATCCGGACCGACAGACCTACATCTCCTGCGTGCGCTGCGGCCGCTCGATCTGTCCGGAGTGCATGCGGCCCGCCGCAGTCGGATTCCAATGCCCGGAAGAGGTGAAGGAGGCCCAGCGCAGCGTCCGGCAGCCACGGACCGCCTTCGGGGGCCGGGTCAGCGCCGGACGCAACGCCACGACCGTGCTCGTGGCGCTCAACGTGGTGGTCTTCCTGATCCTGGTGGGCAGCGGGACCGGGTTCATCTCCGGCAGCATTTCGCTGCTGTTCGCCCGTTTCGCGGATATTCCGGGCCGGGTGGTGGTCATCGGACCGAACGGCGCGCAGACCGTGCTGCAGGGCGTTGCGAATGGCGACTACTACCGGTTGGTCACCGCCATGTTTCTGCACTTCGGGGTCATCCATCTGGCCCTGAACATGTACGTGTTGATGTTGGTCGGGCCGACCTTGGAGCAATCGCTCGGCCGGGTGCGCTTCCTCGCGCTCTACTTCATCGCCGGGATCGGCGGCTCGGTCGCGACGTTCGTGTTCGGCTCCCCCACCGAGATCGCTGCCGGCGCATCCGGGGCGATCTTCGGCCTGTTCGGTGGCTATTACGTGATCGCCCGGCGGATCGGCGCCTCCACCGGGCCGATCGTCGCCACGATCGTGCTCAACTTGGTGATCAGTTTCTCGGTGACGTTCATCGACGTGCGGGCGCACCTGGGCGGGTTGGTGACCGGAGCCGCCGTCGCGGCTGTCCTGGCCTACGCGCCAACTGCCCGCCGGACGGTGGTCCAGGCCGGTGGGTCGCTGGCCATCCTGGCGCTCCTGCTCGGTCTCGCGGCCGTCCACGCACCGTCCGTGCGCCGGGTGGACCGGTCCGCCCCGGTAGCTGCCGTGCCGGTCAGCCTCCCGGCCCCGGCGAGTCGTCCGGGTGCCCCGCCGCAGCCCCCGGCGCCGGCTGCCACGCGCTGAGGGCGGCCACGACCTCGCCGGGACTGGCCCGCCCGAGCAGCACCGCGGGGACCGCGAACAGCCCGCCGTCCGTTTCGATCTCCACCGCCCGCGAGCGCCGTCGGGTGTCGGCGCGCACCGTGCGCACGGCCGCCCAGGGCAGCTGATGGCGCCGCAGCAGACCGCGGACGGTCAGCGCGTCGGTGTCGGCGGATATCACCGGCCCGCCGAAGGTCCACAGGGCCGCGCCCACGAACCCCAGCACCGCGACGGCGAGCAGCAGCCGGCCGGCCGCATCGCTGCTCACGCCGAGGATGGCGAGCGCCGCAGCGAACACCAGCAGGCCTGGACCGGTGAGGGCGGGCAGCCCGAACCGGACAGCGGCGGGTGGCATGCGGGCAACGCTGGCACACGGTGGCCCGGTGCGCACGGGCATGCGTACGATCCGAATGGTGTTCTAGCCGTCATTCGAGTCCGCGAGGAGACCCCATGCGTGACGCTGTCATCGTCGATGCTGCGCGAACCCCCACCGGCAAGCGCAACGGTGCGCTCGCCGGATGGCACCCGGTGGATCTGTCCGCGCATGTGCTGACCGCCCTCGCCGAGCGCAACGGGCTCGACCCGGGTGTCGTCGATGATGTCATCTGGGGATGCGTGTCCCAGGTGGGCGAGCAGGGCGTCAACGTCGCGCGTAACGCGGTGCTGGCGGCCGGCTGGCCGGAGAGCGTGCCGGGGACCAGCATCGATCGTCAGTGCGGCTCGTCCCAGCAAGCCGCGCACTTCGCGGCGGCCGGTGTGATCTCGGGGCAGTACGACGTGGCGATCGCCGGCGGTGTCGAGGTGATGACCCGCGTCCCGATGGGCTCCAACGTGGCGCCCGGGCCGGGGATCCCGTTCGGCCCGAAGATGATCGCGCGCTACGAGCCGGCCGGCGGCCTGGTGAACCAGGGCATCTCCGCCGAGCGCATCGCGCAAAAATGGGGGCTGTCCCGCGAGCAGGTCGACAGCTACGCGGCGGAATCCCATCAGCGGGCCGCCGCGGCCCAGGACCGGGGTGCCTTCGAGTCCGGCCTCGTCGCGGTACCCGTGGCCGGTCCGGACGGCACAGATCCGGTGCTGTTCACGGCGGATCAGGGCATCCGGCGGGGCAGTTCGGTCGAAAGCCTCGGCGCACTCAAGCCGGCCTTCGACCCCGATGGACTCATTACGGCGGGCAACTCCTCCCAGATCTCCGACGGCGCGGCGGCACTGCTGATCACGACCAGCGAGATGGCCGCCCGGATGGGCTGGCGGCCGCTGGCCCGTTTTCACACCTTCGCCCTGGGCGGCTGCGATCCGATCATCATGTTGACCGCGCCGATCCCGGCGACGCAGAAGGCACTGACCCGGTCCGGCCTCAAGATCGATGAAATCGGGCACTTCGAAGTGAACGAGGCGTTCGCTCCGGTGCCGCTGGCCTGGCTCGAGGAGCTCGGCGCCGACGCCAAGTCGCTCAATCCGCTCGGTGGCGCGATCGCGCTGGGCCATCCGCTGGGCGGATCGGGGGCCCAGCTGATGACGCGCCTGGTGCACGCCATGGTGGAGAACGGCACCCGCTACGGGCTGCAGACCATGTGTGAGGGCGGCGGGATGGCGAACGCCACCATCCTGGAATTGCTGTAACCGGCCCGCCGAAGCGGAGTTGTCCACACTGTGGACAACTCCTGTGGGTGAACTACAGCCGTGTAAGAAACCTCAGCGCCACGGGTTCATCAGCGCCACGGGGTTATCAAGCGCCACGGGGTTATCAGCGCCACTGCGTGAGCAGCCCGAAGCCGGCCACGATGAAACCGAAGCCCACGAAGATGTTCCAGCCACCGAACGCGCTGATCGGGTAGCTCGCGTTGCTGACGTAGTAGACGATCAGGTACAGCACACCCACCGCGAACAGCACGAGGATCGTGGCGCCGACCCAGGGCGGTGACGGCAGCTGCTTGCGCACGCTGGTCGCTACCGGCGGCGGGGTATAGGCGTGGCGCTTGCGCTTGCGCGACTCCGGCATCGACGCGGTTCCTCCGGTGACAGGGATGCGGGTGACATGCGGGCCGGCGCGGCCGCGGTGGTTTAGCGTAAACCCACCATGACCGTCAGCGATCAGGACCCGGGGGCCGCCGCGCCGCGGCGTTCGTTCGCGGGCCGGCTCGCGCTGCCCCTGGTGTTGGTCGCCGCCGGTCTGCTGCTGGCCACCACGGCCCGCTCGGCCGGGGGCAGCACGTTGCATTCGACCAGTCATGACCGGCTGGCCGACCTGGTCCGCCAGCAGCAGCAGCAGCTGACCGCGGCCCGCGCCGATCAGCAGCGGTTAAGCGCCGAGATCGAAGCGCTTAGCGCCCAGCGCGCCGCGGCGAACGGGGCCGTGGCTCCTGTACGGGCGCAAGGCGCCGCCCTGCAGGGGCCGGTGGGGCTACTGCCCGTGCACGGGCCGAGCCTGACGGTCTCGCTCGATGACGCTCCCCGCAACGCCCCGGTCGCCGCTGGCTACCCCGCGCCCCAGCCCGACGATCTCGTCGTCCACCAACAAGATGTGCAGGCAGTGGTGAACGCTCTGTGGGCCGGCGGCGCCGAGGCCATGACGATCATGGGTCAACGGGTGATCTCCACCAGTGCGGTGCGGTGCGTGGGGAACACCTTGTTGCTGCAGGGCCGGGTTTACTCACCGCCTTTCGTGGTGAGCGCCATCGGTGACCAGAGCCGGATGGCTTCCGCGCTGCGGGCCGCTCCGGGAGTGCGGGTCTACGAGCAGTACGTCAAGGCCTACGGGTTGCGCTTGGGCACCAGCCGCAGCGGAGATACCCGGCTCCCGGGCTACGACGGTCCGATCACCCTCACGCACGCGCAACCCCTGGGAGCTCCGTGAAGCACACCCCTAGCCAGGAGCAACCGGCGCGGATCGCGCTGATCGCGCTGACGTCCTCGTGACCGCCGAACCCGGGACGACCCCGCGCCCGGGCGGGGCGTCGGCAACCAGTCCGGAGCCTGGGGCCTCGTTGCGCGCCCGGCCCGGGCATGTCGCGGTGGCGATCGGTGTGCTGGGCGAGCTGATGATGACCGCGGGCGTCATCGTGTTGCTGTTCGTCGGCTACGAGTTGTGGATCACGGGGATCTTCACCGCGCAGGCGCAGCACCGGCTGGAGCAGCAACTTGCCCAACAGTGGAGCGCCCCGGCGCCGGCCGGGCCGCCGCACCCCGCCGGGAGCCCGCCCAGCGTGGACGTGGTCCCCCTTGGTTCGGCCCTCGCGGTGATCCGCGCTCCCCGCCTGGGTCGGCATTGGCATTGGGTCGTCGACGAGGGGGTCGCCCCGGACGACCTGGCCAAGGGGCCCGGTCACTATCCGAAGACCGCCCTTCCGGGCGGTGTCGGTAACTTCGTCCTGTCGGGGCACCGCACCACCCACGGCGCACCGTTCTACGGGGTGGACTCCTTCAAGGCGGGAGACGCGATCGTGGTCGAGACGCGTGACACCTGGTTCGTCTACCGGGTGACCGGTGAATCGATCGTCGACCCGTCCGACATCGGGGTGACCTTCCCGGTGCCCGAGCACGCCGGCCAGCAGCCGACCCAACGGCTGATCACGTTGACCACCTGCAACCCGAGATATTCGGCCAGCCAGCGATTGATCGTGCACGGGGTCCTGGCCACCAGCGAACCGAAGAGTCAGGGCATTCCGCCCGCTCTGCAGACCGGGAAGGCTTGATCAGGTGTACGCGTGGATGTGGCGGCGGCTACCCGGTCCTCTCCCCGTGCGGATGCTCACCGCGTTGACGGTGCTGGCGGCGATCGTGCTGTTGCTGCTGTTCGTGGTCTTTCCCGCGGTCGATCCGCATCTGCCGTTCAACAACGTGAACGTCTCGACCAAGAGCGGCTGAGATGGTCCGCATCCTGGTCGTGGACAACTACGACTCGTTCGTGTTCAACCTCGTCCAGTACCTCGCCCAGCTCGGGGCGGAGCCGGTGGTGCGTCGCAACGACGCCGTGCGCCCGGAGGAGGCCCTGGAGTACGACGGCGTCCTGCTGTCCCCGGGGCCGGGCACGCCCGAGGAGGCCGGCGTCTGCGTCGACCTCGTGCGGACCGCCGCGGGTCGGGTGCCCGTGCTGGGGGTCTGCCTCGGCCACCAGGCGATCGCGGTCGCGTACGGCGCGTCGGTCACCCGCGCGCCCGAGCTCCTGCACGGCAAGACCTCGCTCGTGCACCACGACGGCTCCGGCGTGCTGGCCGGCCTGCCCGATCCGTTCACGGCCACCCGGTACCACTCGCTGGCGGTCGACCCCGAGACCGTTCCCGCCGAGCTGGA
>DASYGP010000153.1:0-58165 GCA_035999615.1 Mycobacteriales bacterium
CGATCGTCGTCTTGCCCGAACCGGACTCGCCCACGATCGCGAGCGAGCTGCCGGCGGAGAGCTCGAACGAGATGTCCTGCACCGCGAGCAGGTCGATGTGGCGGCGGTCAGAGCCGGGCACGCGGAAGGACTTGCTGAGAGAGGAGACCGCGAGCACCGGGGTCTCGCGCGCGGGGGTCTCGCGCGCGGGGCCCTCGAGCACCGGCCCCCCTCGTGCAGGGGTCTCGCCCACCGAGGTCTCGCGCACAGAAGCCTCCTCGCGCACGGGGGTCTCGCCCACCAGGGTCTCGCGCGCGCAGCCCCGAACCCTGTCGCCGGACGGCTCAGGCGGCGCGGCGGCGGAGTAGCCAAGGCGCAGCGGCGCGGTGAGGCTCGGCCGTGCGGCGATCAGCTTCACGCTGTAGGGGTGGCGCGGGTCGGCGTTCAGCTCCGCCGAGGGGCGATCCTCGACGATCGCACCTTCGTACATGACCGCCGTGCGGTCGCACACGGACGCTGCCAGGTCGAGGTCGTGCGTAATAAACAGCAACGCGAGCGAGCGAGCGCGGCGCAGCTCGTCGATCAGCGCCATCACCTCGGACTGAGTGGTCACATCGAGCGCGGTCGTCGGCTCGTCGGCGATCAGCAGCTGCGGGTTCAGCGCGATCGCCATGGCGATCATCGCGCGCTGCCGCATCCCGCCGGAGAACTGGTGCGGATAGTCGTCGACCCGCCGGTCCGGCTGCGGGATGCCGACCAGCTTGAGCAGGTCGCGGGCCCGCTTGTGGCCATCGGCCTTGCTGACGCTCTCATGGGCCCGGATCATCTCGCTGATCTGGGCGCCGACCCGGTAGTGCGGGTGCAGGCTGGACAGCGGGTCCTGGAAGATCGTGGAGATCTTGGTGCCGCGAATCTTGCGGAGGTCGTTCTTGGGCATCCGCAGCAGGTCTTGACCCTCGAACAAGGCCTGACCGGTGATCTGCGCGCCCCGGGTCAACCCCAGGATGGTTTGGGTGCTCACCGACTTGCCCGAACCCGACTCTCCGACGATGCCAAGGGTCTGGCCGCGATCCAGGGTGAATGACATGCCCTGAACGGCACGGACGAGGCCATCCTCGGTGGGGAAGGCGACATGGAGGTCGATGACCTCTAGTAGGGCCACGCGCGTCCTTCGGGTCGGGGGGAGCCGGGAGCCGGACGGGGTGTGTCGCGCTCCGGTCTCACCGGTGTCCGGGTGGGGACTGTTCCGGAGTGTTGCACAGCTGGCTGGGTGTGCCGCACGCACTTCGCCGACCACAGTACGACGTGCCGAAAACCTCCCGGGTCCCGCCCGCCGCGGGGCGCTGCCGGGGCTTTGGGTACGCATCCGAGAGCGCTGTCGTGCGGATGGCGCGGTGCCGGGAGCCGACCTGTTCGGTCGGCTCCCGGTCACCTGTCGAGCTGAGCGCTACGCAAGTACTAGCTGACCCACACGTTCGTGATGTCGCCGTTGTTCGCGAAGTTGAAGAACACCCAGTTGTGGGTCCGTGCGCCGTAGTAGTACGGGGTCTTACCGGTCACCAGCGGGATCCAGGGAGCCTGGTCCATGGTGGCCGCGTCCAACGCGGCCCACTTGTCAGCGACCTGCTGGGGGTCGGTCGTCGCAAGCGCATCGTCGATCGCCTTGGTGACGGTCGCGAAGTTGTCCTTGCCGTAGTCACCGTAGTTGGTCGTTCCCACGGTGAACTGGCGCGGGTCAAGCAGCGGCACGAAGAACGAGCGAGCCGCGTTGCCCTGCCAGTCCGGGTTCCAGCCGGGTCCGGCCAAGTCCCAGTCGCCGGCCTTGGTGGCGGTCGGGTTGGACAGGTGCTTGGTGTAGAAGTCCGACGGGGTGGACACCTTGAGGTTCAGGTTGACGCCACACTTGGAGAAGTTGTCCTTCAGCGTGGTGGCGATCGCCGGTGCCTTGCCCTTGTTGCGGTACAGGTAGATCAGGTTCAGGCCGTTCGGGTAGCCCGCGTCCGCCAGCATCTTCTTGCCGAGGGTCGCGTTCTCCTGGCCGTTGAGGTTGTTGTACGGGTCGATCTTCTTGTAGCCGAGGATCGGCGGGGTCAGGATCTGGTCGATCGGGGTCTGCAGGTCCGGACCGCCCTCAACCTGGACGATGTCCTGCTTGGCGACGCAGTACTGCAGCGCCTTGCGAACCGCCTGCTTGCCGAGCGCCCCGTTCTCGTGCGGCGAGAGCAGGTTGAACACCACGTAGGGGTTAGTGGCGCCCACGTTCTGCAGGGACAGGTGCGGGTCGTTCTGCGCCTTCAGCCCGGGCAGCTGCGCGGTAGGCACCGTGGTGTCCCATTCCATGTTCACATCGCCGGTCTGCAGCTGCTGCTGAACCGGGACCTCATCCGACCCCTCGGTGATGTCGATGTTGTCGACATAGGCGTGCCGCACCTTGTCGGTGCTGGCGTCCCAGGCCGCATTCCGGCTGAGCACGAACTTCTGCTTCGGCACATACGTGTCGATCTTGTACGGGCCGTCCGAGATGAAGTGCTGGTTGTACTCGGGCGAGTCGGGAATGTAGTTCTCGACCTCGATCGGTGCGGCCGACGCGAACGGCAACGCCAGGATGTTCATGAAGTCGCCGGCTGGCGCCATCAGGTTGAAGACGACGGTGCTCGCGTCGGGAGCGGTCAGCCCGGAAATCTGGTGGCTGTCCATGTAGGCCTTCATCGACGCAGCGTCCGGCTTGACCTTGGCGAACGCGTCACAGAACGTCGACATCCCGGCGATGGTGGCGGTGTAGTAGTTCGCCGCGCCGGAGGGCTGGGCCGGGTTACAGATCCGCTTGATGCCACGAATCATGTCGGCCGAGGTCACCGCGCGCGCCGCGCCGCCGGGAATGTCCCACTTGACCCCCGATTTGATCTTGAAGGTGTAGGTCTTGCCGCCGTTCGACGGGGTCGGCACCGACTCGGCCATGTCGGGCACCGGGGCGTTCGCGATCTTCGGGTCGACGCTGTTCGGGTAGGTCACCAGCTGGCGGGTGACCGCACGGAGCAAGGTGTAGCTGACCGTGTAATAGGCGGACGACGGGTCGAGGTGGTCGACGTCACCGGCGCCGAGCAGCTTGAGGGTGCCACCCGGGTGGGCCGTGGGCGGCGCTTCGTGCTTGCCGTTGATGCCGCTCGCCGGCTCGGGTACCCCGGCGCCGACATCGAAACTGCTGGTGCCCCCGCTGGAGCTGGACGCGCCGGCTGGGGTCTTCGTGGACGAACTGCCGCAGGCGGCCAGCGAGACCGCGAGCCCCACGGCGACGGCGACCGGAGCGGCCGCCTTCCTGGAGATGAGCATGCTCACCCTTCCTGGCTGAGTTTCACCGGTCCCAGGGCTGGGACCGACAGATGACGCATCCTGCGGCCCGCCGGCCGCAAGAACAAAGCCCCGACGGGCACCAGACGGGGATCGTTATCGAGTCGGTACCGCATAGCGATCGGGATGACACACCGGGCCGACTGTGCGCCAGGTCACCCGCCTCCGGCGCACCGGTCAGACCGCGGCGCCGGCCGCCCGCACAATCGCGGTGAAGGCCTGCGCATCCAGGCTGGCCCCACCCACCAGGGCGCCGTCCACATCGTCGCCCTCGAACAGCGCGTCGGCATTGTCCGGCTTGACCGATCCGCCGTAGAGCAGCCGAATCCCGTCGGCGAGGCCGCCGTCGAAGCGTTCGACCAGCCGGGTGCGCAGCGCCCCGGCCATCTGCTGGGCGTCTTCGGGGGTCGCCGTCCGGCCGGTACCGATGGCCCAAATCGGTTCGTAGGCCACCACGAGCCGCTCCGCGTCCGCGTTCGGCAGCCCCTGGAGCGCCGCATCGAGCTGGGCCAGGACATGGGCCAGGTGCTGGCCGGATTCACGCACGGCGAGGTCCTCCCCCACGCACAGGATCGGGGTGAGGGCATGCCGGAAGGCCGCCGCCACCTTGCGGCGGACCAGCTCGTCGTCCTCGCCGTGGTCCGCCCGTCGTTCGCTGTGCCCGACCACGACGTACCGGCAGCCGAGCGCGGCGAGCATCGGCCCGCTGACGTCTCCGGTGTGCGCCCCGTCGGGGTCGACGGCCAGGTCCTGCGCCCCGTATTCCAGCGCCAAGCGCTCCCCGTCGATCAGCGTTTGCACGCTGCGCAGCGCAGTGAACGGCGGCAGGACCACCGTCTCGACCGCCGCCAGCACCGGCGCCTTGAGGCTGTAGGCCACCTGCTGGGCATGCGCGATGGCCTCGAGGTGGGTCAGGTGCATCTTCCAGTTGCCGGCGACCATCGGGCGGCGGCGCGGTGCCCGGCTGCGGGTCACGCGAGCGCCGCCAAGCCGGGCAGCTCCCGGCCCTCGAGGTACTCCAGGCTGGCTCCCCCTCCGGTGGAGATGTGCCCGAAGCGGTCCTCCGCGACCCCTAAGACGCGGATCGCGGCTGCGCTGTCCCCGCCGCCCACGACGGTGAAGGCCCGCTGGTCCTCGTCCTGGTCACCGGCGCCGTCCCGCAGGCCGGCGATGGCCTGCGCCACCTGCCGGGTTCCGGCCGCGAACCGCGGCTGCTCGAACACGCCCATCGGGCCGTTCCAGAACACCAGCCGCGCGTCAGCCAGCCGCTCGGCGAACAGCTGCGCCGAGCGCGGCCCGATGTCCAGGCCCATCAGGTCCGCGGGGATGGCGTCCGCGTCGACGGTCTGGCAGTTCGGGTCGTCTAGCCCGGCCGAGGCCACCACGTCCACCGGCAGGACGATCTGGACGCCGCGGCCTTCCGCGTCCCGGAGCAGGGCACGCACCGCGTCGAGTTGATCGCGTTGCAGCAGGGACCCCCCGACGTCGTGGCCCTGCGCGGCCAAGAACGTGAAGCACATTCCACCGCCGACCAGGATGCGGTCGGCTCGCTGCACCAGCCGGCCGAGAACGGCCAGCTTGTCGCTGACCTTGGCCCCGCCCAGCACAACGACGTAGGGCCGGGCCGGCGAGTCGGTGAGCCGGCGCAAGACGTTCACCTCGGATCGGACGAGCGCGCCGGCCGCGTGCGGCCGGCGGGCCGGCACCCCGACGGTGCTGGCGTGCGCGCGGTGCATCGCACCGAAGGCGTCTCCGACGTAGCCGTCCACCAAGGCGGCGAGCGCCGCCGCCGTGTCCGGATCGTTGCTGGTCTCCCCCGCCGCGAATCGCACGTTCTCCAGCAACGCCACTTCCCCGTCGGCCAGGGCGGCGACCACCGCCCGGGCGCTCGGCCCGCTCACGTCGCCGGCCTGGCTGACCGGTCGGTGCAGCAGTTCGGCCAGCCGGCGTCCCACCGGCGCAAGGCTGAACGCCGGGTCGGCGCCCTTCGGGCGGCCCAGGTGCGCGCAGACCACCACCCGGGCGCCGGCCGCCGCGAGCGCGGCGATGGTCGGCAGCGACGCCCGGATCCGGCCGTCGTCGGTGATCCGCGGCCCGTCCAGCGGCACGTTGAGGTCGCTGCGGACCATGACCCGGCGGCCGCCGAAGCCGCCGAGCTCAGATTCCAGATCGGCAACGGTGCGCACGGTCAGGAGAGCCGGGAGCCGACCAGGGAGACCAGGTCAGCCAACCGGTTCGAGTAGCCCCATTCGTTGTCGTACCAACCAATGATCTTGACCTGGTTGCCCACGACCATGGTCAGCAACGAGTCGAACGTGCAGGACGCGGGGGAACCGACGATGTCCGAGGAGACGATGGGGTCCTCGGTGTACACCAGGTAGCCCTTGAGCGGGCCCTCTGCCGCCGCCGCGAATGCCGCGTTCACCTCCTGCTTGTCGACGTCGCGGGCCAGCGTGACGACCAGGTCCGTGACGCTGCCAACCGGCACCGGCACCCGCAAGGAGATCCCGTCGAGCCGGCCGGCCAGCTCCGGAAGCACCAGCGCGGTGGCCTTCGCCGCGCCCGTCGACGTG
The DNA here is from genome assembly GCA_035999615.1 of Mycobacteriales bacterium. Lineage (GTDB taxonomy): Bacteria > Actinomycetota > Actinomycetes > Mycobacteriales > CAJCIY01 > DASYGP01. Next base: position 5,901 of record DASYGP010000153.1, read on the forward strand.
GGGATGATGTTGGCGGCCGCGGCGCGGGCCCGGCGCAGGTCCTTGTGCGGGAAGTCGAGCGTGGACTGGTCGTTGGTGTAGGCGTGCACGGTGGTCATCAGGCCCCGCTCAATGCCGAAGCTCTCGTGCATCACCTTGGCCATCGGCGCCACGCAGTTGGTCGTACAGGAGGCATTGGACAGCACGTCCTGGCTGCCGTCGTAGCGGTCGTCGTTGACTCCCATCACCACCGTGAGGTCCTCACCTGTGGCCGGCGCGGAGATGACGACCTTCTTCGCCCCGCCTGCCAGGTGTTTGCGGGCGCTCGGACCGTCGGTGAAATGTCCGGTGGACTCCACCACAACGTCGACGCCCAGCTCGCCCCACGGCAGGTCCGCCGGGTCCCGCTCCGAAAGGATCTTGATACTGTGCGGGCCGACGCGGATGGTGTCCCCGTCGATGCGGACCGCCTCGCTCAGCGGGCCCAGCACGGTGTCGTACTTGAGCAGATGGGCCATCGTCGCCAGGTCACCAAGATCGTTCGCCGCGACGATTTCGAGGTCACCGTAGTTCGCGGCCACGGCGCGGAAGAAGTTCTTGCCGATCCGGCCGAAGCCGTTGATGCCGACCCGAGTGGCCACGCTCTCTCCTCGAATGCACTGGTCGTGATGGGCTGGGTCATGTTCCAGCCTGACGGCGGCCCGCTGCCTTACCGCCGCGTTCGTATGGCCCGCGACCCTAGCCGAGAGGGGCGGTGTCAGGTGTGCGCCGGTGAACTCGCGCGGCCGGCTACAACTCCCCGAGCAGATCGGGGGTGACGCTGGCCTCAGTTGTCGGCTGGCCGCGGCCCACCGCGGTCTTGTCCGCCAGTGCCAGCAACCGGCGGATCCGGCCGGCGACCGCATCCTTGGTCATCGGCGGCTCGGCGAGGGCGCCCAGTTCCTCCAGGCTGGCCTGGGTGTGCGCCAGCCGCAGCTGGCCGGCGACGATGAGATGCTCTGGAGCCTCGTCGCCGAGGATGTCCAACGCCGCCTTGACCCGGGCGCCCGATGCGACCGCCGCCCGGGCCGAGCGGCGCAAGTTCGCATCGTCGAAATTCGCCAGCCGGTTGGCGCTGGCGCGGACCTCGCGGCGCAACCGCCGGTCCTCCCAGGTCAGGACACTGTCGTGGGCGCCCATCCGGGTCAGCAGCGTGGCGATGGCGTCCCCGTCCCGGATGACGACCCGATCCACTCCGCGCACGTCGCGAGCCTTGGCGGCCACGCCGATCCGCCGGGCGGCGCCGACCAACGCGAGGGCCGCTTCTGGGCCGGGCGCGGTCACCTCCAACGAGCTGGACCGGCCCGGCTCGGTGAGGCTGCCGTGCGCGAGGAACGCCCCACGCCAGGCGGCGGCCGCGTCGCACAGCGGCCCGGAGACGACGGCGGCGGGTAGACCGCGGACCGGGCGACCGCGGCCGTCGATGAGACCGGTCCGCCGGGCCAATCCCTCGCCATCACGACTGACCCGGACGACATATCTGCTGGACCGGCGCAGGCCACCCGCGGCGAGCACGCTCATTTCCGCTTCGTGCCCGAAGACCTCGTGGATCTCCTTGCGAAGCCGGCGGGCGACCGACCCGGTGTCGAGCTCGGCCTCCACCACGACGCGACCACCGACGAGGTGCAGGCCCCCGGAGAATCGCAGCAGCGCAGCCATTTCGGCGCGCCGATCACAGGGCTTGGACACCGCCAACCGGGAGAGTTCGTCCTTGACCGCCGCCGTCATCGCCATGTGCCGCCCGCCACCCCTGCGCTCCTCGTGTGTTCGATGACCACGCTGCATCGCCCTCGTCGACCGCAACTGCGCCGCCTCGAGTCAGGGAGGCAGCCCGCCCGCGACCAGAAATTCTGGTCACCCGGCGAACACGGTGCGAAGCGCCTGCGCGAGGGCGTCCGCATCATGCACCCCCGGATGGTCCGCGCGGGCCAGGGGCGCCAGATGCACCCGGGCGCCGAGCGCCTGGGCCGCGTTCCGCAGCGCTCCCAGCTCGGATCCGCCGCCGCCGACGGCGCTGAGATCGGCGACCACCCAGTCCAATCCGAGTTCGGGCACCAGCGCCCCGAGCACTTCGAGATGCGACTCGGGGCTGAATCCGGCGGTCTCGCCCTGCTGCGCGATCAGGTTGAGCACCAGCACCCGGCGGCCGGGCGCCGCCGTCACGGCCTTGCGCAACCCGGGGAGCAGGAGGTGCGGGAGCACCGACGTGAAAAGGGACCCCGGGCCGAGCACCAGAGCGTCGGCCTGCCCGATCGCGGTCAAGGCCTGCGCGCATGGCTCGGGGTCGGGCGGCAGCAGGTACACCGCGATGACCCGGCCGCGGGTCGTCGCGACCTCAACCTGGCCGCGCACCGTGACCAGCGCGTCCCCGGGGCCGAGTCCGGCGACCTCAGCGGCGATGTCCAACGGTTCGCAGGCCATCGGCAGGACGCTGGTTCCGGCCGGCAACTCCAGCAGCCGGGCCACGGCGGCCAAGGCGGCCACCGGGTCGGCGGAGCGCTGCATCAACCCGGCGAGCAGCAGATTGCCGACCGCGTGACCGGCGAGCCCGCCGTAACCATCCGGCCCGTTCTCGGGGCCAAATCGGTGTTGCAACGTGTCCCGCAGTAGCCGTACGTGCGGCGTGTCAGCAGCCAACGCGGCGAGCGCCATCCGCAGATCTCCGGGGGGCAGCAGATCGTAGGAGGCGCGCAGGCGCCCGGATGAGCCCCCGTCGTCGGCGACGGTGACGACCGCCGTCAGCTCCGTCGTGACCTGCCGCAGCGCGCCCAGCGAGGCGGCCAAGCCGTGACCCCCGCCCAGCGCCACGACCCGCGGTCCCCCCAGGGGGGCGGCGGTCATTCGCGCCCCAAATCGCGGTGCACGGTCCGGGACGGGACCCCGGCCGCCTCCAGCCGCGCCGCCAACTGCTCGGCCATCACCACGCTGCGATGCTTCCCCCCGGTACAGCCCACCGCAAGTGTCACAAAGTGCTTGCCTTCGCGCAGGTAGCCACGACGCACGGTGTGCAGCACTTCGGTGTAGCGGTCCAGGAACTCCGTCGCGCCGTCCTGCGCGAGGACGAACGTCCGGACGGGCTCCTCCCGACCGGTCCGCGCGCGCAGCTCCTCCACCCAATGCGGGTTGGGCAGGAAACGGACGTCGGCGACGAGGTCGGCGTCCACGGGTAGGCCGTATTTGAAACCGAAACTGACGACGGTGGCGGTCAGCGCCGCGCGGTCGGCCGCTCCGAAGGCCTGCTCGATGGTGGCCCGCAGCTCGTGCACGTTCAACGTGGTCGTGTCGACGATCAGGTCCGCCTCGCCGCGCAGATCCCGCAGCAGGTTGCGTTCCAAGGCGATCTCGTCAACGAGGCGGGCCCCCTCCTGCAGCGGATGCGGCCGCCGGACGCTTTCGAACCGGCGGACCAGCACGTCGTCGGCGGCCTCCAGGAACAGCACCCGCGGCGACACGAGGCGGCGGTCGAGCTGATCCAGCGAGGCCCGCAGATCCGCGAAAAAGCCCCGACCCCGGACGTCGACCACGACCGCGACCCGCTGCACGGATCCGTCGCTGCGTCCGGCCAGTTCGGCCATCGCCGCGAGCAGCCGGGGCGGCAGGTTGTCCACCACGAACCAGCCCAGGTCCTCCAGGCATTTGGCGGCGGTGGACCGCCCGGCCCCGGACAGCCCCGTGACGATGGTCAGCTCGACCGGGGACGCGGCCCCGACCGACGTGCGTTCAGCGCTCACGCGAGCACCTCCCCGGTGGCCGGGTCGATCGCGGGCTCGGGCGCCTGGCCGGCGCGCAGGGCGAGCACCACCGCCTCGGCTGTGCGCGGCCCGACCCCGGGGACGAGCGCGATGTCCTCGGCGCTGGCGGCGCGCAACCGTTTGAGCGAACCGAAGTGGGTGAGCAGCGCCTTGCGTCGGGTTTCGCCCAGGCCGGGCACACCGTCCAGGACGCTGACGACCATGGACTTGGAGCGCTTCTGCCGGTGATAGGAGATGGCGAAACGGTGGGCCTCATCGCGGACTCGCTGCAGCAAATACAGCCCCTCCGAGGTCCTGGGCAGCACGACCGGCTCGTCCTCCCCCGGGAGCCAAATTTCTTCCAGCCGTTTGGCCAGGCCGCAGAGTGCCACGGCCGACGGCCCCTCCGCCAGACCCAACTCGGCCAGCGCCCGGCGGGCCGCGGCGACCTGCGGCGCGCCGCCGTCCACCACGAGCAGTTGCGGTGGGTAGGCGAACTTTCGGGGCCGCCCGGTATCCGGATCGATCGGACCGTGCACCCCGGCCGCCAGGTTGCTCTGCTCGTCGAGGAGCCGGCGAAAACGCCGACCGACCACCTCGTGCATCCAGGCGGTGTCATCGCGCCCGATGGTCTCCCCGTCGACCATCCGCAGCGCGAAACGGCGGTACTCCGAGCGGCGGGCCAACCCGTCCTCGAACACGACCATCGAGGCCACCACGTCGCTTCCCTGCACGTGGCTCACGTCGAAACACTCGATCCGCAGCGGGGCGGTCGGCAGCCGGAGGGCGTCCTGCAGCTCCTGCAGCGCAACGCTTCGCGCCGACAGATCGCTGGCGCGTTTCAGCTTGTGTTGCGCGAACGACTCCGCCGCGTTCCGCTCCACCGTCCCCAGCAGCGTGCGTTTGTCACCCCGCTGGGGGACCCGCAGGTCCACCCGTGCCCCGCGCAGGCCGGACAACCAGTCCTCGACGGCTTCCGCGTCCTCGGGCAACGCCGGCACCAGCACCTCCCGGGGCACGTCCGGGCCGTCCAACTCCCGTCGGCTCCGGCGGGGCGCGTCCGGCCCCGGCCGGTGCATGCTCGGCCCGCCGGCCCCAGCCCCCGCGTCATGCGCCGCGAGGCTCAGTTGACCGCCATACACCTGGCCGAGGAATTGCTCGACGAGATCACCGGTGCTCAAGTCGTCGACCTTGTCCACGACCCAGCCACGCTGACCGCGCACCCGGCCGCCCCGCACGTAGAACACCTGCACGGCAGCCTCGAGCGCATCCTGCGCGATGCCGACGACGTCCGCATCGGTTCCATCGCCGAGCACGACCGCCTGCTTCTCCACGGCGCGGCGCAGCGCCCCCACATCGTCGCGCAGGCGGGCGGCACGCTCATAGTCCTGCTGTTCGGCCGCCCGGCGCATGTCCGTTTCCAGGCGCTTGACCAGCTGATCGGTGCGGCCGGCCATGAATTCGCAGAAGTCTTCGACAATTTCGCGATGCTCGGCTGCGCTGACCCGCCCGACGCACGGGGCGCTGCATTTGCCGATGTAGCCGAGCAAGCAAGGCCGACCGACCTGCCCGGCGCGCTTGAAGGTGCCGGCGCTGCAGGTGCGGGCCGGGAACACCCGCAGCAGCAGGTCCAGCGTTTCCCGGATCGCCCAGGCGTGGCTGTAGGGCCCGAAATATCGAACGCCCGGGCGTTTAGCCCCGCGCATCACCTGCAGCCGGGGAACGTCCTCATACAGCGTGACAGCGAGGTAGGGGTAGGACTTGTCGTCGCGGTACTTGACGTTGAAGCGCGGATCAAATTCTTTGATCCAGGCGTATTCCAGCTGCAGCGCCTCCACCTCATTGCCGACCACCGTCCACTCGACCGCGGCGGCAGTCGTGACCATGGTCTGGGTTCGGGGATGCAGCTGATGCACGTCCTGGAAGTAGCTATTCAGCCGGCTGCGCAGGCTTTTTGCCTTCCCGACGTAGATGACCCGCCCATGCTCATCGCGGAATCGATAGACGCCTGGCTGATCGGGGATGGTGCCGGCGGCCGGTCGGTACGTCGCCGGATCCGCCATGTCTTCGAGGGTAGTCGCCGGGACGGACCGGGTCGCTCAGCGGATCGGCACGGGCCCCCATGATCCGACGCGCAGCCTGTGTCCAGAGGGTCAGGTGACACTCCCCGGCTGGCGGAGCTTGGCGGCTGGTGCCACCCTCTCAAGGCAGTGGACGATCCGATGCGCGACTCGGAACCGGTGCCGGCAGGCGCCGTCGTTGTCGACGCCGTGTCCGGTGCGGTGCGTCTGGATCTGATAGTCGCCGGTGCCGAGAGCGGCCGAGGGCGCCGGATCATGCTGAGGATGCAGTGGGAGCCGGCCGATCCGCTGGGCGTCGCGTTGTTCGTCTCGGCCAGCCCCGACCACCCCGCGTTGCCCCGCGGGCAGTGGGTGGTCCTGCGCGATTTCCTGCGTTACGGCATGGACGAAGCCACGGGTGACGGCGACGTGCGGGTTCGGCCGGATCGTCCGGATCCGACGAATCCGGCCAGTGCGCGGGAACCGCTGATTTGGCTGGAACTGGCCCGGTCCGGGCGGCCCTGCTGCGTGGGGGTGCCGGTCGGGCTGCTGGCCCGTTTCTTGGACGAGACCGAGAAGGTGATCCCGGTCGGTGAGGAACGCTCGGAGGCGCTGGTCGACGAATTCATCAACCGGCTGTTGAACAGCACCTGATCAACCGCACCTCGGTCAGCGACCGGCAGCGGCCGACCGCCGGCGGCGCGGCCCGCTGGTCGGCACCGCGGGAATCCGGTCGCCGAGGATGCGGGCGAGGAACGCGCCGGTGTGGCTATCGGGCGAGCTCGCGACCACCTCGGGCGGTCCCTCCGCGACGACAAGTCCGCCCCCGGAGCCGCCCTCCGGCCCCATGTCGATGACCCAGTCCGCGGTCTTGATCACATCGAGATTGTGTTCGATGACGATCACGGTGTTCCCGGCGTCGACGAGCCGGCCGAGCACGCCGAGCAGCTTGCGGATGTCCTCGAAGTGCAGTCCCGTCGTCGGCTCATCCAGCACGTAGACGGTGCGGCCGGTGGAACGCTTCTGCAGCTCGGCGGACAGCTTTACCCGCTGGGCTTCGCCGCCGGACAGCGTCGGGGCCGGTTGACCGAGCCGGACGTAACCGAGCCCGACATCGACCAGTGTCGCCAGGTGACGGCGGATCGGCGGTACCGCGGCGAAGAACTCGGCCGCCTCCTCGATCGGCATGTTCAGCACCTCGGCGATGGTCTTGCCCTTGTAGTGCACCTCCAGCGTCTCCCGGTTGTAGCGGTCGCCGTGGCAAACCTCGCACGGGACGTACACGTCGGGCAGGAAGTTCATCTCAATTTTGATGGTGCCGTCGCCGGAGCAGGCTTCGCAGCGTCCGCCCTTGACGTTGAAGGAGAACCGGCCCGGGAGGTAGCCGCGGACCTTCGCCTCCGGCGTCTCCGAATAGAGCCGGCGCATGTGATCGAACACGCCGGTGTAGGTGGCCGGGTTGGATCGGGGGGTCCGGCCGATCGGAGACTGGTCGACGCCCACCACCTTGTCCAGGTGTTCCAGGCCGCGCACGCGCTTGTGGTGACCGGGCACCATCCTCGCGCCGTTGATCTTGTTGGCGAGGACGGCGTAGAGGATGTCGTTCACCAGCGTGGACTTGCCCGACCCGGATACACCGGTGACCGCGACCAGGCAGCCCAGCGGGAAGCGGACGCTCACCCCACGCAGGTTGTGTTCCCGGGCGTCCTCCACCCACAGTTCGCGGCCGGCCTGCGGGGCCCGCCGAATATCCGGGATCGGGATCGAGCGGCGGCCGGACAGGTAGGCCCCCGTCATCGACCGGTCGCTGGCCAGCAGGTCGGCCAACGTGCCGGAGACCACCACCTCGCCGCCGTGCTCGCCCGCCCCTGGGCCGAAGTCCACGATCCAGTCGGCGGTGCGGATGGTGTCCTCATCATGCTCGACGACGATCAAGGTGTTGCCCAGGTTGCGCAGCCGCACGAGGGTGTCGATGAGGCGGCGGTTGTCGCGCTGGTGCAACCCGATCGACGGCTCGTCGAGCACGTACAGGACGCCAACGAGTCCGGAGCCGATTTGGGTGGCCAGCCGGATGCGCTGCGCCTCACCGCCCGCCAGGGTGCCCGCATTGCGGTTCAGCGACAGGTAATCCAGCCCGACGTCGAGCAGGAAACCGAGCCGGGCGTTGACCTCCTTGAGCACCCGTTCGGCGATCATCTGTTGCCGGTCATCGAGGTCGAGGCCGCGCAGGAACGCGGCGCAGTCACTGATCGACATCGCCGCGACGTCAGCAATCGAACGGTCCCCGACGGTGACGGCAAGGGACTCCTTGCGCAGCCGGGCGCCCCCGCACGCGGGGCACGGCACCTCCCGCATGTAGCCCTCGAACCGCTCCCGGCTGACATCGGACTCCGCTTCGGCGAAGCGCCGCTCCAGGAACGGGATGACCCCCTCGTAGGAGGTGTAATACGACCGGTCGCGCCCGTAGCGATTGCGGTAGCGGACATGCACCTCGGTGTCACCCCGGCCCCGGAGCACAGCCTCCCGCGCCTTGGCCGGCAACTTCTCGAACGGGGTGTTGATCCGGAACCCGAGGTCATCGGCGAGGGCCTGCAGCAACCGACCGAAGTATTCCTGGTGATGGCCCGAACTCCACGGGGCGATCGCGCCGTCGGCCAGTGACACGGAGGGATCGGGGATGACCAGCTCCGGGTCGACCTCCTTGCGGACGCCCAGGCCGGTGCACGTGGGGCAGGCCCCGTACGGGCTGTTGAAGGAGAACGACCGGGGTTCGAGCTCATCGAAGGACAGGTTGCAGTGCAGGCAGGCCAGGTGCTGGGAGAAGCTGCGTTCACGACCGGGGTCGTCGGCGGGAAGATCCACGAAGTCCAGCAGCAGCAGCCCGTCGCCGAGGCGCAGCGCCGTTTCGACCGAGTCGGTCAGCCGGCGCCGGGCGCTGGGCTTCACCGCGAGCCGGTCGATCACCACCTCGATGGTGTGCTTCTTCTGCTTGTTCAGTTTCGGCGGCTCGGTGAGCGGAACGGTGGTGCCGTTGACCCGGGCCCGGGCGTACCCCTGCGTCTGCAGGTCGGCGAACAGATCGACGAACTCGCCCTTGCGGCCGCGGATGACCGGCGCGAGGACCTGGAACCGGACACCGTCGGCGAGCGCAAGGATCTGATCGACGATCTGCCCCGGCTGCTGCCGGCTGACGGGTCGGCCGCAGTTGTAGCAATGCGGCACCCCGGCGCGGGCGTACAGCAGGCGCAGGTAGTCGTAGACCTCGGTGATGGTCCCCACCGTCGAGCGGGGGTTGCGGTTGGTCGACTTCTGGTCGATCGACACCGCCGGGGAGAGCCCCTCGATGAAATCGACGTCCGGTTTGTCCATCTGGCCGAGGAACTGCCGCGCGTAGGCCGACAAGGACTCGACGTACCGGCGCTGGCCCTCGGCGAAGATCGTGTCGAAGGCCAGGCTGGACTTACCGGAACCGGACAGCCCGGTGAACACGATCAGGGCGTCGCGGGGCAGCTCGAGATGGACGTCACGCAGGTTGTGCTCGCGGGCGCCGCGGACGATCAGTTGGTCTGCCATGAGGGATGTCAGGATAACGATGGGGTCCGACAGAAAACTTCCCGAGAGGCGGTCACCATGACAAACACCGGGACGAACACCGGGACGAACACCGGGACGGACCCGGGGACCTACACCGGGCACGCCGCACCGGGAGGTCCCGCGGCGGAGCGCCGCCTGCCGGGTCTGACGATCAACAAGATCTCGGTCGGCCCGATGGACAACGCCTGTTACGTGCTCACCTGCACCGCGTCCGGCGAGCAGCTGCTCATCGACGCCGCCAACGACGCGGCTCGCTTGCTGCCGCTCATCCCGCAGCTCGTGACGATTGTCACCACCCACCAGCATGCCGATCACTGGCAGGCGCTGGCCGAGGTGGCGGCCACCACCGGGGCGCGCACGGTGGCGCATCCGCTGGATGCCGGGCCGCTCCCGGTCCCGCCGGATCGCCTGGTCGAGCACGGGGACACCATCGACGTCGGCGAGCAGGCGTTGACCGTGGTGCACCTGCGTGGGCACACCCCCGGCTCGATCGCGCTGCTCTGGACGCCGCCCGCCGGCGCGCCGCACCTGTTCAGTGGGGATTGCCTGTTTCCCGGCGGCCCCGGGAACACGCAGCAAGATCCGCAGCGGTTCACCTCGCTGCTGGACGATTTGGAAGATCGGGTCTTCGGCCCGCTCCCGGACCAGACCTGGGTCTACCCGGGGCACGGGGATGACACGACCCTCGGGGTGGAGCGCCCGCAGCTGACGACCTGGCGCCAACGCGGCTGGTAGGCGGGCAGGCGCGGCCCCGTGCTGACATCATCCCGCCGTGTTCCATCTCGCGTTCGTCGAGCCGAAAATCGCCGCCAACACCGGCAACGCCATCCGGACGGCGGCCGTGACCGGCTGCGAGCTACACCTGATCGGACCGTTGGGATTCGACCTGTCGGATGCCAAGCTCCGCCGGGCCGGGCTCGACTACCACGACCTCGCGACCGTCACCGTGCACCGCGATCTGGCTGCCGCGTGGACGGCGCTCCTGCCGGCCCGCGTCTACGCCTTCACCACGCAGGCCAGCCAGATCTACACCGACATCGCGTTCCAGCCCGGCGACGTGCTGATGTTCGGGCCGGAACCGACCGGCCTGGCCCCGGACGTGCGCACCGATCGCCGGGTCACCGCGCAGGTGCGCATTCCCATGCTGCCGGGACGCCGCTCGCTCAACCTGGCGAACGCGGCGGCGGTCGCGGTCTACGAGGCGTGGCGCCAGCAGGGTTTCGCCGCCACCAGCCGTCCCCCACACGCTTCGACGGTGGACTGCGGCCGGCCTACCAGTGCACCCCCGGCAGCAGCCGGGCCATCAACAGCGCCGACTGGGAAAGCGCCGCCTCCCGGCCGGTAGCCGCGTGCTCCACCTTCGCCCCGCCGGCGGCGGCGACGGATGCCGTCGAATCGGGGAACAGCCGGTAGGCCTGGTGCAGGACCGCGTCCACGAGGGTCGGGGCCACCGCGTAGGCCACCTCCCCCACGGTGCCGAGCGTGGTGCCGATGTGCTTGGGTCGTTCCTCCAAGGCCCGCACGATCATCGCCGCGGCCTCGTCCGGGGAGATCGTCGGGAACCGGTCATAGATCTTCGTCGGCGCGATCATGGGGGTGCGGACTAACGGCATGTGGATCGTGGTGAAGGTGACATGATCTCCGTAGGTTTCGCTGGCGACGACCTTGCTGAAGGCGTCCAGCGCCGCCTTGCTGGCCACGTACGCGGAGAACCGCGGTGGACCGGTCTGCGCGCCGATGGAACTGACGTTGACGATGTGCCCGAAACGGCGCTCCGAGAAGTGCGGGAGCAACCCGATGATCAGGCGTACCGCCCCAAAATAGTTCAGCGCCATCGTGCGTTCGAAGTCGTGGAAGCGGCCGTACGACAGTTTGATGCTGCGCCGGATCGAACGGCCGGCGTTGTTGACCAGCATGTCGATGCCGCCGTCATGGTCGGTCAGCAGCTGCTTGACCAACGCCGCGACGCTGGCCTCATCGGTGATGTCGCACGAGTAGGCGTACGCGGTCCCACCGGTCGCCTCGATGTCGCGCCGCACAGCCTCCAGCTTCTCCGCGCTCCGCGCCACCAGGATGGGGATGCCCCCTTTGGCGGCGACCTGCTTGGCGGTGGCCGCGCCGATGCCGGACGAGGCGCCGGTGATGACGACGGTACGGCCGGTCAGTGGGCCCCCGCCCCGGGAGCGGCGCGCCCGGTCGGGGTCCAGCTCAAGCTCCCAGTACTGCCACAACAGCGGCGCGTAGCTGAGCAACGGTGGGGGCGGCGGAACGACCCGACCCAACGCCTTGCGGGCATGCTTATCGGAAAAGCTGCAGGTGAAGTTCAGATGCGGGAGGACCTGCGGCGGCACCCCTAGCCAGGTCGCGACGACATCCCGGGAGTGGGCCACGACGGGCACCTGCTGGACCAGGCCGGCCAGGTTGCGCAACGGCCCGGAGAGTCGGCGATCCAGCGGGAGGGTGACCCGCGGCGCACCGGCGGCCGCGCAGAACGCGTTGAGCACCTCGAGCAGCGGTTGCGGTTCGGGGTTGACCAGGTGAAAGGCCCGCCCGTTCAGGCCGGGCAGGTGCATCAGCCGGTCGATCGCGGCCGCCACGTAGTCGACGGGCACGATGTTGGTGTCCCCGAGGTCCGGCGCGGACAGCGGCAGCCAGCGAGGCAACGCCCGCAGCCGGGCGATGGCCCCGAACATGTAGTACGGGCCGTCGACCTTGTCCATGACCCCGGTCCGGCTGTCGCCGACCACCACCGCGGGCCGGTAGACCCGCCAGGGGATGCTGCCCCGGCCGCCGGCGCGGACGATGCGCTCCGCCTCGTACTTCGTGCGGTGATAGGCGCTGGTCAGCGGTTGACCTTCGGCGAACATGTCCTCGGTGAACTCACCTCGGTATTCGCCGGCGACGGCCACGCTCGACACGTGATGCAAGACCCCGGCCCGCACGGCGCGGGCGACCTCCACCACGGCCCGGGTGCCCGCCACGTTCGCCTGCTCGGTGGCCTGGACGTCCGCGGTCATGTCATAGATCGCGGCGAGGTGCACGACGTGGTCCACCGTGCCCCGCAGCCGCGCGAGTTCCGGCGCGGCAAGCCCCAACCGCGGCTCGGTCAGGTCCCCGATCAGGGGTAGGACCCGATCGCCGTTCGGCAGGGCGCGCGCGAGCCGGGTCAGCTTTCCCTGGCTGGTCGCGCGGACCAGGACGTGCACGGTCACCGGATCGCCGTCGGTGTGCCGGGCGAGGAGCAACGGCAACAGGTGCCGGCCGACGAAGCCCGTCGCGCCGGTCACTAGGTAGCTGGGCATGGCAGGCCTCCGCGGTGGTCCGAGGGGCAAGGATGTCAGCTTCGCCGCCCCGGTGGAGCGGCGGTGCCGGGTGCGTACCATCGATGAGGTGCAGGCCGTGGTCCGCAAGGGCATGATGGCCGCGGCCCGGGAGGCGACCCGGGCGCACTGGCCGCTGCTCGTCCTGCTGGCGGTGGCGACGGTCCTGCGGCTGCTCGTGACCTTCGCCTTCCACCCCGTACTGTGGTTTTTCGGCGACTCGGCCGCCTACCTGCAGGCCGCGCTGCACCCGCAGCCCTATGTCGAACGCCCGATCGGCAGCTCGTTGCTCTGGGCGCTGCTGCGACCCAGCCACAACCTCGCGGCCATCGCCGTGTTGCAGCATGTGCTGGGCATCGCGGGTGGGATCGCCGTGTACGTGGCGCTGCTGCGGATCGGCCTGCCCCGCTGGGCCGCCACCCTGGCGGTGGCGCCGCTGCTGCTCGACGGCCTGGAACTCGCGCTGGAGCAGACTCTCGTCGCCGAACCCGTGTTCATCGCCCTGGAGTGCGGCCTTTTCGCGTTACTCCTCGGCGCCCGACGGCGACCCGGCATCGCCGTCGTCATCATCGCCGGTTTGGGTGCCGGCGCGAGCGTGGTGACGCGCAGCGTCGGAGTCGTGCTCGTCGTGGGGTTGCTCGCGGTTCTGCTGTTCCGTCGCGTCGGCGTGGTACGGGTCGCCGCCGCGGGGATCGCGGCCGTGCTCCCGATCGCTGCCTACGCCGGCTGGTATCACCACGATTTCGGGTCCGTTGCGGTCAGCCAGAGCACCGGTCAGTTCTTGTACGGGCGGGTAGCGCCCTTCGCCGACTGTCACGGCCTGGTGCTACCGCCGGGCGAACAGGTGCTCTGCGACAGCAGGCCGATCAGTCAGCACGGCTCGATTTCCTTCTACACCTGGAGCGGTCAGTCGCCCTACTACCGGAGCCTGCCGACCAACCGGTCGGTCCGCGAACGATTGGCCACCGACTTCGCCGAGCGGATCATCGTGCACCAGCCGCGGGCCTACCTCGGCGTCGTCCTCTCCAGCCTGGTCAGCACGTTCACCACCAGCATCGCCAACAGCCATTACCGGTTCGCGGCGCACTATCCGGTGCTGCCGCCGTATGCCGCGCAACCCGCCGCGGCCTTCCAACAGGGTCGGTCGGGGAACACGCAGGTCAACCCGCACCTGCAACCGCTGCTCACCGACTACCAGCAGGTGGCCACGGTGCCGGGCTGGCTGTACGCGCTCGCCGCCCTCCTCGGCGCCGCGGGTGTCCTGTTCGGGCGCGATCCCGGGCCTCATCGGCTGCGGAGTTGGACCGCTTTCCTGCTCTGGTGCGGGCTGGGCATGCTGGTGTTGCCGTCGTTGGCGGCCGGTTACGACGCGCGGTATCTAGCGCCGACGTTGGCTCCGCTGTGCCTGGCGGCGACGCTGGGGAGCTGGCTGTTGACGCAGCGGATCCGGGCCGGCAAACCCGTCGCGGCCGAAACGAACGCCAGCGCGCCGGCCTGATCAGACACCTGCCGCCTGCATGCCGCGCAGCTCGCGCTTCAGGTCGTTGATCTCGTCCCGGAGGCGGCCGGCCACTTCAAACTGCAGCTCCCGGGCCGCCTCGTGCATCTGGTCGTCCAGCTGCTGGATCAGGTTGGCCAGGTCGGCCCGCGGCAGGCTGGCGAGTTCGGCGACGTGCCGGCCGGCGGCGGCGCCCGTTGCCGCCCCCCTGCCGTGGCCCGGGCCGGCCGATTTGCCGCGCGACTGGGAGCGCCCGGAGCCGCCCTGCGCCTCATTCGCCTCGCGCACGAGGTCGTCCAGGATGCTGGCCAGCTTCTTGCGCAGCGGCATGGGATCCAGGCCGCGTTCGACGTTGTAGGCCACCTGCTTGGCCCGGCGCCGGTCCGTTTCGTCGATGGCGGTGCGCATCGCCGGCGTCACCTTGTCGGCGTACATGTGCACCTCGCCGGACACATTCCGGGCAGCCCGGCCGATGGTCTGGATCAACGAGGTGCCCGAGCGCAGGAAGCCCTCCTTGTCCGCATCCAAGATCGCCACCAGCGACACTTCCGGCAGGTCAAGTCCCTCGCGCAGCAGATTGATGCCGACCAGGACATCGAAGTCACCGCGGCGCAGCTCACCGAGCAACTCGATGCGCCGCAAGGTGTCGACCTCCGAATGCAGATAACGCACCCGAATGCCCAGATCCAGCAGGTAGTCGGTGAGGTCCTCGCTCATCTTCTTGGTCAGCGTGGTCACCAGGACACGCTCGTCGCGGGCGGCCCGCTCCCGGATTTCGTGCACCAGATCGTCGATTTGACCCTTGGTCGGCTTCAGCACCAGTTTGGGGTCGAGCAACCCGGTAGGCCGGATGATCTGCTCCACGACACCGCGGCTCTTGCCCAATTCGTACGGGCCGGGGGTCGCCGACAGGTACACCGTCTGACTGATGCGGTCGAGGAACTCGCTCCACTTCAGCGGCCGGTTGTCCATGGCAGACGGCAGCCGGAAACCGTGATCGACGAGGGTGCGCTTGCGGGACATGTCCCCTTCGTACATGGCGCCAATCTGCGGCACGGTGACGTGCGACTCGTCGATGACCAGCAGGAAGTCCTCCGGGAAGTAGTCCAGCAGCGTGTTCGGGGCGGTACCCGGCGACCGTCCGTCGATGTGCCGGGAGTAGTTCTCGATGCCCGAGCAGAAACCGACCTGCCGCATCATCTCGATGTCGTAGGTGGTGCGCATCCGCAGCCGCTGCGCCTCGAGGAGTTTGCCCTGGCGCTCCATCTCGGCCAGTCGCGTGGCGAGCTCCGCCTCGATGCCGACGATCGCCCGCTCCATGCGTTCGGGTCCGGCGACGTAGTGGGTCGCGGGGAACACGAACAAGTGTTCCGGGGTGTCGATCACCTCCCCGGTCAGGGGATGCAGCGTGGACACCGCCTCGATCTCATCGCCGAAGAACTCCACCCGGACCGCGAGCTCCTCGTAGACCGGGAAGACCTCCACCGTGTCACCGCGGACCCGGAAGGTGCCCCGGGTGAAGGCCAGATCGTTGCGGGTGTACTGGATGTCCACCAGCCGGCGCAGCAGGGCATCCCGCTCAACCATCTCACCGACGTTCAGGCGGACCATCCGGTCCACGTACTCCTGCGGGGTCCCGAGGCCGTAGATGCACGACACGGACGCCACCACGATCACGTCCCGTCGGGTAATCAGACTCATTGTGGCTGAATGACGCAGCCGTTCCACTTCCTCGTTGATCGAGGAGTCCTTCTCGATGTAGGTGTCGGTCTGCGGCACGTACGCCTCGGGCTGGTAATAGTCGTAATACGACACGAAGTATTCGACGGCGTTGCCTGGGAACAGCTCCCGGAACTCGTTGGCCAGTTGGGCAGCGAGGGTTTTGTTCGGCGCCAACACCAGGGTGGGGCGCTGCAGCTGCTCGACCAGCCAGGCGGTGGTCGCCGACTTGCCGGTCCCGGTCGCGCCGAGCAGGACGACGTCCCGCTCCCCGGCCCGGATGCGCTGGGTCAGCTCGAGGATCGCGGTGGGCTGGTCGCCCGAGGGCCGATACGGGCTCTCGACGACAAACGGCTTCGTCGCGCGGACGAGATCAGTGGTAGGTCGCACGCCTTGGAGCGTACGGGCAGGCTCCGACAGCTTCCCCCCGGAAAGGGCCGATCATGCCGGCGCCAGTCGGGGCCAGGCCCGCTCGACGGCGGCCCGGAGGTGCGCCAGGTCGGCCCCGTTGTCGATCACCAGGTCGGCGACCGCCGCCCGTTGCTCGTCGGTGGCCTGCGCCGCGATCCGTTGCCGGGCCTGATCCTGGTCCAGCCCTCGCTCGGCCAGCCGCCGAAGCCGCAGGTGCAGCGGGGCCTGCACCACCAGCACGAAGTCGTAGTTGCCGGCCAGCCCCAGCTCGACCAGCAACGCAAGATCGTGCACGAAGATCCCGTCGGCGGGCACCTGCCGCAAGCGCTGGGCGGTGGCCGCGGCGATCAACGGGTGGGTGATCGCCTCAAGCCGGCGCCGGGCGGCGGTGTCCCCGAACACCAGCCCGGACAGGGCAGCCCGATCGAGGCTCCCATCGGGCCGCAGCACGCCGGCGAAGGCCGCCGCGACCTGCGCAAGCCCGGGGGTTCCCGGGGCCACCACCTCCCGGGCCACCACGTCGGCGTCGACGACATAGGCCCCGCGGTCGGCCAGCAGCCGGGCCACGGTGGACTTGCCCGACCCGATCCCTCCCGTCAACCCCACTCTGCGCATGCAACCGATCTTGTCCTACCCGGAACGCGGCGCGACCCCGGACCCGACGGATCGGATTCGGGGTCGCGACCGGACCGGGAGAGCGGCTACTCGCCGGCGAGCTGCTCCCGCAGCTTCTGGAGGGACTCGTCGTCGACGAGGGCCCCGCCCTCGGCGCCGGATGAGTAGGACGAGGGGTTCTCCACCGCCGCCTGGGCCTCCGCGGCCTGCGCCGCCGCGACCTGCTGCTTGTGGGCCTCGTAGCGGGCCTGCGCGTCGGCGTACTGCCGCTCCCACTCAGCCTGCTGGGTCTCGTAGCCGGGCAGCCAGGTCTGGCTCTCCGCGTCGAAGCCGGCGGGGTAGATGTAGTTGCCGGCCTCGTCGTAGTGGGCCTCCATGCCGTACTGGGTCGGATCGAACTCCAGCTCACCGCCGGCCGCGGACCCCTCGTTGGCCTGCTTCAGCGACAGCGAGATCCGGCGACGCTCCAGGTCGATGTCGATGACCTTCACCAGAATGTCGTCGCCGACCTGGACGACCTGCTCGGGGATCTCCACGTGGCGCTCGGCCAGTTCGGAGATGTGGACCAAGCCCTCAATGCCCTCATCGACGCGCACGAACGCCCCGAACGGCACCAGCTTGGTGACCTTGCCGGGCACCACCTGACCGATCGCATGGGTCCGGGCGAACTGCTGCCAGGGGTCTTCCTGGGTCGCCTTCAGCGACAGGCTGACCCGCTCGCGGTCCATGTCCACGTCGAGCACCTCGACGGTGACCTCCTGGCCGACCTCGACGACCTCGCTCGGGTGATCGATGTGCTTCCAAGACAGCTCCGAGACGTGCACGAGTCCGTCCACCCCGCCGAGGTCCACGAAGGCGCCGAAGTTGACGATCGAGGACACCTGCCCGCTGCGCACCTGGCCCTTTTGCAGCTCGGACAGGAACTGGCCGCGCTTCTCGGACTGGGTCTCCTCCAGGAACGCGCGCCGAGACAGCACCACGTTGTTCCGGTTCTTGTCCAGCTCGATGATCTTCGCCTCGAGCTCCCGGCCCACGTAGGGCTGCAGGTCACGTACCCGGCGCATCTCCACCAGCGAGGCGGGCAGGAACCCGCGCAGCCCGATGTCGATGATCAAACCACCCTTGACGACCTCGATCACGGTGCCCGTGACGGTCTCGTCGGCTTCCTTCTTACCCTCGATCGTGCCCCACGCCCGCTCGTACTGGGCGCGCTTCTTCGACAGGATCAGCCGACCCTCTTTGTCCTCTTTCTGCAGGACGAGCGCCTCGACCGCGTCGCCGACACTGACGACCTCGTTCGGGTCAACGTCGTGCTTGATGGACAGCTCGCGGGAGGGAATGACGCCTTCGGTCTTGTAGCCGATGTCCAGCAGGACCTCGTCCCGGTCCACCTTGACGATGGTGCCCTCAACGATGTCGCCATCGTTGAAATATTTGATGGTCAGATCGACGGCCGCGAGGAAATCCTCGGCGCTGCCGATGTCGTTCACGGCGACCTGGGGCGTGGTGAGCGTCGGACGGGTATCGGTGGTGCTGGTCAAGGGGTCGGCTCCGGACGTGGGTGGCTCGAGGGCGGCCCGCAGCCCCCGGTGGAGGCGCGGGGCGCGCGGGGGCCATCTCGTCGTGTCGCCGGGACGGGCCGCAGAACATAGCGCCGCATCAACGAACCGAGCGGGTGCTGCCGCGCAGGGGCGGCACGCGACCCTCGCGTGCACCCGGCACGATACGGGTGCCGGCCAGGTGCAGGCAAGCCGCCCGCAGCGCGGCACCAGGAATGGCGCACCGGCCATCGGCCGGAAAACGATCAGCCGTATCGTTCGCTGCCAGCCAGGGCAGCTCCTGGAGTCGCCGGGCAGGGGGCAGCGGATGGAACGGCGGGTCGGGCGCGCTGCGGTGAGCCCCGAGGAAGCAGTGAGCGCCAACCGGGCCTGGTGGGACGCGGACGCGGACGCCTATCAAGCCGAACACGGCGCGTTCTTAGGGGACGCGGACTTCGTCTGGTGTCCCGAAGGCCTGCGTGAGGCGGACGCGGGCCTGCTCGGGGACATCCGCGGACGGCGGGTCCTGGAGGTCGGGTGCGGTGCGGCCCAATGCGCGCGGTGGATGGCGGCGGCGGGGGCGGCCCCGGTGGCGTTCGACCTGTCGGCGGGCCAGCTGGCGCAGGCGCGCCGGCTCACCGCCCGCACCGGCGTGGGCATGCCCCTCGTGCAGGCCGACGCGGGTCGCCTCCCGTTCGCCGACCGGTCGTTCGACGCCGCGTGCAGCGCCTTCGGGGCTGTCCCGTTCGTCGCGGATTCCGCCGCGGTGATGCGGGAGGTCGCGCGGGTGCTCCGGCCCGGCGGCCGGTGGGTGTTCAGCGTGACCCATCCGATCCGCTGGATCTTCCCCGACGACGGCGGGCCGGCCGGGCTGGTTGTCGGGCAGAGCTACTTCGACCGAACCCCGTACGTGGAGCGCGATGAGACCGGCCGGCTCGGCTACCTCGAGCAGCACCGCACCCTCGGGGACCGCATCGCCGAGATCGTCGCTGCCGGGTTCCACCTGACCGCCCTGGTCGAACCGGAATGGGCTCCCGGTGAGACCCGGACCTGGGGCCAATGGACCCCTCTGCGGGGCGCCCTGTTCCCGGGGACGGCGATCTACCTGTGCCAGCTGCCGAGCTGAGCCGCCGCTGCCGGCCTGGCGAGCTGAGCCGAACGGCCCCGACGAGGCGGGTGATCCGCCGCCGGGGTCACTAGTGCCCGGCCCGGTCCCAGTCGGTACCCCAGCCCACGGAGACCTCCAACGGCACCGACATGGGGTACGCCTCGCCCATCGCCGCCCGGACCAACTCCTCGACCTGGACCCGCTCCCCGGCGGCCACCTCCAGCACCAGTTCGTCATGCACCTGCAGCAGCATCCGTGAGGACAGCCCGGCGGCGCGCAGCCCGGCGTGCACCCGCAGCATCGCGATCTTGATGATGTCGGCGGCGCTGCCCTGGATCGGGGCGTTGAGCGCCATCCGCTCGGCCATCTGCCGCCGCTGGGCGTTGTCGCTGGCCAGGTCGGGCAGATACCGACGCCGGCCGAGGATGGTGGAGGTGTAGCCGTCCGTGCGGGCTACCTGCACCACGCCCTGCAGGTAGTCCCGGACCCCCCCGAACCGCGCGAAGTAGGCGTCCATCTGCGCCCGCGCTTCCTCCGGGGTGATGCCGAGTTGCAGCGCCAATCCGTAGGGCGAGAGCCCGTAGGCCAGGCCGTAGCTCATCGCCTTGATCCGGCGGCGCAGCTCCGGGTTCACCGCATCGGGGGGCACTTCGAAGACGCGAGCCGCGACCGTAGTGTGCAGGTCCTCGCCGGTGGCGAAGGCCTCGATGAGCCCTTCGTCGCGCGACAGGTGGGCCATGATCCGCATCTCGATCTGGCTGTAGTCGGCGGTGAGCAGCGCCTCGAAGCCCGCGCCGACGATGAACGCCTGGCGAATCTCGCGTCCCTCCGCGGTCCGCACCGGGATGTTTTGCAGGTTCGGGTCGGTCGAGGAGAGCCGGCCGGTGGCGGCGATCATCTGGTTGAACGTGGTGTGGATCCGGCCATGATCATCGAGCATCGGGATGAGCGCGTCGACGACGGTCTTGAGCCTCGCCACGTCCCGGTGGCGCAGCAGGTGCCCGAGCAGGGGATGCTCGGATTGCTGGGTCAGCCACAGCAGCGCGTCGGCGTCGGTGGTGTAACCAGTCTTGATCTTCTTGGTCTTCGGCAGGCCCAGCTCGTCGAACAGCACGACCTGCAGTTGCTTAGGTGAGCCCAGGTTGAACTCGTGCCCCACCGCGTCGAACGCCGCCTGGGCTACCTGCTTGACCTCGCCGGCCAGATGGGCCTCGAGGTGCGCGAGGTGATCCGCGTCCGCCGCGATGCCCACCCGTTCCATGTCGGCGAGGACGCCGAGCAGCGGCAGCTCCAGGTCGCGGAGCAGGCTGCTGGCCTCCCGCCGTTCCAGGTCCTGCTCCAGGGAGGCCGCCAGGTCCAGGACGGCCCGGGCGCGAACCCCCAGCGCCTCGGCCACCCCGGACTCGTCGGCGCCGTCGAACGACAACTGCCCCTCCGCCTGCCCGCTGGACTCGGCGCGCAGCTCCCGATGCAGGTAACGCAGCGCCAGGTCACCCAGGTCGAAGCTGCGCTGCCCGGGCAGCGCCAGGTAGGCGGCGAGGGCTGTGTCGGTGATCACCCCGGCCAGGGTCATCCCGGCGGCGGTCAGCGCGTGGGAGGGGCCCTTCACGTCGTGCGCCACCTTGGGGCGCTCCGCGTCGGCGAGGAACGTCGCGAGCGCCGCCTGGTCATCGCCGGTCAGCGCCTCAGGATCCAGAGTGGCCACGGCCCCGTCCGATGCGGCCAACGCGAGGCCGGTGAGAATGCCGCCGCCGCGCCCCCAGGATCCGGCAAAGTCCAGGCCGGTACGGGCGCCCACCGGGCAATGTTCGTCCAGCCAGCCGGCGACTTCCCCGGCCCGCAACATCACCACGTCCACCGTGAAACCTTGATCCGATTCCGGTTCCATCGCCCCGAGGCTGGCATAGAGCCGTTCGCGCAGGACCCGGAATTGCAGGGTGTCGAAAAGCTGGTGCACCGCCTCGCGGTCCCAGGTGCCGAGCTTGAGGTCGGCCGGCCCGATCGGCAGGGGCACATCCCGCGCGAGCTCGGTCAGCCTCCGGTTCCGGATCACCTCCGCCAGATGCGCCCGCAGGCTGTCCCCCACCTTGCCCTTGACCGCGTCCACCTGATCCACCAGCGCGGCAAACGAGCCGAACTGCTGGATCAGCTTCGTTGCGGTCTTCTCCCCCAGGCCTGGAACGCTGGGCAGGTTGTCGCTGGGGTCACCGCGCAGCGCGGCGAAATCTGGGTACTGCGCGGGGCTCAGCCCATACTTGTCCTGGACCGCGGCGGGCGTGAACCGGGTCATGTCGCTGATGCCGCGGCGGTTCATCAGCACGGTGATGTCGTCGCTGACCAGCTGGTAGGCATCCCGGTCCCCGGTCACGATCAAGGTCTGCATGCCGAGGGCCTCGGCCTGGGTGGCGAGCGTGGCGAGCACATCGTCAGCCTCGTAGCCCTCGGCGGACACCACCGGAATCGTGAGCGCGGCCAGCACCTCGCGGATCAGTGAGACCTGCCCGCGGAAATCCGCGGGCGTCTCCGACCGGGTGGCCTTGTACTCGGCAAATTCCGCATGCCGGAAGGTGGGCGCCGGCAGGTCAAACGCCACCGCCACGTGGCTGGGCTGCTCATCGCGCAAGACGTTGATCAACATCGAGGTGAAGCCGTAAACCGCGTTCGTCGGCTGCCCGGTGGTGGTGGAGAAATTCTCGACCGGCAGGGCGAAGAACGCCCGGTACGCCAGCGAATGCCCGTCGAGCAGCAACAGCCGGGGCCGGTCCTTGGTAGACGCCACGAGCCCGAGTCTAGGGTCGCGCACCGACAGGCCCGGCTGGCGTCAGGTACCCGCGGCGTCGCGCTTGCGGTCGGGGTTGGGGTGGGCCGCCGTGCGTAACCGGCGCCGGAGAACCGGCGACCCCGGACCGCCGCCGTTACGCGCCACCGGCGCAGTTGGTTGACCGAGTTGGCGGCGCAGCAACGCCACCGGGGCCAGGCGCCGGACCGCGACGGGCGCGAACCCCAGCCGCGCGAAGTAACGGTTCGCTTCGCGATCACCGGGCCGCACCCCGACCGACACCGCGTCGAGGCCAAGACAGTCCGCCACGGCTACGGCCTCGGCGAGCAGTGCCCGCCCGACGCCGCGACGCCGGGTCCGGGCCGCGACCAGCAGGTGCGCCACGTGCAGGCACGGTTGGGTGTCGACCGACGAGGAGATCCCGTGTAGCAGCAGCAGCGCCACCCCGACCGGCTCGTCCGCGAGGACCGCCACCAGCAGACGCGTACCCGGCTCGTCCAAGGCGGCGCGGTACCGCTCGGTGATCCGGTCCCCCACCGCCGGTTCGCGACCGCCCGCAGCGCCGCGCCGGGAGCGCACGACGGGTCCCCGCCCGGATTCGAGATGTAACGCGAGGAGCACGGGCAGGTCCGCGAGAGTGGCGGGTCGCACCGTGACCGGGGGGCCCCACGACCGTAGCGCGGACCGGGCCACCGGCAGCTCCTCCTTACCTCAGTCTCGTTACCTAGTCCGCGCCGAAAGCGCAGCGGCCCCGCGCAGGGTGGGGCAAACCGGAGAGTAGTCCCCAAGGCCGGTGCGCCGACCGCGCAATCGCCGAGCTGGCCAGAGGTCCGGTTCGGGATACGTAGGACAGGCACGAGACGAATCGCAGGCAAACGGGCGGTTGCGCGCGCATGGCCCCGCCCTCTACCTTGACCCACGCGGGCCCGGGTCGCCTAGTAGATAACGTCTGGGGTCGGGGAAGGCCCGGACGGAGCCAACGGCACCCGGGTCCGCGCCTTCCGCGGGGACTCCGGTCGCCGCTGGCGACGACGGCATCTGCCGCCGCTCGCGACGACGTCACATGCCGCCGCTGGCGGCGACGTCAGCCGCCGCCGCTGGCGGCTTCAGCGGGGTGGCGGGACGTCCACACCGGCGAGAACCCGCTCCGCCACCATGCGCATCGTGCTCCGGCGATCCATCGACGTCTTCTGGATCCAGCGAAAGGCGTCCGGCTCGGTTAGGCCGTGCTGATCTTGCAGCACCCCCTTGGCCCGTTCGATCAGCTTGCGGGTTTCGAGTCGACCCTGCAGGTCCCCGACCTCGGCCTCCAGGCTCACGATTTCACTGAACCGGCTGATCGCCATCTCGATGGTGGGCAGCAGGTCCTTTTTCTGGAATGGCTTGACCAGGTATGCCATGGCACCCGCGCTGCGCGCGCGCTCGACCAGATCGCGTTGACTGAACGCGGTGAGGATCACCACCGCCGCGAGCCGCTCCCCCGCGATCTGCTCGGCCGCCGAAATGCCATCGAGAACAGGCATTCTTACGTCCAGGATCACCAGGTCGGGTCCCAGCTCGCGGGCCAACCGGATCGCCGACTCACCGTCGCCCGCCTCACCGCAGACGTCAAAGCCTTCTTCCTCGAGCATTTCCCGGAGATCAAGCCGGATCAGCGTTTCGTCCTCGGCGATCAGGACCCGCGGCGGGGTCAGCGCAGGGCTCACGGTCGCTCCCCTCGGCGCTTGGTTCGGCACCCGGTCCACGGCACCTCTCGGGTGGATCAAAAGCCTATCGGGCTACCCTGGCGCCCGAAACGCCCTCGTACTCCAACGGCAGAGAGAGCGGTCTCAAACACCGCACAGTGTCAGTTCGAATCTGACCGAGGGCACCGCGACGCGATGGTAACGACGATGTTGCAATCTCGTTTTCCGGCGTTCGTCTGCGCTACGGTGCGCTCCGGTCAGGCACCGTCACCGTTGAGTGCCTGACTCCGAGATCTCGTCATTTCCGGGAACGCCGTTTTCCGGACAAAAGGAGTTGCTATGCGTCAACGTGTAATGATCAAGGTAGGGGCGCCGCTCGTGCTTGGCGCCCTCGCGCTGGCTGGGTGCGGATCAAGCAGCTCCGGCACCAAGTCAGGAAGTGGATCCAGCAGTGCCGCGGGCGGGGGCGGCAAGACCTTCACCATCGCCTGCCAGGGTCCCTTGACCGGGGACAACGCCCAGCTGGGTATCAACATCTGTGACGGGGCGAAGTTGGCCATCGACCAGGCCAACAAGACTGGCGGCCTGCCGTTCACGTTGAAATACAACGCCGTCGACGACCTGGGGACCGCAGCCGGGGGCCCGGTTGCCGCGCAGAAAATTATCGGAGACTCCTCGGTGATGGCCGTGGTCGGGCCAGCCTTCTCCGGTGCGACGCAGGCCAGCGAAAGCTTCTTCACCCAGGCGAACTTGGCCTCCATCACGGCATCGGCCACGAAGCCGTCGCTGACCGATGCGAAGAACGGCTTCAAGACCTTCTTCCGCGCGGTGGCTAACGACAACGCGCAGGGCAACGGCGCCGCCGCCTACATCGCGGCGAAGCTCAAGGCCAAGAAGGTGTACTCCATCGACGACGCCGAGGCCTACGGCCAGGGGCTGTCCAAGGTGTTCGAGGCCGCCCTGCAGTCAAAGAACATCCCGTTCGTGCACGACAGCGTGCCGCAGGGCACCAAGCAGTACGAGCCGGCCGCGGGCAAGGTCGTCCAGTCCGGTGCTGACGTCGTCTACTACAGCGGTTACTACGCCGACGCCGGTCCGCTACTCAAGGCCCTGAAGGCCGGCGGCTTCAAGGGCACCTTCATGTCGGATGACGGCGCGAAGGACCCCAACCTGATCAAGCTGGCAGGGACCGCCAACGCGGAGGGCACCTTCTTGACCTGCCCGTGCGTCGACGCCGCGCAGAACCCGAGTTCCGCGTCGTTCGTCAGCGCCTACAAGGCAGCGTTCAACGCCGACCCCGGGACCTACTCGGCAGAGGCCTACGACGCGGCCAATGCCGTCATCTCCGCCATGAAGGGGATCGGCGCAAGCGTGGACCGGGCGAAGGTCGTGGATGCGGTCCGCAATCTGGACTACACGGGCATCACCAAGACCATCAAGTTCCAGTCCAGCGGTGAGCTGGCCAGCACTGCCGTCTATCTCTATGAAGTAAAGAACGGGGCCATCACCTACCTCGGCCCGGTCGACAAACTCGCCACTTCCTGAGGCTGATACTGCGAGCCGGGCGCCCCAGGTGCCCGGCTCGCAGTATTTCCCCCTGCCCTCGAGCCCCGACCGTGCGGGAGACGCTGCATGTGCTTCAGCCAGAACTTCTGGCCGCTGCTGGTCAGCGGCGTCGAGAACGGCGCGATCTACGCCTTGATCGCGCTCGGTTACACGCTCGTCTACGGGGTCCTGCAACTCATCAACTTCGCGCACAGTGAAGTGTTCATGTCCGGGGCGTTCGGCGGACTGTTCGTGGTGCAGGGCGTCCTCGGCCACAGCCATACCCCGAGCGGTCTGCTCAGCGTCGGCTACATCGTGCTGGGCACCGCCGCCGGTGCCGCGGCGGGCGGCCTGGCTGCCTTCGTGCTGGAGCGGGTGGCCTACCGCCCGCTTCGGCGGCGCAAGGCCCCGCCGTTGGCCTTCCTGATCAGCGCGATCGGGGCGTCGTTCTTCGCGCTCAACTTGGCCGGCAAGGAGTTCGGGCACAACCCGGTCCCGGTGCCCGCCTTGTACACGGACGGCACCGTCTTCTCGGTGTTCGGAGCACCGGTGCGGCTCACCTACATCATCGTGGTCGTCGCCGCGATCGCGATGCTCATCGTGCTGGATCGGACGATTGCCAAGACCCGGTTGGGCCAGGGGATCCGGGCGGTTGCGCAGGACGCGGAGACCGCCAGCCTGATGGGTGTCAACATCGATCGGGTGATCGTGGCGACGTTCGTCATCGGCGGGATGCTCGGCGGCGCCGGCGGCTTCCTCTACGGCATGGCCTACAACGTGCAGTTCAACATGGGCTTCTTCCCCGGCCTGAAAGCCTTCACGGCCGCGGTGCTCGGCGGCATCGGCAACGTGCGCGGCGCGGTGCTCGGCGGTCTCATGCTCGGCATCGTGGAGAGCCTCGGGGTGGCCTGCCTTCAGGTAGCCTGGCGCGACTCGATCTCCTTCGTCATCTTGGTGCTGGTGTTGATGTTCCGACCGACAGGGCTCCTCGGCGAACGGCTAGGACGGTCCGCGTGAGCAACGTTGACGCCACGCAGAACGGGGCCCCGCGCAAACTCGCCTGGTGGCGCAGCGAGCCGGCCCACCGCCTGCTCACCTTCGTCCTGGTCGGTCTCGTCGCCGCCGTGGTCACCGGGCCGGAAGGCACCCAGAGCGACTACGCGTACGGCCTGAAGCAGTCCGTGCTCAAACCTCGGGTGTTCATCTACCTGGCGCTCGCGCTGGGGCTGTGGGCGGCCTACGAATTCGGGGGTCGGCAGGGCTGGGGCGGTCACGTCAGCGACCAGCTCAAGCCGCTGCGCGCCGGGCTGCGGCAGCGCGCAAACCGACGGAACGTACGCATCGGTTACGCCTTGCTGGCCATCGCGGCCATCGTGCTTCCGATGGGCTTGTCGTCGTTCTGGCAGGCCGTCCTGGTCACCGAGATCGGCCTGTACGTCCTGCTCGCCCTCGGCCTCAACGTCGTCGTCGGCTTCGCCGGGCTGCTGGACCTCGGCTACATCGCGTTCTACGCGATCGGCGCCTACCTGACCGCCTACTTCACCGGCCGCTTACCGATTACTCCACCGTTCCAGCTCAACCCGTTCCTGATCCTGCCGCTGGCGGTCATCGCCGCGCTGGCCGCGGGCATCATTCTCGGGGCCCCCACGCTGCGGCTGCGGGGCGACTACCTCGCGATCGTCACCCTCGGTTTCGGAGAGATCGTCTACCAGTTCGCCCTCATCAAGACCGACGTGACCGGTGGATCGAGCGGCGCATTCAACATCCCGCACTTCTCGGTCAACCTCGCCGGCGTGAAGTACATGTGGGGTCTTGATCCGTTGCCCTACTACTACCTGGTGCTCGGTTTCATCATCCTCGTGGTGATTTTGTTCAGCCGGCTGGAACATTCCCGGGTCGGCCGCGCCTGGGCCGCGATCCGGGAGGATGAGGTAGCCGCCTCGGCGATGGGCGTGTGGACCCTGAAGTACAAGCTGATGGCGTTCGCCATCGGCGCCTCCACCTCCGGTGTCGCCGGGGTGATCTACGCGAGCAACGTCTCGACGGTCACGCCCGACGGCTTCTTGTTGCAGAACTCCATCATCGTGCTCGTCTTGGTGATCTTCGGTGGGATGGGCTCGATCTGGGGCGTGCTGCTGGGAGCGGCGCTGCTGCAATACGTTCCCGAAGCCCTGCGCGACTATGTCCCCCCCTCGGATCGCTTCATCTACTTCGGCGCCCTGCTCATCGTGATGATGATCTTCCGGCCCGAAGGGTTGCTCCCGAGCCGGCGGCGCAAGTTCGAGTTCGCCCTGGCCCGGACCGGCCTGGTCGAAGGGGATGCCCTCACCGAACCGCTCGGTGGCCCGGTGGCGGCCCGGAGCAGCGAGTGACCGCGCCGGGCGAGGTGACGCGGGAAGCCGGCGCCGCGGACGGCACGCGGCTGCTGGAGGCGACCGGGCTGAACCTGCGCTTCGGTGGCGTGCACAGTCTCGCCGGCGTCGATCTCGCTCTCGACCGGGGCGAGGTCCTCGCCGTGATCGGGCCTAACGGTGCCGGGAAAACCTCGCTGTTCAACTGCCTCACCGGGGTGTATCGGCCGCAGACCGGCAGCATCCGGTATCTGACCAAGACCGGCGCGATGCTTGACGTCATCGGGCGCAAGCCGCACCAGATCACCCGGCTCGGGGTGGCCCGGACCTTCCAAAACATTCGGCTGTTCGCGGCCCTGACGGCGTTGGAGAACGTCAAGGTGGGGGTCGAAGCCGGTCAGCACACCGGCCCCGTCGCGGCGATGCTCGGGATGCCCTGGGCCCGTCGCGAGGAACGGGAGAGCAACGATCGGGCGTGCGAACTGCTGGAATTCGTCGGGCTGACCCATCGCACGAACGCGGTGGCCTCCTCGCTGCCCTACGGAGAGCAGCGCCGGCTGGAGATCGCCCGCGGACTGGCTACCGATCCGCAGATTCTGCTGCTCGATGAACCAGCGGCGGGCACGAACCCCTCCGAAAAGCGGGACCTCGAGGCGTTGATCTCCAGCATTCATCGGCGCGACGTCTCCGTGCTGCTGATCGAGCACGACATGCGGCTGGTCATGTCCGTCGCCACCCGGGTGGTCGTGCTCAACTTCGGTCGGGTCATCGCTGCCGGCACCCCGGAGCAGGTCCAGCGTGATCCTGCGGTGATCGAGGCTTACCTGGGCAGTGTCGACGACGAGAACGGGGCCGGCGATGCTGCTCACGGTTGAGGACCTGCATGTGGCCTACGGCAGCATCGAAGCGTTGAAAGGCATCAGCTTCGAGGTCGACGAGGGTGAGATCGTCGCCCTGCTCGGGGCCAACGGGGCGGGGAAGACCACCACGTTGCGCACGTTGTCCGGGCTGCTGACCCCTACCGCCGGCGCCATCATCATGAACGGCCGCCATATCGAGGGCATGCGCGCGCACACCGTGGTGGGCCTCGGGCTCGGTCATGCCCCGGAGGGTCGTCGGATCTTCCCGCGGATGAGCGTGCACGAGAACTTGCTGATGGGTGCCTACCGGCACCGGGACGAGGTCAAAGGCGACCTTGAACGGATCTACGGGCTGTTCCCCGAACTGCAGCAGCGCCGAACCCAGCTGGGGGGCACCCTGTCCGGCGGAGAGCAGCAGATGCTGGCCATCGGACGCGCGCTGATGAGCCGCCCGCGCTTGCTGCTGCTGGACGAGCCGTCGATGGGATTGGCGCCGCTGATCGTGGCCCGTATCTTCGAGATCATCCGCGAGATCAACTCCCGGGACACCACCGTGCTGCTGGTCGAGCAGAACGCCGCTCAGGCCCTGCGGCTGGCCAACCGGGGATATGTTTTGGAGACCGGTGAGATCGTCATGGCCGATCAGGCCCGGGCGCTGCTGGAAAACCCGCGGGTGCGGGAGGCATACCTGGGCGAGGGCGCGGCCTGAACCGCACGTTGGGGAGCAACGGGGCCGCCGTTCGGGCCCGCAGGCAGCCGCGCCAGACGCCGCTCGCGTAGGCGACGTCGTCGAGCATCGCAGCCGCGAGCCAGGTCAGCGGGTCGAGCCGCGGGCGCCGGCCGAGGTATTCGGCCGCGAGCGGCGCGAGCACGACCGCGGTCAGCCGCCGGCGCGTCCGCGTGGTGAGCAGCGCCGCGGCGGGCAACAGCGGGGCCAGCAAAGTGAGGTAGCTGCCGACGCTGCAGGCGGCGCCGGCATGCGCCTGACCCGCGAGCAACCCGGCTGCACGGGGCGGCAGCCCCGCGCGGCGTAGGTGCTGGCCGGTCCACGCCGCCGCCGCCGCCGCGACGGGACCGGACACACGCGCCGGAGCCACCACCAGCGCGACCGCAGTCGTGAGCGGCAGCGCACCGAGCCGAAGGTGCGCCAAGCGCAGGCCGTGCCGGCGGGCGAGCGGTCCGGCGCTGCCGCCGTAACGGTGGCGTCGGGCCAGCGCGCCGCGCCAGGTCGTCGGTTCGGCGTGCGCCACCTGCACGGACGGGTCGTAACGCACGATGCCGCCGGCGTCGATCAACCGCCAAATCAGGTCCACGTCCTCGCCGTAACGCAGCGCCTCATCGAAGGCCGGCAGCGCCGTGCGGCGGACCAGCAGGCAGGCGGTCGGCACGAACGGGACGGCCGTTCCGGGCTGTACCTGCGCCGGTTGGGCACCGAGGTCCAGCGGTGAGCGCACCGCCAACAGCTGCCGCAGCACGCGGCCCGCCGGCCGGCCGCCGGCCCCGGACGCGCGGTCCGGCAGCACCCGAGGCGCGACGGCAACGACCTGCGGGTCGGCCAGGTGCGCCAGCAGGCGAGGCAACGAATCGGGTCCGGCCACGATGTCGGAGTCGACGAACGCCACCACATCAGCGGCCAGCTGCGCCACCCCGAGGTTCCGCGCGGCGGCCGGACCGCGGGCGCAGGCGTGCCGCAGCACTCGCGCCGCGTGCCCGGCGCAGACGGTCCGGATGGCGGCGGGGTCATCGCTGCCGTCGTCCACCACGACCGTCGGCACGTCGAGCGCACCGAGCGCGCGCAGGCAGCGGGCCAGCGCCTCGGGCCGGTCCCGGACCGGAACGACGGCCGTCACGGTGAGCTCACCGCCGGCCGTGGGCACCGGGTGGGCCATCCCGGCTGTGGTCAGCCGGCGGGCCAGTAGGCCCTGCGCCGGGGTGCTGACCGGGGCGCCCGCCAGCAGCTGCAGCGCCGCGCGCCGACCAGATGGTGTCAGTCGGAGCAGCCGCCGCGGGGCACCCCCCAACAACAACGCGCCCCCGGCGCGAACCCGCAACGTGGCGTCGGGCACGAGCCGGAACCCCGGCGGGAGCGGGGGCGGAGCCTCCATCAGAGCGCCAGACCACCGTCCACCGGGAGGATCGCCCCGGTGATGGCGTTGGCCTCCCCACCTGCCAACCAGGCCAGCAACGCCCCAATCTCGTCCGGGGCCAGCAGCCGCCCGATCGGTTGCTGGCTGGCGAATGCCTGCGCCGCCGGCATTCCGTAGAGCCGGGCCGACTCGGTGAGCATGGGTGTGTCGGTCGAACCTGGGCTCACCGCGTTGACGGTGATACCGGTCCCCGCCAGTTCCACCGCGAGGGCCCGGACCAGCCCGGTCACGCCGGCCTTCGCGGCGCAGTAGGCGGCCAGCATCGGCAGTCCGCGGGTCGCGGCCGCGGAGGCGACCGCCAGGAACCGGCCTTGCCGGGGCTCCGGGCGGCGCAGCAGCGCCGGTACAGCGGCGCGCGCCAACGCGATCACGGCGTGCAGGTCGGTGGCGAGTACGGCGTCGAGCTGCGCGGCGGGCATCTCCCACAGCGGCACGCCCCCGGCGATGACCCCGGCGACAGCGAACGCCGCGTCGAGCCCCCCGTAGGTCCGCTCCGCGAAGGCGACGATGTCCTGGGGTTGCCGAGCGTCGGCGATCAGCGTCGTCACCTCACCCTCGCCGCGTAGGGCCTCAAGCTGCGCAGGGCTGCCCATCCGGTAGGGCAGCACCGGGTCGTCCGCGCAGCTGTCCACCGCGACGACGGCCCAGCCGTCGGCGGCGAGCCGGCGGACCGTCGCCGCGCCGATCCCGCGGGCCGCCCCGGTGACCAACGCGACCCGTGTCACGTCGGCCACCGTTCGGCGACGCAGCGCTGCAGGTCGGTCAGCAGCGTCGTCAGGAGCTCATTGCCGACCGCGGCGCTGGCGCCGGACACGTCACCGAGCACCCCGCTGGGGCTCAGCTCGCGCAGCCGGCCTTCGGCCAGCGCCGGCATCAAGCTGGCCAGCGGGGCCGGGTTCCCGGCCGCGCTGGCCAGCTTGGCCGGGTTCCCGGCCGCCGTGGCCGGCATTCGCACCCGGCCGGGGTCAAGGGCGAGCTGGAGCGAAGTCTCGGTCCGGCCCGCGTGGGCATCGCCGCCCCGGACCGTCGGCGACCACGCCAGCACATCCCTTCCCTCGCTGCGCAGGGTTGCGACGGCCCGCGTGAGCGGCGCCGCGTTCCCACCGTGCCCGTTGACGATCAGCACCCGTCGTTGATGGGCCCCGCGGATCAACTCCACCAGCACCAGCTCGAGCGCCGCCTGGCCGATGGACAACGTCCCGGGGAAGGCGGCGTGCTCCCCGGACGAGCCGTACGGAACCGGGGGGGCGACCAGGACCCCCGGGCGGCGCGCGGCCAACCGATCGCACAGGGCGCCGGCGATGTCGGTGTCGGTGGACAGCGGCAGGTGCGGGCCATGCTGTTCGGTGGACCCCACCGGAACGGCGAGCAGCGCGTCGAGAGGAACCTGCGGCCAGCTCAGGTCGGCGAGCCTCATCGCGGCACCCCGCGTGCGCGCAGGAACGTCAGCAGCTCATCGGCCGCCTGCTCGGGATCCGCGTGCACGACCCGAGGTGGCTGGTGCTCGCGCAGCGCCCCGGACAGCGTGACCAGGCGGTCCCGGGCGGACAGCCCGGGATCCGGCCCCGGGAGCACCCGCGCGCGGGGTCGGAACGGGACCGAACGGCCCGGTTCGGGGACCGGCGGCGAGGTGTGCACCACCGCGATCTCCGCTCGCTGTGCCTGCAGCAGCGCCCGCACGGTGGGCCGCCGCGGGGTGATGACCCCGGCTTCCACCGACAACACGGCGGGTGCGGTCACCGCGAGCCGCTCGCGGCGCCCGGCATCCAACCGTCGCTGCACCCGAAGTGGGTCGCCGGCCGTGACCGCCACGAGGCCGAGCGCCTGGGCCCAGCCGAGCAGTCCCGCGACATAGGCCGGCACCGACCCTGATCCACGATCCAACGAATGGTCACCGGCCCACACCAACGCCGGCCCCGCGACCTGGGCGGCCAGCACCCGTGCCACCTGCAACGAGGACGCCGCGGAAGGCAACTCGATCCGGACGGCGCGCGCGGCGCCGCCCGCGAGGGCCTCGCGGAGCACCCGTTCGGCGGCGGCCGGTCCGGCGGTGAGCGCAAGCACCTCGTCGCCCGTTTGCACCGCCAGCTCCAGCGCGCACCGGTCGGCCGCGGACAGGCCTCCATGGGGGTCGCGCAGGGCCACCCCCGTCAGCGGATCGATGCTGGGCTGCAGGGCGACCAGCTTGAGCAGAACGATGCAATTCACCCGCTGCTCATGCCCGACGGAAAGCGACGCCGTGGCCGCCTTCGGGGTAGGTCCAGGTGATCGCCCCCTCGGTGTTGCACACCAGGTAGCAGGTGCCGCATTCGAAGCACTGCTCGTAGTTGAACAGCATGCCTCCGTCCGAGGTCGGCACGAAAAGGGCTGCCGGGCAAGCGGTTACGCAGGCCTGCGTGGTGCAGCCTCGGCAAGCATCACCGTCGATGGTGATGTGTGCTCGGTCCGCGACGCGGAACTCCACCGTGGCCATCCGGTCCTCGAGGGACACCTCCGGCAGGCTGCTCATCAGCCGAAGGTACGCAATGCGGTCAGGCTGTCCCGCGCCAGGTCCCGCCAGCGCAGGCCCCGCTCGCCCACCCCTTGCCGAACCAGC
Source organism: Mycobacteriales bacterium (assembly GCA_035999615.1). Taxonomy (GTDB): domain Bacteria; phylum Actinomycetota; class Actinomycetes; order Mycobacteriales; family CAJCIY01; genus DASYGP01. The sequence continues at coordinate 39,476 of DASYGP010000153.1, forward strand.
CGCCCCAGGCCCTTTTTCGGCGTCGGGTTGGTGACGGTGAACATGTTCTCCACCAGGTCGCAGGCCAGCCGGGGGTAGACCTCCTGCATCCGGCCGGAGAGCAGCAGGTGCGGGGCCCGGCGCAGTTTGCGGTGGTCGGGGAGCACGAACCCGCCTTCCAGCCGGCGGTGGTATCCGGCCAGGCCCATCCGGCTGGTGTCCCCCGCGCGGATCGCCTCGACGGCGGTGTCCCCGGCGGCCGCGCCCGCGGCCAGCGCGAAGTTCACGCCCTCCAGCCAGATTCCCGCGGCCAGACACATGGCGGCGGCGTCACCGGCGACGAGCATTCCGTCGGTGACCAGGCCCGGCATCGCGTCGTAGCCGCCTTCGGGGATGGCGTGGGCCGAGTACTCCAGCAGCCGTGCCCCGCGCAGGTAGCCGGCGAGCGCGGGATGCCTCTTGACCCGGGCGATCAACTCCTCCGGGCGCACCTTGGCCCGCGCCAGCGCCGTGACGCTCACCACGACCCCGATGCTGATCGAATCGAGATTGGTGTACAGAAAGCCGCCGCCCGGAATCCCCCCGGTCACTCCGAGCATCTCGATGTCCACCCCCTCCCGGCCGGTCACCCCGAAGCGCTTGTCGATCTCCTCCTTGGGCAGGCCGAGGACCTCCTTCGCGCCCAGCGTGATGTTGTCCGCGGAAAACGACGGGTACAGCCCCGCCTCCTTCGCGAGAAACGAATTCACCCCGTCGCAGGCGATGATGAGCGGGGCGGTCAGGGTGCTGTCCGGGCGGTCGGTACGGACCCCATGCACGCGGCCCCGACCGTCGCGGAGCAGGCCAACGGCGGTCGTTCCGGTCACCAGGATGGCGCCCGCGTCGACCGCCTGCTGGGCCAGCCAAGGGTCGAGCTCGGCGCGGTAGGCGGTCGCGCCGTTGTAGGGCGGCCGCGACCACGCCTCGGTCCGGTAGTCCACGGTGAGCGCCTGGGTCTCGGTGGCGAGCATCGTCGCCCGGCGCGTCACCCAGCGCTGCACCGGCATCCGCTCCCACCACTGCGGCAGCAGCGCGTCCAGGACCCGCGGGTAGACGACCCCCCCGTACATGTTCTTCGAACCGGGAAACGGTCCGCGCTCGAGCAGACAGACCCGCAATCCCCCGCGGGCAGCGGTCAACGCCGCCGCGGAACCGGCCGGTCCGGCGCCGACGACCACCACGTCGAAGTCCGGCGGGTCGTTCCTCACGTCCGGCTGTGTCACGGTCCTACTCCCCCACCCGGCGGCGCCGCGACGCCGAGCCGTTCGGCCAGCACCTGCAGCAGCGCCCGGGCGTCGCTGACGAGTGCGAGGTTCGCCATGGCCATCATCGGGCACGACTCATCGGTGTTGACCGCGATCACCGTATCGGGCCGGCCCAGCCCGCTGAGATGCTGCACCGCACCGGAGACGCCGAACGCGAGGTAGACCGCGGGCGAGACGACCACCCCGGTGGTCCCGATCTGCCGGGAAACCGGTGCCCAGCCGGCGTCGGTGACGACCCGGGTGGCCCCGAAGGACGCATGCAGCCCGGTGGCTACCCGGACGGCGAGGTCGACGCATTCGGCGCTGCCCAGGCCCGCCCCGGCGGTGAGGATCACCCGCGCGTCGGCGAGGTCGACGGTGGTCGGATCCGCCGCGAGCAGGTCCACGAACAGGGCGTCGGGGATGGCGCTGGGCGGGGTCACGGGATGCAACGCCACGGGGATCGGCACGGCCGTGTTCACCGCCTCGGCTCCGCGAACGCCGGGTTGCAGCGTCGCCACGCAGGGACCGGTCCGGGTGTGCTCCTCGAGGCGCAGCCCGCTCCCCCGGATGACGGTCACCTGGCCGGGGGTCACCGTCATCGCGGGCGCATACAGCGGCCGGTCGAGCATCAGCGCCAGCCGTGGGGCGAGGTCCCGCCCGTCGGGGGAGGCGGGCAGCAGCACCGTGTCGTATCCGGCCAGCTGGGCCGCGAGGCGGGCGGCCCAGGCCCCCGGCCGATAATCGCCGGCCTCCCAGACCTCGACCTGACCCGCTCGCGGGCCGAGCCGCTCGGCCGCTTCGATCGTGCCGCTGCCGACGAGCAGCGCCACCCCACCGGACTCGGCCACGGTCTCGTCCGCCCCCAACGGCAGCGCGCCGGCCCGTACCGGAACGACGGCGATCCCCCAGCCGGTCACAGCCACGCACCGACCCGATCACCTTCGATGACCGCGGCGTGCGCGCGCCGGGGAGCCACGCAGTCACCGACGCGGTAGACCTGCGGTCCGGTGGCCTGCAGCTCGTGCCACAGCCGGTCCAGCGGGCGGGGGGGCACCGCCAGCACCAGCCAATCGACGGTCCGGGTGAAGATGGCGCCGGTGGTGTGCTGCATCAGCCCCACGGTCAGCCGGCCGGCCGGGTTGGGGCTCGCGGCGGTGACTATCACGTCCGTGGTCTGCACGATGCGCTTGGCGCCGGCCCGGACATACCAGGACTCCATGTCCAAGGTGAGCCCCAGGTCCTGCCCCACGACCATCGCCGGAGTGATCACCTCCACCTGGCAGCCGCGGTCGGCGAGCAGTTCGGCGACGGACGGGGCGTGGTGGAAGCCGATCTCGTCGACCACCAGGACCTCGCCGGCCGGTCGCGCTTCACCGTTCAGCACCCCGATCACGTCGACCACGTGATCGGAGTCGCCAGCCCACCACGGCCGGTCCGGTTCGCTGCCGGTGGCGACGACGACGACGTCCGGATGTTCCCGGCGCACGGCCGCTACGTCGATGCAGCTGTCGTAGCGGACAGCCACCCCCAGCCGGGCCAGCTCGCCGAGTTGATTGCGGATCAGCTCCCCCAACTCGGCTCGGTGCGGCACCGTGGCCGCGAGCCGGAGCAGACCGCCTGCGGCCGAGCTCTTTTCATGCAGGCTGACCCGGTGCCCCGCTTGCGCGGCGGCGATGGCGGTTTGCAGCCCGGCCGGTCCGGCGCCGGCCACGAGGACGCTTCGCGGAGCGGTCGCCTGCACCGCGGGAAGGGAGCCTTCCTTACCGGTCCGGGGGTTCTCGATGCATCCGAGCCACCGATTCAGCCCCATCCGACCGACGCATTCTTGGTTGCAGGACAGGCAGGCCCGAATAGTTCCGGCCTCGCCGGCGCGTGCCTTGGCCGCGAAGTCCGGATCGGCGATCTGCCCGCGGACCACGCCGATGAGGTCGGCGTGACCGTCGATCAAGGCGCGGTCGGCCTGCCGCGGGTCCTTGAACCGGCCGACCCCCACCACCGGCAGCGAGATCGCTTTGCGCATCGCTGAAGCAATCCACAACGCGTAGCCCGGGGGCACCTGCATCGATGCCTCGATCATGTGCAACGTGGCGGTGGCGGTGCCGATCGAGGTGTTGACGTAGTCGACGGCCCCGGTCTGCTCCACCAGCTGGGCCACGGCTACCGCCTCCCCGATGGTCGTGCCCCCCTCGATGAGCTCGTCGCCACACAGCCGCACCCCCAGCGCTAATCCGGGTCCGATGGCCTCCCGAACGGCCGCCACGATCTGCAGCAGCAGCCGGCTGCGATTGGCGAGCGGGCCGCCGTATTCGTCGGTGCGGATGTTGGTCGCCGGGGAGAGGAAACCGCGGACGATCGAGGAGTGGCTGCATTGCAGTTCGATGCCGTCGAAGCCCCCCTCCCGGCAATGGCCGGCCACCAGCGCGTAGCCCGCGACGATCTCGCGAATATCCCCAGGCGTGACCGCCTTGGGGACCTCGCGAAACAGCGGGTCGGGCACCGCGCTCGGCGCCCAGACCGGCAACCGGGTGTACATGCTGCTGGCCTGACCGCCGTTGTGATTGATCTGCGCGAAGATCGGGGTGCCGTGCGCGTGCACGGCGTCAGTGATCTCCCGATATCCGGGGATGACGTCGGGGTGGAAGCCGTGGATCAGCTTCTCGTAGGGCCAGTCGGTCGGGTGGGTCGAGTGCTCCTCGGTGATGATCAGCCCCGCACCACCGGCGGCGCGGGCCGCGTAGTAGGCCGCGTGCTGCGCAGATGGGCGCCCGTCCAGCGCGTAGTTGGTCAGGTGGGCGGAGAACACGATCCGGTTCGGGACCGTGACCGGGCCCACCGTGAGCGGGGTGAACAGGTGCCGGTAGGTGCCCGCGGCGCTCATCGCGCCCCCACCGCCAGCCCGGCGCGGCGCCCTTCCAGCACGGCCTCGGCGATGGTCCGGGGGGCCACCGCATCGCCGATCACCACCACCCGAGGATCCTCGTCGTGCCCCTCGGCGAGCGGCGCGTGCGGCAGCAGGTGGCCTGCGTCGATGATGCAGCCGGCGCTGAGCACCTGCCGCTCACCGGTGTACCTGTCCTCCACGATCGCGCCGGCCGGGTCCGCGCCGCGCAGCAGGCAGCGCTTCAGGGACGTGACGCCGGCGCGCGCGAGCCGGGCATTCGCCGGGGCGAGGTCGCCGGTGCGCGCGAGCTGGCTGCCGACCACGGTGTCCGGTGTCAGCAGCGTGACGCTACGGCCTTCGGCCGCCAATCGCTCGGCGACGCTGACCCCCACCGGGCCGCCGACCGGATCATCGATCAGGACGGGGCCGTCGGGCAGCGTGACCCCGGCCAGCACCTCCCGGGCGCCGAACACCGGCAGCGTGCACTGCGCGAGCCACGGCGGCTCGCGGGGGACCGAGCCGGTGGCGAGCAGGACCGGGCCGCTGTCCGGCAGCCGCTCCACCTCGGTGCCGAGTTCCCACTGCACCCCGAGGCGCCCGCACTCTGCGGCCAGCCAGTCGGTCAGCCGCGCGAGCGACCCTCGACCGGCGCCGCGGGCCGCCTCGCGGACCGCACCACCGGCACGGCTCGTCCGGTCGTACACGGTCACCTGATGCCCGCGTAACGCGGCGACCCGGGCGGCTTCCAACCCGGCCGGGCCGGCGCCGACCACGGTGACCTGCTGGGCTTGCCCGTTCGGGTCCCGCGCCGGTTCCGGGTCGGTGAGCTCGTGCCCGGATCGCGGTTCGCCGATGCAGGTGACGATCGGATTGCGCGCGTCGCGCACGCGGCAGGTCTGGTTGCACAGCACGCACGGCCTTGGGGTGGCGCCGCGGGCCAGCGTGACCGCGAGGTCCGGGTCGGCGATCTGGGCGCGGGTCATCTCCACCAGATCTGCATGCTCGCAGGCCTGCTCCGCCAGTTCCGCGTCGATAAGCGACCCCTGGGCGACGACGCGTATCTCGAGGGGCAGGGCGGCCCGCAGCGCGATCGCCAACGGCAAGGCGAAGCCGGGTTCGGTGTGGCTGTCCGGCCTGGTTCCGGCCGCGTCGAACGGACCGGCCCGGACCGCGACGACGTAGTCGACGCCGCCGGCCAACGCTGCCGCGAGCGGCCCGGCATCTTCCGGGGTGATGCCCGCCCAGGGCGCCTGTTCATCGCAGGACAACCGCAAGCCCAGCACCGGTAGGGGGCCTAGTTCGCGGCGGACGGCGCCGATCACTTCCCGGACCAGCCGGGTGCGGTCGGCCCCGTAATCGTCGTCGCGGGTGTTGGTCAAGCCCGACAGGAACTGACGCAGCAAACTGTGCTGACCGGCCTCCAACTCGACGCCGTCGCACCCCGCCTGCACCGCGATCCCTGCCGATCTCGCGAATCCGTCCACCAGTGCGGCGATTTCGATCCCCTCCATCACCATGGGGACTTCCCGCGTGACCGGATCAGGGAACCGCGACGGGGCCCACAGGGCCTGCTGGTGATAGGCGCTGGAGCCTTGCAGCCCGGCGTGCCCGAGGGAGGCGAGGCACAGCGTGTCGTGGTCGTGCAGGCTGCCCGCAATCCGGCGCCAGCCGGCGCCTGCCTCGGCGGCCGCGGGGGCCCGCTCGTAGGGCCAGTCGCTGTCGTGCACCGAGGCGGTTTCGGTGACGACGATGCCGCAGCCGCCGAGGGCACGCCGCGCGTAGTAGGCCTGGTGCGCCGCGGAGAACGCTCGGCCCAGGCCCAGATTCGTCTCGTGCGGACCGAACATCAGCCGATTACGGGCCCGCCGCGATCCGACGTCGACCGGTGCGAGCAGGCGCACCGCTCAGTCCGGTCTGCGGCCGAGGCGCACCAGCACCGGTTCGCTGCCGGCACCGTGCGAATGTCCCCGCCCGGGGTGGGGCGCTGCCGCACCCGTGCGAGCGAGCAGGGCCGCCTCACCGTGCCCGAGCACGCACTCCGGGTCGGGGTCATCGAGTTCCAGACCGGTGAAGAACTTGGCGGCCATGCACCCACCGCGGCAGGCGTCGTACGAGCCGCAGGAGCCGCACGCCCCAGGGCTCGCGGGTGCCCGCAGCTCGGTGAACAGCTGCGAGTCCCGCCAGACGGAGGTGAAGCCACCGGCCGCGCGGACATTCCCCGCCTTGAAGCGGTCATGGAGCACGAACGGGCAGGCGTAGACGTCGCCGATCGGATCGATGAGACAGACCACCCGGCCGGCCCCGCACAGGTTGAGGCCGGCCAGCCGCTCCCCCAGCGCCGAGAGGTGAAAAAAGGAGTCTCCGGTCAGCGTGCGCGGGTGCTGCACGAGCCAGGTGTGCAGCTGACGCTGCTGGGCCTGGGTGGGATGCAGCTGCCCCCACACGTCCGCGCCCCGACCAGACGGACGCAGCCGGGTCAGCCGTAGCTGCGCCGAGTAGCGGCCGGCGAGCTCGTGAAATTCATCGAGCTGATCGACGTTGTCCCGGGTCACGACCACGCTGAGTTTGAAGCCCTTCGCGCCTGCCGCGGCCAGGTTGTCCATCGCTCGCACGGCGGCCGCGTGCGAGCCGGCGCCGCGGATGGCATCGTTGACTGCGGCGCTCGTCCCGTCGAGGGAAACCTGCACGTCGAGATAGTCGGTGCCGGCGATGCGCCTCGCCGCCGCCGGATCGAGGCGGGTGCCGTTCGTGGAGAACTTCACCCCGACCTTGCGCTGGATCGCGTAGTCCACGATCTCCCAGAAGTCCGGACGCAGGGTCGGCTCCCCGCCGCCGAGGTTGACGTAGAACACCTGCATCGAGGCGAGTTCGTCGATCACCGCGCGGCATTCGGCGGTGGAAAGCTCATCCGGGTCGCGCCGACCGCTGCTCGACAGGCAATGCGTGCAGGCCAGGTTGCAGCCGTAGGTCAACTCCCAGGTCAGGCATACCGGGGCGTGCAGGCCACCGGCCATCTGCTCGACCAGGCTAACCGCGGTCACAGATCACCTCCGCGGCCGCGAGTCGTGCCAAGGCCGCCACGAAACCGGCGTGCCGGGCCGCCGGGACGCCGAGCGCGATCAGCGTGCTCAGCACGTCCGGGTAGTCGGCAAGCCGTCGCAGCACGTCGGTGAGCTCCGCGTCCTTGACGAAGGTGAGCCGCCGAGTCTCGTAGTGGTAGGCCAGCGCCCCGAAGCCTTCCGGGCGCAGCCCCACCGACGGGTGCAACCGGTAGGGACGGTCGGGGGCGAACGTCACGCTCAGTAGACACCGCACATGCCGTCGATCGAGATGTCCTCGACCAGCAGGTCCGCCTCAACCAGCCCGTCGACGGCGTCTGCGGGACTGTCCTGGGCAGCGTCGGTGGGACGCTCGCGAGCGGTGGACGCGGGAAGCTTCTGCTGCGCCATCAGACCTCCTTGGACCCTCGGGTGGCCACCGTACCCAGGTCGGGTGGCCGCGGTACGGCCGGCCCGGCTAATGCGTGTCGGCCCAACTGTCGGCCGTCGAAACCTCGGCCACGAAGCGCACCCGGCTCCCCGCCGCCCACCAATCGGCGGTCGCCGCCAACGCGTCGCGCAGCAATGCCGCGGCCTGCTCGGCCCCGTCGCGGGGCACGTGCAGGAGCAGTTCGTCGTGCAGGCACAACACGACCTCACCGCCCCCCGTCCCGATCCCGTCGCGAACGGTCACGGCCCAGGCCTTGAACAACTCGGCTGCCGCGCCCTGGACGACCGCGTTACGCGCAAAGCGGCCGTGCGTGGGGCTCGCCCGCTGGTGCGTCGCGTCCTCCTCGGGTTCCGGCAAGGCCGGCGAGGCGGTGAGCCGCAGCAGCCGGCCGCCGTATGTCCGCAGGTCGGTTCCCGCCATGCCGGCGGCCTCGGCGGCACGCAAGTAGGCCATCGCCGAGGGATAGGCCCGGTCCATGTCGCGCAGCGCCGCCCCGGCCGCGCCGGACGTCTGGCCGTACATGGCTGCCAGGACGGCGATCTTGGCCGTCGGCCGATCACAGCGCAGTTGCGCCGCGACCGGCGCGTAGAGGTCGTCCTCCTGGGCGGCGCGGGCGAGGCCCAGGTCGCCGGAGACGGCGGCCAGCACCCGCGGCTCCACCTGCCCGAGGTCGGCCCGCACGAACACCCAGCCGGGCGCCGCGATGATCGCCGGCCGCAGTTCGCCGGGCAGGTTGTGCAGGCCGGCCTGCGCGGTCATCCGCCCTGCCGCCGCGTCGGCGGCCCCCCAGGCTCCGCGGAGCCGGCCGTCCGCCGAAACGTGTCGATCCAGCCAACCCCAGCCGTAGGTGGTCGCGAGGCGCTCGGCCTTGCGCCAGGCCAGCAGCGCCGCCACCCCCGGCGAGGTACCCGCGTGCGGCTCCAGGCGCCAGGACCGGGTGTCGGGCAGGTCCAGCCCGATTCGGGCCAGCAGGCCCCGGACCTGCAGGGGATGCCGCAGGTCGATGGGGGGGCCGGGAAAGTGCTGCAGGACAGCGGCATCGCGCTGCCGGCGCTGTTCGGCCGCCGCCGCAGCATCCGCCGGGCGGGGGCCAATCAGTCGGTCCAGCAATCGGGCTGCCACCGCGCGATCGACGGGCAGCCCGTCGTGCTCCAGCTCGACGGCGAGCAGGGCCGCCGCGGACTCGGCGCGGGCGGTGAGCAGCGCCAGCGGTAGCTGGCGAGGAGCGGTCCGCGGATCCGGCAGCTCCCGCAGCAGGGCCTCCTGGGTGCATTGGACTCCGAGCGCCAAGCGGGCCCAGGTCAGCGCCGCGGGGAGCGTGCTGGACCAGGCGCCGGCGAGCCATTCGCGGCTCAGCTGCCCGTCGGGCCGGACCGGGCCGGTGCCGTCGGTGTCCAGATCGAGCAGATCCAGTCTGGGTCCGACCACGGGCGGCTCGGGCAGGCCGTGACCGGCGGCCCAGATCGCACCGGGGTCACCCCGCCGGATGCCGTGGGCCAGCCGGCCTACCGCGGCGAGGTCCCAACAGGTCCGCGGCCGCACCTGCGCGGCAATGAGCGCGGTGGCCGTTTCCCGCGCGGACCACCACGTCCAGCGCGGATTCAGCGCGGCGACGTCGCGCACCACCTTTGCCGGGTACGGGTCCTCGATCGTCCGGCCCTCCTGCTCCCAGGCGAGAGCCAGCCCCTTGCCGGGCACGATCACCACCGCCAACGGCGTACCGACCCCCACGCCGGCCGCGGCGAGTTCGTCGGCGAGGGGCACCGCCTCATCCTCGCCGACTCCACCGGCAACCCGTTTGGCGAGATTCATCGTTATTCCAGATGACAGGGTTCAGACCGACGTGGGGGGATACGGCGCCGATGATCCGGGCAGGCGTGGTGCGGGCGGGGTTCAGCGCGATCGCGGTGTTCACGGTCCTGACCGGGAGCGCTCTGGGCGCCGCGGGTGCCGGGAGCGTTCTGGGCGCCGGGGGCGCCTGGGGCGCCGGGGGCTCGATCGCGGGACCCGGCGCGGCCCGCGCCAGCCGGGCGGCCGCCCCTAGCCAGGTACGGGCCCCGATCGTGCTGACCAGCGGCCAGGACATCCGCTCCCCGAACCGGCAGTACCGAGCGATCGTCCAAAGCGACGGCAACGTGGTGGTGTACGGCAACGGTCGAGCGCTGTGGGCGACGGGCACCGCGGGGACCCCCGGTGCCCAGTGGGTGCTGCAGTCTGACGGCAACCTGGTTCTCTACGACCGCGGCGGCCACCCCCGGTGGTCGTCCCGGACGCCGGGGACGGGGAGCACCGACACGTTGGCGATGCAGGATGACGGAAACCTGGTTCTGTACGGAGCCCGCGGAGCGCTCTGGGCAACGGGTGCGCCCGGCAGCGACAGCCTCTCGGCGCCCGGCAGCCTGTCGGCGGGGCAATTTCTGCATTCCCCGAACGGCCGGTACCGGATTGGGTTAGGCGTGCACGGCGACCTCACCCTGGTCGATGGCAACGGTGGACGAGTCGTCTGGTCGACCGGCGCGCGCGGCTCGGCTGCGGCGAGCCTCGTGGTGCAGACCGACGGCAACGTCGTGCTGTACGACGCCTCCGGCGCCCCACTGTGGGCATCGCGAACCCAGGGCACCGGCCACGCCAACAACCTCGTGGTCACCGACATCGGCAGCCTCGTCGTCCGCGCCGGCGTGGGTCCCATCACGATCGGGTCCCCCTACCTGATCCCGACCACCCACCTGGCGCCGGTGATCGGCGGCTGCCAGGTCCTGCACGGTCAGACGCCCGGGCAGCCGCTCGACCTGACCGCCGGGGTCAAGGTCGCGATGGTGCAAGACCGGCTCGGTTTCCCCCAGGCGCACCCGACCTGGATGGACAGCGAAACCGTCGGGGCGGTGACGCAGTTCCAGCGGTCCCAGGGGCTACCCGGAAGCGGCCGGGTCGATCTGGCCACCTGGCAGGCGCTGGGTCTCCCCGGCGACACCTGGTGCGTGGACCAATACGAGGCACCGCCGGCCCTCCCGCTGTGGGCCACTGCCCAACAGCGGATCGGTGCCGAGCTTGATTTCGCCGAGTCCTACGTCGGCGGCCGCTACGTGTACGGCGGCGCGGGCACCCGGGCGCAGGGGGTGGACTGTTCGGGGTTGGTGCAGCAGTCGCTGTTCCATGCGGGTCTGGACATCCAGCCGGTGCCGCAGGCAGCGAACGACAACAACCATGACACCAGTTCCTATTCGGTGTACGCCGACCCGCGGCTGCGTCACGTTCCGCTCGCACAGCGCCAGCCCGGTGACCTGGTGTTCTTCGCCTCGAAGGACGTGGTAGAGCACGTAGCCATCTATGTCGGCGCGGGCATGCTGGTCAACGCGTTGAACGTGGCCAGCGGCGTCGCCTACACCCCGTTCACCACCAACCTGGCCGGGCTGACGATCCTGCCCACCGTGGTCCGGCCGTTCGGGTAGCCGAGTGCCTTGCGCGCCGAGCCGCGTCAGCACCGGCCGGGGCGGATCACCGACCGTCCGGTCCCGGTAGGTCACCGGCCGCGGTCCGGGGTACCGTCGGTCGCACGATCACTCCAGCGCCAAGGAGCGCCGACATGACCCGCGCGACCCTTCCCTCCCAGCCGTCGGCTGTCCCGTCCGGCAGGCGTCCCGCGGGGCGTGGGCCCCGCGAGTGGGCCCGGGCCTTCACCGGCTTCTACCCGCCGCTGGCGGAGGAGTTGACGACCCTCGACCCGGTGGCCCGGTTCCTGTACTCGGCCCGCAGTGTGATCCTGGTCATCTCCTTTCAGGCGTCGCTGATCGCCGGATTGCTGGTTGCCACCGATCGCCGCTTCGAGGTCCTCCCGTTCATCTTGCTGGTGGTCGCCTATGTCGTGCTGCATGCGATCAGCAACCTGTCCAACGACTACTTCGGCGCCCGGCGCGGGCACGACACGGAGGACTCCCCGCGGCGCCGGTACACCGTGCATCCGCTCCTCAGCGGTGCGGTCACCTCCCGGCTGCTGGTATCCGGGTTGGCTGTGCTGGGCACGGTCGCCGCCGCGATCGGCGTGTACTTCGTGGTCCTGCGGGGCTGGCCGGCGGTGCTGCTGGTGGCGATCGGGGCGCTGCTCCTGTGGGCCTACGACGCTGCGCCGCGGGCACTGAAAGAGCTGGGATTGGGCGAGGTCGCGGCCTTCATCGTCTGGGGACCGCTCATGGTCGCCGGCGGCTACTACGTGATCAGCGGGCATTCCTCGGGCGCGGCCTTGCTGGCTTCGGTGCCCTACGGGTTGGGCGTGATGTCCATCCTGGTGGGCAAGCACATCGACCAGCGCCAGTTCGATGACGGCCAGCACCAGCGCACCCTGCCGGTCCTGCTCGGGGAAAGCCGAGCCCGGAAGCTGAACCAGGGCACCCTGCTGGGTATGTATCTGTTCGTGGTGGTGGGCGTTGCTGTCGGGGCCTTGTCGCTCTTCACGCTGGTGGTGGTGCTCGCCGCGCCCCGTGCGCTGCGGGCGGTGAAGGTGATGGCCACCCCCGCCCCCAGCCAGCCGCCGGCCGGCTATGTGGGCTGGCCGCTGTGGTATCACCGCGTCTGCCTGGTCCACAACCGCGCCTTCGGTTGGCTGTATGTGCTGGGCCTGGCGGCGGGCGCCCTGCTGCCGGCCACCCGCCTCGGCTGAACCCTGCGTCACCACGCCTTTGACACAGCGTGACGCCACTCGGTGATCATGCAAAAATAGCTGCAAACATTGGCTTTTTACGACCACAATTGCATGATCACCGCAGGCCTGGTTAGCCCCACCAGAAGGCGGTTGCGACCACCACGTACAGGCCGATCAGGGTCGCCCCCTCCAGCCAGGTCGACTCCCCATCGACGACGACGTAGGCCGCCACGAGCGCGGCCACCACCAGGGCGGCCAGCAGCAACGGTGGTAGGGCCAGGGTGAGCGTCGCCCCCCCGAGAAACTGCGAGAGAAGCACCAACGCGGGGATCAGCACCAGGGCGATCTGCAGCGGGGAATTCAACACCACGGACACCGCATAGTCGGTGCGGCCGGCGAAGGCCAGCTGGATGCCCACGACATTCTCGACCGCGTTACCCGCAATGGCGACGATGATCAACCCGGCGAAGGTGTCGCTGATGCCGAGCGACTTGACCGCCGGCTCAAGGGCGTGCACGAACCAATCCGATACGAACGCCGCCCCGATCGACGCCACCCCGAGCACGACCATCGCCACCGGTAGCGGCCACCGGGCCGCGTGCGGCTCCTCGCCGTCGCTCTCGGCCGCCGACTTGCGCAGGGAACTGGGTACCGATGCGGCGAACACGAGGAGCAGCACCACCGCCACGATTTCCGACAGGGTGTTCTCGTGGGCCGCGGCCGCCGTGTGCAGGGAGGAGGCCAGCGACGGCACCGCGAGGGCGGCGACGGCGAGCAGCAGTAGCACCGAGATCTCCCGGGCCCGGGCCGAATCGAAACGCTGCGTGCCGTGCCGGAGCCCTCCGGCAAGGAACGCCAGTCCCAGCACCAGCAGGACGTTGGCGAGGATGGACCCGACCAGCGCCGCCTGGATGACCCCGACCAGACCGGCCCGCAGGGCGAAGATGCCCACGAACAACTCGGGGAGGTTGCCCAGCGCCGACTGCAGGACACCCGTCGCCCCCGCGCCGAGCCGATCACCCAGTGCCTCGACCGCTCGCCCCACCACCGAGGCGAGCAGCGCGAGCGCGACCGCTCCCACCACGAACGGCAAGACCGTGCCGATCGGCGCGTAGCGCAGCACCCCGGTGAGCGCCGCGGCAACAAGTGCTGCCCCGCAGATGATCCGGTCGCTTCGGCTCACCGCCAAAGCCCCGGTCACGGGGGCGACCCTACCGGCTCACCGGGTGGCCGTAGCGATCAGGGGGGCCGGCATCAGCGCGTCGCCGCCTAGGTCCCGGTCGACGGCGGCCGCCGCGGATCGGCCTTCCGCAATGGCCCAGACGATCAGCGACTGGCCCCGACCCAGGTCGCCGCAGGCGTAGACGCCGGGCACGCTGGTCGCGTAGGACCTGTCGCGGGCCACGTTGCCGCGGCCGTCGATCTGCAGACCGAGCTCCTCGATCAGTCCCGCGCGTTCGGGTCCGGTGAAGCCCATGGCCAACAGGACCAGCTGCGCCGGCACGGTGCGTTCCGTCCCGGCGACGGGGGCGAAGCCGCCGCCGGCCGGCGCGACCTCCACCAGCACCAGCCCGGCCACGCGGCCGCTGTCATCGCCGGTAAAGGCCTGGGTCTGGACGGCGAAGATCCGCTCACCGCCCTCCTCATGCGCCGACGACACCCGGTACATCAGCGGCCACAGCGGCCACGGGGTCTGCTCGGCCCGGGAGGCAGGCGGCCGGGGCAAGATTTCCAGCTGGGTGACGGACCGCGCCCCCTGACGGTGCGCCGTACCCAGGCAGTCGGCGCCCGTGTCCCCACCACCGATGATCACGACATCGCGTCCGGCGGCGTCCAGGTCCGGTGGCACCGCGGCCAGATCCCCCGCTTGCACCCGGTTCGCCGGCTCCAGGTACTCCATCGCCAGCGAGATGCCCGCCAGCTCCCGGCCGGGGACGGGCAGCTCGCGGGCCGCCGTAGCCCCGCCCGCGAGCACGACGGCGTCATACGAACCACGCAGGGCCGACGCGGTGACATCGACGCCGACCTCTACCCCGCAGCGAAACTCGGTGCCCTCGGCGCGCATCTGGGCCAGCCGGCGGTCCAGGTGCCGCTTTTCCATTTTGAACTCGGGAATCCCGTAGCGCAGCAACCCACCCGGGCGATCGGCGCGCTCATAGACCACCACATCGTGGCCGGCCCGGGACAGCTGCTGGGCGGCGGCCAGTCCGGCCGGCCCGGACCCCACCACCGCCACCTTCTTCCCGGAGCGCACCCCGGCGGGTTGCGGTTCGATCCAGCCTTCCGCCCAGGCCCGGTCGACGATCTCCACCTCAACCTGCTTGATCGAGACCGGATCGGCGTTGATGCCCAGCACGCAGGCCGACTCGCAGGGGGCCGGGCAGAGCCGGCCGGTGAACTCCGGGAAGTTGTTGGTGGCATGCAGGCGTTCGATCGCCATCCGCCAGTCATCGCGCCGAACCAGATCGTTCCACTCCGGAATCAGGTTCCCCAACGGGCAGCCGTTGTGGCAGAACGGAATGCCGCAGTCCATGCATCGCGCCGCCTGATTGCGCAGGTCCTCCGCGGGGAAAGGTTCATAGACCTCCCGCCAGTCGTGAATCCGCACATCGACGGGACGGCGGCTGGCGGTGGTGCGCTCGAACTTCAAAAATCCCTGCGGGTCAGCCACGGCTCAACACCTCCAGGACGGCGTCGTCGGCCGAAACCCCACGCCCTTCGGCGTCCTTCATGGCGGTGAGCACCCGCTTGTAGTCGCGGGGCATCACCTTGACGAAGTCGGCCTGGGTGAGCCGCGCAGCCAGCGGCGAGCCGGTTTCCTTGGCGTGGCGGGCGAGTTGCTCACCGACGAAGACGACGTCATCCGCATCCAGCGGTTCGAGCTCGACGAACTCGGGATTGACCCGTTCGCGAGCACCGGGCAGGTCGCGCAGATAGCAGATTCCGCCGGACATGCCGGCGGCCACGTTCCGTCCGGTCCCGCCGAGGATAAGCACCCGGCCGCCGGTCATGTACTCGCAGGCGTGATCGCCGGTCCCCTCGACCACCGCCACGGCCCCACTGTTGCGCACGGCAAACCGCTCCCCCACGACCCCCCGCACGTACGCCGAGCCGCTGGTGGCGCCGTAGAGCAGCACGTTCCCCGCGATGATGTTCTCCTCCGCAACGAACGGCGCGTCCGGCGCCGGATGCACGATGATCACCCCGCCGGAAAGTCCCTTCCCCAGGTAGTCGTTCGCATCACCCTCCAGCCGCAGGGTGATACCGCGGGGCACGAAGGCTCCGAAGCTCTGCCCGGCACTCCCGGTGAAGTGCAGGCTGATCGTGTCGTCGGGCAGCCCGTCCCCGCCGTATCGCTTGGTCACCTCATAGCCGAGCATCGTGCCGACCGTGCGATTGACGTTGCGGATCGGCATCTCCAGCCATACCGGTCGACCGTCCTCGAGGGCACCTTCGCACAGCTGGATCAAGGTGTTGTCCAAGGCCCGGTCCAGTCCATGGTCCTGCCCGATGCTGCGGTGCAACGTTCCGCCGTGCGGCCGCTCCGGCACATGCAGCACCGGTGTGAGATCCAGACCCCCGGCCTTCCAATGGTCGATCGCCGGCCGCACGTCCAGCATCTCCGCGTGCCCGACGGCTTCCTCGATGGACCGGAACCCCAGCTCGGCGAGCAGTTCGCGAACCTCCTCGGCGATGTACTCGAAGAAGGTTTCCACGAACTCCGGCTGGCCGGAGAATTTCGCCCGGAGCACCGGATTCTGCGTCGCGACACCCACCGGGCAGGTGTCGAGGTGGCAGACCCGCATCATCACGCAGCCGGACACCACCAACGGCGCAGTGGCGAAACCGAACTCCTCGCCGCCGAGCAGCGCGGCGATGACCACGTCGCGCCCGGTTTTCATCGACCCGTCCACTTGCACGGTGATGCGGTCGCGAAGCCCGTTCAGCAGCAGCGTCTGCTGGGTCTCGGCTAATCCGATCTCCCAGGGGCCGCCGGCGTGCTTGAGCGACGTGAGCGGGGAAGCCCCGGTGCCACCGTCGTGGCCCGAAATCAGCACGACGTCGGCGTGCGCCTTGCTGACCCCGGCGGCCACGGTCCCGACGCCGACCTCGGAGACGAGCTTGACGTGAATGCGCGCCCGTGGATTGGCGTTTTTCAGGTCGTGAATGAGTTGTGCGAGGTCTTCGATGGAGTAAATATCATGATGCGGCGGGGGCGAAATCAATCCGACCCCGGGGGTGGAGAACCGCACCTTGGCGATCCACGGGTAAACCTTGTGACCCGGAAGTTGACCGCCCTCACCGGGCTTCGCGCCCTGCGCCATCTTGATCTGGATGTCGTCGGCGTTGACCAGGTATTCGCTCGTCACCCCGAACCGGCCGGACGCCACCTGCTTCACCGCGGATCTGCGCAGGTCGCCGTTTTCGTCCGGGGTGAAGCGGCGGCTGTCTTCACCGCCCTCTCCGGTGTTCGACTTGCCGCCCAACCGGTTCATCGCGATCGCGAGCGTCTCGTGAGCCTCGGCGCTGATCGAACCGTAGGACATGGCGCCGGTCGCGAATCGCCGCACCACAGCGCTGACCGGCTCCACCTCAGCGAGGGGTACGGCTGGCCGCAGGCCGTCCCGGAAACGGAACAGACCACGCAGGGTGCCCGCCTCGGCCGAGAGTGCGTTGACCTGCGCGGTGTAGTCGCGGAACACGTCCATCCGGCGCGTTCTGGTGGCGTGCTGCAACGTGAAGACCGTGTCCGGATTGAATAAGTGCAGCTCACCTTCGCGGCGCCATTGATATTCGCCGCCGCCATCGAGCCGGCGATGCGCCTGCTCGGCGGGGTTCGAGGGGTAGGCCCGTTGGTGGCGGGAGCTGACCTCGGCGGCGAGCACGTCCAGGCCGATGCCGCCCAGCCGGGATGAGGTTCCGGTGAAATACCGCTCCACGAGTTCGTCGCCGAGACCGATCGCCTCGAATACCTGCGCGCCGGTATAGGACGCCACGGTGCTGATGCCCATCTTGCTCATCACTTTCAGCACGCCCTTGCCGAGCGCCTTGACCAGGTTGCGGGCCGCCGCCCGACCGTCAACGCCGGTGACCAACCCCTCGCGGACGAGGTGCTCGACCGATTCCATCGCCAGGTAGGGATTGACTGCCGCCGCGCCGTAGCCGAGCAGCAAGGCGATGTGGTGAACCTCGCGGGCGTCGCCGCATTCAACGACCAGGCCCACCCGGGTCCGGTTCCTGGTGCGGATCAGGTGATGGTGCACCGCGCCGGTCAGCAACAGCGACGGGATCGGCGCATTCGCTGCGTCCGAATGCCGGTCCGACAGGACGATCACCCGTGCCCCGTCCTCGATGGCCTCGTCGACGAGCGCGCAGATCTTCTCCAGCCGAGCGCCGAGAGCCGCTCCCCCTCCCGCCATGTCATAGAGGCCGCTCACCGTGACCGAGGCATAGCCGGGCATGTCATCGTCGTCGTTGATCCCGATGAGCTTGGCCAACTCGTCGTTGTCGATCACCGGGTAGGGCAGGACCACCTGCCGGCAGGACGCGGGTGTGGGCTCGAGCAGGTTCCCCTCCGGCCCGATCGTCCCCGCCAAAGCGGTGACCAGTTCCTCGCGGATCGCGTCCAGCGGCGGATTGGTGACCTGCGCAAACAACTGCGTGAAATAGTCGAACAGCATCCGCGGCCGCTTGCTCAGCACGGCGACCGGCGTGTCGGTACCCATCGACCCGATCGGTTCGGTCCCGCTCGCCGCCATCGGCGCCAGCAGCACCCGAAGCTCCTCCTCGGTGTAGCCGAAGATCTGCTGGCGTCGGGTCACCGACTCCAGCGGGTAGACGATGTGTTCCCGGTCGGGCAGATCGACCAGTTTGATGATCCCGGCGTGCAGCCACTCGCCGTACGGGTGCTCGGTCGCAAGCTGACCCTTGACCTCCTCGTCGGCGACGATCCGCCCCTGCGCGGTGTCGACGAGGAACATCCGACCCGGCTGCAGCCGGCCTTTGGCCACGATTTCCTCGGCCGGGATGTCCAGCACGCCGACCTCGCTGGCCATCACGACCAGACCGCCGGCGGTCTGCCAGTAGCGGCAGGGCCGGAGCCCATTGCGGTCCAGCACGGCCCCAATGACGGTTCCGTCGGTGAAGCAGATCGCGGCCGGCCCGTCCCACGGCTCCATCAAGCTCGCGTGGAAGCGGTAGAAGTCGCGCCGCGAGGTGTCCATCCTGAGGTTGTTCTCCCAGGCCTCCGGCAGCATCATCAGCACCGCATGCGGCAACGTGCGGCCGGCGAGATGCAGCAGCTCGAGCACCTCGTCGAAGCTGGCCGAGTCGCTGGCGAGGTCACCGCAGATCGGGAACAGCTGGGCGAGCCCGCCCGGTCCGGCCAGCGCCTCGCTGGCCAGTTGCGATTCCCGGGC
>DASYGP010000007.1:0-1744 GCA_035999615.1 Mycobacteriales bacterium
TGCGGTCCAGGTCGGCCGGGCCGAGCAGGACCGCGGTACGCCCGTCGTGCTCCTCGAGCAGCACATGCACGGTTTCTCGGCGGGAGGTCGGCAGGTTCTTGCCGACGTAGTCCGCGCGGATCGGTAGCTCGCGGTGCCCGCGGTCGACCAGGACCGCCAGCTGCACGGTCGCGGGCCGGCCGATGTCGTTCAGCGCGTCCAGCGCGGCCCGGATGGTCCGGCCGGAAAACAGCACGTCGTCGACCAGCACCACGCGCCGGTCATCGACCCCGCCGGGGGTGATGTCGGTGGCGCCGAGTGGCCGGGGGCGGCGCAGCGCGAGGTCGTCGCGGTAGAGCGTCACGTCGAGCTGGCCGACCGGAACGGTGATGCCCTCGAACTGCAGGCACAGCGCGGCCAGCCGGCGGGCCAGCAGGATGCCGCGGGTGGGGATGCCGAGCAGGATCACGTCCTGCCCGCCGCCGGTCTTTTCCAGCAGCTCGTGCGCGATCCGGGACAGCACCCGTTGGACGGCGGCGGCGTCGAGGACGGTGCGGGCGGCGGCCGGGTCGCCGGTCACCGGGCGCCGGGCGGCCGGCCCGGGGGGACGTGCAGGCACCGAAGGGCCTCCTTCCCCGCCTCTCAGGACGGGTCGTTAAAGGAGCAGAACCGCAGCGGACGTTAGCAGACCCCCGCGGCCCCGATTAGCTCCGCCGATCAGCTCCGCCGTTCGGCGGATTGACCGTCCCCGGTCAGTGCTCTTACCGTCACTCTGCGTGACCTGTCCGGCCGGATAGGGCATGCGGCCGTGCCCTCACCCGCGGGCCAGCCCGACAACGGGAGCCGGATGTGAACGACACCAGCACGGCATACGCCAAGGCGCTTGGCGCCCGATTGCGGGCGATCCGCACCCAGCAAGGACTGTCCCTGCACGGCGTGGAGGAAAAGTCCCGCGGCCGGTGGAAGGCCGTGGTGGTCGGCTCCTACGAGCGCGGCGACCGCGCGGTGACCGTGCAGCGGCTGGCCGAGCTGGCCGAGTTCTACGGCGTGCCGGTGACCGAGCTGCTGCCGGCCGCCGCGGCGACGGTGCCGCTGCGCAACACCTCCCCGCAGATCGTGCTCGACCTGGAGCGGCTCGCGGCGCTGCCGGCGGAGCGCTCCGCCCCGCTGGCCCGGTATGCCGCCGCGATCCAGGGGCAGCGCGGGGACTACAACGGCAAGGTGCTGTCCATCCGGCACGAGGACCTGCGCTCGCTGGCCGTCATCTACGACGACGACCCCGGGCACCTGACCGATCAGCTGATCCACTGGGGTGTGTTGACCGCCGAGGCGCGCCTCGCGATGAGCGCCGAATAGCACCCTTGGCGTGGGTTCAGCGTCGACGGTAGGCATCGGCGCGGGCTCGGATGTCCAGGACGGTGATCCGACGGCCGGGTTCGTCAATCTCGTGGAGCACCCGCCATTGCCGGAGCAGGCGGGCTGCGTGGATGCCGCTGAGTTCGGCGCCCAGTGCCTTCCCCAGCCGCTGCGGGTTGCGCGCAAGAGGTCCGGTGATGAATTCCGCCGCCGCGACAGCGATCTGCTCGGGGAGTCGCTCGCTGATGGCCTTGCGCGCGGTCCGCGACCAGCGCAGCTCATAGGGCCGGTCGGTCACGCGCTGGTGCGCTGGCGTTCCGCGAGGGCGGCGAGCACGTCCGCGGTCGTCGCCACGTCGCCACGGGCAACCTCCTCGCGCGCCGCGGCAAGTGCGCGCAGGGTGTCGGGA
>DASYGP010000015.1:0-53893 GCA_035999615.1 Mycobacteriales bacterium
CCGCGGTCGAGCACCACGCTCGCGATCTCCCCCAGCGCGTCCGCTTTGCGCTGCCCGGCGGTCCGCGGGTCCGGGATGCCGTCCGGGCCGGCCGGCACCGGCTGGCTGTAGGCGTCCAACGCGGTCAGCAGCGGCCCGGCCTGCGCCGGGGCCAGCAGCCCATCGACGGCCAGCATCCCGCCGACCGGCCGCACGTTCAGGTGCCGCGCGGCGCGGGCCGCCTCCGCCTTCCCGGCGCGGGTCTCATCCTCCCCGATCGCGACCAGATGCTGACAGATCCGGGTGCTCGCGGCCGGGCCCAGCGCGGCGACCTGCTCGGCCACCGTCGCCTCCATCTGCTCCGCCCGCTCGGCCGGCAACCGGGACAGCCCCTGGGCGATCAACCGGGCCTGCCCCACACTGAGCCGGCCCGCGGCCAGCGTCGCCTGCGTGCCGGGCATCGTGAACCCGGCGCCGCCGTGCAACCGGCGGGCCAGCCACACCTCGGCCCGCGCCTCGGCCGGCAACGCCCCGGCCTGCTCACCCAGCCACACCCAGCTGCGCCCCGTCCCGTCGACCACACATTCGCCGGCCGCGTCGAACCGGGCCAGCCGCGCCAAATACAACGCCTGCACCCGATCCGCGAGCCGGCGCAGCTCGATCAACTCCACCGGGTCCACCGGCGCGTCGACCGGCACCCCGGCCACCCCCGCCAACAACCCCGCCACCGTCGAACACATGTTCGCAGTATCCCAGCCACCTCCGACAAAAACCGGGGCCATCCACACCCCCGGACACGAAATTTTGGAAGCGGCGAGCGTGGAGCGTGGAGCGGGGGGCAGGTGGCCGGACGTCGAGGTTGGTCAGCGGCTCGCTGCCGACGATCGAGCGATTCAGCGTTCCGACGAAGCCGGATGCTCCTCATCGAGGGCGGGTGACCACGCCAGCAGGCGCACCTTTCCGACGCTGGTGAGGTGCCGGCTCATCGCCCGGCGCGCCCCGGCCGGGTCCTGGATCGCAATCGCATCGGCGATCGCCTGATGCTGACGGAGGGACTGCGCCGGGCGCCCCCGCTGGCGCAGGGATTCCACCCGGCTCTCGTCGATCTCGGCGTCGATTTCAGCGAGGAAGCGATTGAGCAGGGCGTTTCCGGCCGCCTTGGCGACGGCCTCGTGGAAGTGCCGGTCGCCGACCGCCGGGTCGCCAATCCCCGCAACCGCCCGTTGCATCGCGGCGAGCGCATCGTCCATCACCGCCAGGTCGGCATCCGTGCGGCGCCGAGCGGCGAGCGCCGCGAGGTGGGTCTCGATGGCCTCCCGGGCCTCCAGCACATAGGGGAGCCGGGCTTGCCGATCGAGCATGGTCGAGACGCTTTCGGCTGCGAGTTCGTCGCGGAGCAGGAACGTCCCGCCGCCATGGCGCGTCTCCACCAGCCCCTGCACTTCCAGGACAACCAGGGCTTGCTTCACCGAGGCGCGGCTGGTGCCGAGCTGCTCGGCCAGGTCGCGCTCGGAAGGCAACCGGTCCCCGCGCTGCAACCCGGCGGCAACCGCATATTCCCGAAGCCTGTTGACGATGGCCTCGTAGAGGGGGGAGCGGTCCAGGCGCCGGACGCCGGGAGCGTCCTGCAGGCCCCCGCTACCGGTCATGAGCACCACCTTAGCCAGATCTGGAAGAAAAACTAAGTGAGAGAGTGGACAACTGGCTAGGCCAGTGGCTACGGTCCCCCTCAAGACGTGGCTGGTCGCAACCAGCTAGCCGGTCACTGCCCCCGCGCCGCAGATGGTGCGCACAAGTGCGGAGAGGTTATGCATCGACTACTCCTTGACATCGGGTACGGGTTCGTCACGGCAGCGATCTTGTCCCTGTCAGCAGTCGCCTTCACGCTCGAGTACGCCGTGAGTCGGGTGGCGAATCTGGCGCACGGAGAGATCCTCACGATCGGCGCCTATACCGCCTATCTGGTTCAGAACAGCACGCACAATGTGCTCCTGGCTGCGGTGTCGGCCGCCATCGCGGGCGGTGTAGCGGGGTATGCCACGAACGTCTTGTTGATCGAACGCTTCGCCGGCCGGGCCGCCGTCATCACCCTGATTGCCAGCTTGGGGCTGTCGCTGGTGCTGCAGAACATCCTCGTGATGATCTTCGGGGCTGCGACGAAGGCATACACGATCACGCAGGGGGCCCCGCACAGCTACGGACCATTCCAGTTCACCCACGCGGAGTTGCTGGTCATCCTCTCCGCAGTGGTGATCGCCGTGCTGCTGTTCCTGCTGCTGCAACAGACGAAGTTTGGCAAGGCGGTCCGCGCCGTCGCCGAGAACCGTGACCTAGCCCGGGCCAGCGGCATACACGCCAAGCGCGTCATCGCCCAGACCTGGCTGCTGGCCGGCGTGGTGGCCGGATTCGCCGGTTTCGTGCTCGCCGAGAATGTGGGCGCGTTCAGCCCCTCGTTCGGCAACGGCTTCCTGCTCATCACCATCACCGCGACGGTCGCCGGCGGTCTGGGGCGCCCTTACGGCACTCTCATCGGGGCCTTGCTCGTCGGCATGGCGCTGGAGTTGGCCGGCGCCTACACCAACTCGAGTTACGAACTGGCCTTCGCCTTCGCCATCTTGGTCCTGCTGCTGTTGGTCCGGCCGAACGGACTGCTGGTCCGCGGGTCGAGGACGGTGGCCGCATGATCTACTGGACCACGATCCTGACCGAGGCGTGCATCTTTGCGATCATGGCGCTCGGCCTGAATGTCGTCTGGGGCATGTCCGGCGACTTCGACCTTGGCTATTACGGCTACGTCGCGCTCGGCGCCTACCTCACGATCGTGCTCACCGTGGGTAAGCCGCTGCCCCCGGTCGAGTTCATCCTCGGGTACACGCTGCCCTACCCACTGGCGGTGCTGATCGCCATCATCGTGGTGCTGATCATCGCCACACTGGTCGGGTTGGTGGCCTTGCGTGGTCTGCGCGCGATCTATTTCGCCTTGACGACGCTCGGCGCGGTGAGCGTGCTCTACGTGGTGGTGCAGACCTACACCCCGTTGTTCAACGGCTTCAACGGCGTCTCCGGGCTGTTCGACCCGCTGGGCAGCACGCTGGGGATCGGCTATGACAAGTATCGGTATTTCCTTCTCGCGGTGTGCGCCGGCATTCTGCTGATCGTTGCCATCTTTATGGAGCGATTGTCCCGCAGTGGTTTTGGGCGGCTGTTGCGTGCGGTCCGTGACGAGGAGGACGCCGTCGCTGCCTTCGGCCGGAGCGTGTACAAGACTAAGCTGAAGGCCTACCTGGTGGGTGCCGGCGTCGCCGGCCTGTCCGGCGGGCTGTTCGCGGCCTTCCTGGGTTCGTTCAACCCGTCCGCCTGGACGCCGGCGGAGGTTCTCACGCTGGCTGCTGGTGTGCTCGTCGGTGGCCGCGGAAACGTGAAGGGCGTCATTCTCGGCGTCTTCGTGGTGTATATCGGCTTTGTCGAATTGACCCGCAGCCTGCCCGAGGTCACGGGCCACCCTGAGTTCGCGCCGGCCTTGCGGCAGGTGCTCATCGGGCTGCTGATCGTTCTGTTCCTCCGCTTCCGTCCACAGGGATTGATCCCCGAGCGGCTAAGCCCAGACCGAGGCGACGGGGACCGCGGGCCGGGCCGGGCACGCGGCGCCCTATTCAAGCGCCCGGATTGGGCCGCGCCGCGCCGTCAGGCCGTCCCGCAGGGAGTTTCCGGTGAGTGACCGTGACGCGCTGGTCGTCAAGGGGATGCACATCAGCTTCGGCGGTGTGCGAGCCGTCAACGACTGCAGCTTCACCGTGCCCGCCTCCAGCGCCGTAGGCCTGATCGGCCCGAACGGCGCCGGGAAGAGCACCGTCATCGACCTGATCTCCGGGTTCAAGGAACCCGACAGCGGCAGCGCCGTGTTCGAAGGACGCGAGCTGGTGGGCATGAAGGCGCATGCGATCTCCCGGTTGGGTCTGGTCCGGTCGTTCCAGTCCCCACGCGAGTGGGGCAGCCTCACGGTGATGGACAACGTCCTGCTGGGGTTGAAGGCTTTCGGTCGCGAGACGCTGGCAGGCGGTCTGTTCGCGTCTCGCCGGGACCGGCGCCGGGAGGACGCGGACCGGGCGCATGTCCGTGAGCTGCTGGAAAGCTTCAACCTGATGCCGCTGAAAAACGATCGGGCCTCGAGCCTGTCCGGTGGTCAAAAGCGGCTACTGGAATTCGCCCGGATCGCCGCCGCGACGCCGAAGCTGGTGATTCTCGATGAGCCGATGGGCGGGGTGAACCCCGTGCTAGGTGACCGTATCGGGCAGGCCGTGCGCTCCCTGGTGGATCGCGGCAGCAGCGTGCTCATCGTGGAACACAACCTCAAGTTCATCGAGGACTTCTGCGAGCTGGTTGTGGTGATGGATCAGGGGGCGGTTATCGCGGAAGGTCCTTACGACTCCCTGCGGAACAACGAGCAGGTCGTCACTGCCTACCTCGGGGAGGTCGAAAATGCGTGAGAAGACCGCCCTGGAGGTAGAGGGGATAACCGCCGGATACGGGGGTGCCCCCATCATTCATGACGTCAGCCTGCGGGTTGACGCCGGAACCATCACGGCCATCGTCGGTCCGAACGGGGCCGGCAAGTCCACCTTGTTGAAGAGCCTCGCCGGCCTGGTCAAGATCAGCAGCGGTACGGCTCGTATCAAGGCGCAGCCGATCACGTCGATGCGGACCGAACGGTTGGCCGGCCTGGGGGTCGCCTACGTCCCTCAGGTCGCCAACATCTTCCCGGGGATGACGGTTCGCGAGAACCTGGAAATCGGGGGCTACCGGCGCAAGGCCGGATTGTCCCAGCGCATCGACGAGATCTGCGATCTGTTCCCCGACCTGCGCCCGGCGCTGCGCCGCAAGGCCGGAACCCTCAGTGGTGGGCAACGCAGCATGTTGGCGATGGCCCGCGGACTCATGATCGAGCCGACGGTGATGCTCCTGGACGAGCCGAGCGCCGGCCTGTCTCCGCTGTTCCAGACCGCGCTGTGGGAGCAGATTCGCAGCATCGCCGACACCGGCGTCGGCGTGTGCGTCGTGGAGCAGAACACCCGACGCACGCTGAAATATGCGGACTGGGCGTATGTCCTGGTCCTCGGTCGGAACCGTTTGGACGGGCCGGCCCAGGAACTGCTGCATAACGACGAGGTCGTCAACCTTTATGTAGGCCGCCTCAACTAGCACCTGTTTTTGACATCTTTCCAATCGGCGAGATGACGTCCGCAGCACAGGTAGGAAGGAGAAGTTCGTGCGCATTTCACGTTCTCATGGGCTTGCGGCGGTGGGCGTGGCAGGTCTTCTCGCTCTCAGTGCCTGCGGTTCTTCAGGCGGTTCGGCGGGAACCAGCGCTTCCGGGGGAGCAGCGGCCGGCGGGGGTGGCGGTGGCGGCGGTTCGGTCAACTACGGCGTGCTGTCGTGCTTCACCGGCCGGCTCGCCAGCCTGGGGCAGGCGATGCTGCAGGGCTCGGAGGTGGCCCAGAAGGCCATCAACGACGCCGGCGGGGTGATGGGCAAGAAGGTCAGCTTGAGCCACGCCGACACCAGCTGCGACCTGGCCGACGCGGTCCCCGCGACGCAGAGCCTGCTGTCGAAGGGAGTTGCCGGGATCATCGGCCCGGAGACGCAGGAGATCGCCGCAGTCGAGCCCATCTTGAAGAACAGTCACATCGTCGATGAGTTCCAAGGCGGCGACACCGCCCGCGACCACCAGACCGACCCGTTCCTGTTCCGGGACAGCCCCTCGGACTCCCAGCTGGGTGTCGCGATGGCGCTGTACGCGCACCAGAAGGGGTACAAGACAGCCGCGTTGCTGTTCTACTCCGACGTCGCGGCGCAGACCTTTGCCGCGCCGATCAAGGCCGCGTTCGAAAAGCTCGGCGGAAAGATCATCAAGAACGTGGTCGTAGCGCCCGGACAGACCTCCTACCTGCCGCAGGTGCAAGACATTGCCGGCGCAAAGCCCGATGTGATCTTCACCCAGTCGGATGCGCCGACCGCGGCGGTGCTGTTCCGCGAGTTCCAGCAGACGAACAATGACGCTATCCCGGTTGTCGGCACCGACGTCACCGGCGGGTCTGACTACCTCAAGGCCATTGGTTACGGAGTGGCACATGCCCACCTGGTCTCGGTGTACGGCGCGTCCGTGACCGGGCAAGGTGCGGATGCGTTCGCCAAGGGCTTCACCGCATTGCACCCCGGCCAGCAGCCGTTGGCCAACGCGAACTACGCCTACGACGCGGTCATCACGTTGGCGCTGGCCGATGAATTCTCCAAGTCCACGGATGGGAGCAAGGCCGCCAAGAACATGGTGCAGGTGACCAACCCGCCGGGAACGGCCTGCTATGACTACGCGGCCTGCCTGAAGTTGCTGCAGGCCGGCACCAAGATCAACTATGAGGGTGCGAGCGGTAGCCTGGACTACAACAAGTACAACAACGTGTTCGGCCCGTACGGGGCGTATGTCTCGGATGCCAGTGGAACCGAACAGCAGGTGGGCACTCTGACCGCCGAGGCGCTCGCCGCCGCGACGCCGTAGGTGCTGGCGCCAGGCTGCCCGCGGCGAGCGAGCCGCGGGCGGCCTGGCCAGGCCGTTCCCGACACCGAGGTGGACCGCATATGACCGTCGGACCTGACACCGTCACGACCAACCGGGCCGTCCCGCAGCACGAGGCGGGGACCGACCCGCCGCTCGCCGGCATCACGATTATCGACCTGTCCCGCGTGCTGGCCGGACCGTTTGCCACGATGCTGTTGGGTGATCTGGGCGCTGAGGTCATCAAGGTGGAGCGCCCCGGCGGCGGGGATGACACCCGACAGTGGGGGCCCCCGTTCGTGGGGCCGGAGGGCGCCAAGGAGAGCACGTATTACCTGTCGGCGAACCGGAACAAGCGCAGCATTGTGCTGGACCTGCGCGACCCGGCCGACCTGGGCGTACTCAAGACGCTGCTGCGCAGTGCGGATGTGGTGGTGGAGAACTTCCGCCCAGGTGTCATGGACCGGCTCGGTCTGTCGAAAGAGGTGCTCACTGAGCTGAACCCGGCGTTGGTGGTGCTGTCCATCAGCGGGTTCGGGAGCAAGGGTCCGGATCGGACGCGGGTCGGCTACGACCAGATTCTGCAGGCCGAGGGGGGCCTGATGAGCCTGACCGGCTTGGAGATTCCGACCCGGGTCGGGGTGCCGGTCGCCGACCTGACGGCCGGGCTGATCGGCGTCATCGGCATCCTCGCCGCGCTGATCGAGCGCAACAACAGCGGGCGCGGACAGCAGGTGCAGACCTCGCTGCTCGCGAGCATGGTCGCGCTGCACACCTTCCAGGGCACCCGCTACCTGATCGGCGGTGAGGTACCGGGCAAATCCGGTAACCATCACCCGACGGTGGCACCGTACGGCTTGTTCTGGGCGGCCGACGGCCCGCTGGTGATCGCGGTCGGCAACCAGGACATCTGGCGACGCTTCGCACCGCTACTCGGATTGACCGTTGACGACCCGGACTACGCCGACAACGCGGCCCGCCTGGCGCACGCTCGGCCGCTGGAGGAGCGGGTCAACGAACGCCTCGGCGCCCAGACCGTGCAGCACTGGATCGAGGTGTTCGCCGCCGCCGGCGTACCGGCGGGGGAGGTGCGTTCCCTGGATCGGGTCTATAGCGATCCGCACCTGATCGCGGAGGGACTGGTCACCGAAGTCGACCATCCCACCCTCGGCCGGATCCGGCTGCCCGGCAATCCACTGCAGTTCAGCCGTTCCCGGGCCCCGGAAATACTTCCGCCTCCGCTGCTTGGCGAGCATTCGGCCGAGATCCGTGCCGCCCAGTGACAGCTCACGCGCCCTACGCGCCGGCGGGTGCCCGCGCTGAGCCCCCGTGGCCCTTTGACGACGTGGCGGTCTTTCCCGACCTGCCGGTCAGCCAGGACCCGCTGAACTGGCCCGGCTACCCGGCCAAGCTTGCGCAGGCCCGCCAGCGGACTGGGCAGAATCAGGCGGTCAACGCGGGGCCGGCGTCGGTCAACGGACAGGCGTGCATTGCGCTCATCTTCAACTTCGAGTTCCTCGCCGGCACGTTGGGACAGGCCGAGGGGGAAGCGGTGCAGCGGGCCGCCGCGGAGGCGGCAGCCCGGCGGATACCGCTCGTATCGGTGGTCCGCTCCGGTGGCGCCCGCATGCAGGAGGGGACGACCTCCCTGTTTCAGATGGCGGCGATCGCGCGCGCCCTCACCGAGTTGGCCGCCTCCGGCACCCCGCACATCGCCGTCGTCGGCAATCCCGCAACCGGCGGGGTGTGGGCATCGCTCAGCGCCGCCGCGGATGTCCTGATCGCCGTGCGGGATGCGCAAGTAGCGTTCGCCGGCGCCCGGGTCCGGGCCGATCGAAGCGGGCCGGCCGAGCCGGCCTTTGCCGCTGCCGGCAAGCACGCCAGCGGGTTCATCGACGCCGTCGTCGCCGAGGATGAGCTGCCGCTCGTCGTCGGGCGCTACGTCGAGCTTTTGTCCCCGGCCAACCGGGCGGCAGCGGCACCGCCCCCCCTGCCGGCGGCGCTGAGCGGTCCCCCGCCGCGCCGCGGCTGGGCCGCGGTGGCCGCGGCCCGCAGCCCGCAGCGGGCTGCGGCGGCGCACTACCTGGCCGAGTATTTCGACCAGACCGTCACGATCTGGGGGGACCGCGTCGGCGGAGTCGATCCGCAGCTGGCCTGCGGGATCGGCCGGCGCGGCAGCGCGAGCATCGCGTATGTCTGCCAGCAGGGCGGCCCGGTGGCGGCAGCCGGCTTCCGTACCGCCACCCGCCTGCTCGCGCTCGCCCAGCGCCTGGGCCTGCCGGTCATCACCTTCGTCGACACCGAGGGCGCGCAGAACACAGCCGAGGCCGAAACGGCCGGGGTGGGTACGGCCATCGCTCAACTCCTGCAGCAGGTTGCGAGTACCGAGGTGCCGATGCTGTCGGTGATCGTGGGCCAGGGCGTATCCGGCGGCGCGATGTCGCTGCTCAATCCGCACAATGTGTGGCTGGCGCCCGACAGCTACCTGGCGGTGATCACGCCGGAGTCGGCGGCGGCCATCCTCAAACGCCCCGACGCCGAGGTGCCCGAGTTGGCCGGGCAACTCGGCCTCGCCCCCGAGGACCTGGTCCGGCTCGGGCTGGCGCGCGGGGTGTTGCAGCTCGCGCAGATCAAGGGATCGGAGCAGTAGATGACGTATCGCAGTGGCAGGCACTTCCTGCAGATACCCGGTCCGACGAACGTGCCCGAGCAGGTGCTGCGGGCCATGTCGGCCCCCACGATCGATCACCGCAGTGCGGAGTTCGGCGAGTTCACCCTCGGTCTACTCGAGCAGATCAAGCCGGTGTTCGGCACCAGCGGTCCCGTCCTGATCTACCCATCCTCGGGCACCGGCGCCTGGGAAGCGGCCCTGGTGAACACCCTCAGCCCCGGCGACCGGGTGCTGTGCTTCGAGACCGGCCACTTCGCGGACCTGTGGCGGGACATGGCCCTCCGGCTCGGCCTGCACACCGACTATGTCCCAGGCGATTGGCGGCACGGTGTCGACCCCGCGGTCGTGGCGGAACGGCTCACGGCGGACGCCGAGCACGAGATCAAAGCCGTCTTGGTGGTGCACAACGAGACGTCCACCGGGGTGACCAGCCGGATCGGCGAGATCCGGGCCGCCATGAACGCCGCGGCGCATCCCGCCCTGCTGCTCGTCGACAGCATTTCCGGCCTCGGCTCCATCGACTACCAGCACGAGGAATGGGGGGTGGACGTCACGATCGCCGGATCGCAGAAGGGTCTGATGCTGCCCCCGGGATTGGGCTTCCTCGCGCTGAGCGAGAAGGCGATCGCCGCCTCGCGGGGCGCCCGCTCGGTGCGCTCCTACTGGGACTGGGAGCCGATGCTGGCGGCCAATCAGCGGGGATTTTTCCCCACCACCCCGGCGACGAACCTGCTCTACGGGCTGGCCGAAGCGCTGCGCATGCTGGCTGCGGAAGGACTCGCGGAGGTGTACGCGCGGCACATCCGGCATGCCGCCGCGACCCGCGCCGCCGTCCGCGGTTGGGGACTAGAGGTGCTGTGCAGCGACGACCGGGAGCATTCCCCCGCGCTGACCGCCGTGTTGGTACCCGCCGGCCATGACGCCGACAAGATCCGTGCGACGATCTTGGAACGGTTCGACATGTCGCTCGGCAGCGGGCTGGGACGGCTCAAAGGCCGGGTGTTTCGCATCGGCCACCTGGGCCATTTCAATGACCTGAGCCTCGCCGGAACCCTGGCGGGGGTGCAGATGGGACTCACCCTGGCGGGAGTGCCGATCCACCCCGGCGGCATCAACGCGGCCTTGGACCGACTTCAAGATGCCTAGCGAGTTGGCGGCCGCGCTGGCCAACGCCCTCGCCGGCGAGGTCCAGTTCGATGACTACACGCGTCAACTGTTCTCCCGCGACGCGAGCATGTACACGATGATGCCCCTCGGGGTGGCTTTCCCGCGCCACACCGAGGATGTCGTCGCGGCCGTGCGGATCGCGGGGGAGTTCGGGGTCCCGGTTCTGGCCCGCGGGGCCGGGACCAGCCTGGCCGGGCAGACCGTCAGTACCGGCCTGGTGCTGGACCTGTCCCGGCACCTCACGCGCATCGTGCAGATCGACCCGCAGGCCCGGACGGCGTGGGTCGAGGTCGGTGTCGTGCAGGACGACCTCAACCGCGCGGCCGCACCCCACGGCTTGATGTTCGGTCCCGACACCTCCACCAGCAACCGGGCCACCGTCGGGGGGATGATCGGCAACAATTCCGCCGGCAGCGGCTCGGTCCGGTACGGCATGACCATCGACCATGTCCGCGCCCTGGATGTGGTGCTCGCCGACGGCAGCACCGCCCGGCTCGAGCCGGTGGACGAAGCCGAGCGGGCCCGCCGGGCCGAGGCGCCGACGCTGGAGGGCCGGCTCTACCGGGACCTGGCGGCGCTGCTCGCCTCGCACGAAAGCGCGATCGCCAGTGATTTCCCCCCGTTCTGGCGCCGGGCCGGCGGCTATCGGCTCGATCGGCTGGCCGCCGGATCGGCGTTCGACCTCGCCAAGTTCGTGGTCGGGTCCGAAGGAACGCTGGTCGTGGCCACCCGGGCCCTGGTCGACCTGGTGCCGAAACCGACCCGCCAGGTGTTCGCGGTCGGCCACTTCACGTCCACCGCCTCGGCGATCGCCGCCACCGAGGATGCCTTGGCCTGCGACCCGGCGGCGGTCGAGCTCATGGACCGGACGATCCTGGACCTGTCCCGGCAGAAGATCGAGTACGCCGACCTCGGCACCTACCTTGCCGGCGACCCGGACGCGTTGCTGTTCGTGTCCTTCACCGGGGACAGTGAACCCGAACTCCTCGCCAGCATGGACCGGCTGAGTGAGCTATGGGCCGAACACCATCACGGCTATCACACCCTTCGCGCGATCACCACCGGGCAGCAGAGCGCCCTGTTGAAGGTGCGCAAGGCCGGTCTCGGCCTGCTGATGGCGGCCGGAACGGGCGCGGAGCGCCCGCTGGCCTTCATCGAGGACACCGCGGTGCATCCCTCGCAGCTGCTGGAATACACCACGCGGTTCCGTGAGATCTTGGAGCAGCACTCGTTGCGGGCCGGTTTCTACGGTCACTGCTCGGTGGGATGCCTGCACGTGCGGCCCTTTTTGGACCTCACCGTCCCTGGCGCGGTGGACAAGATGCGGGCGGTCGCGGAACAGGTCAAAGAGCTGGTCACCGAATTCGGCGGCGCGAACTCCAGCGAGCACGGCGACGGCCTGGCCCGCAGCGAGTTCAACCGCGGCATCTTCGGCGCGGACCTTTACGCGGCGATGCGTCAGGTGAAGAGCATCTTCGATCCGGAGAACCGGCTCAACCCGGGGAAGATCGTCGATGCGCCGGCGATGACCGAGAACCTGCGCGACCCCGCGCTCCCGCCGGCCCCTCCGCTGCGGACGCGGCTGCAATTCGAGGTCATCGACGGGATGCGCGGCGCCGCCGACCGGTGCATGAACATCGGGGTGTGCCGCAAGAGCACGACCGGGGTGATGTGCCCGTCCTACATCGCCACGAAGATGGAGGAGCACTCCACCCGGGGCCGCGCGAACGCGTTGGTGAAGGCGCTCTCCGAACCTGATCCGCACGCCGCGCTGGGCGACGAGCGGCTCGATGAGATCCTCGACCTCTGCCTGATGTGCAAGGCCTGCAAGAGTGAATGCCCGCTCGGGGTCGACATCGCCTCCCTCAAGAGCGAGACGCTGGCGGCCAGGCACGATATCCACGGCGTGCCGGTGCGCTCCCGCGTGTTCGGCTCCATTCGGATCCTCAACCGGATCGGCTCGGCGACCGCACCGCTGTCCAACCTGCCGGGGCGTCTCCCGGTAGCCCGCCGGATGCTGGACCGGCTCCTGCACATCACCCCGCAGCGGCGGCTGCCCGTGTTCGCCCGGCAGAACCTCATCCGCTGGAACGCCGTGGCCCGAACACGACCGCCGGCGACGCAACCGACCGTCACCTTCCTGGCTGACTCGTTCACGACCTACACCGAGCCGGGAATCGGACAGGCCGCGATCGAGCTGCTGGAACGAGCCGGTCACCGGGTCGAGCTCGCCAGCTCCGGCTGCTGCGGCCGGGCCAGCATCTCCAAGGGCCTGCTTGACGAGGCGAAGCTGCAGGCGGGGCGGCTCAGCGCGGCGCTCCACCAGGCAGGCGACGGTGGCCCGATCGTGGGCTGCGAACCGTCGTGCCTGTTCACCCTGCGCGACGAGCATCTGGCGCTGCTGCCGAACGACGCCGGTGCGCGCAGCGTGGCCGGCCGGGTGCGCCAGGTGGAGGAGCTGTTGACCGAGGCCATCGACGCGGGACGGCTGCAGCTGCGGGCCGATTCGTGGCTGGCCGGCCGCCGGATCGTCTACCACGGGCACTGCCACCAGAAGGCCGAGGTGGGGACCGCGGCCACCGTCGCGTTGCTCCGGCGAATCCCCGGCGCCGAGGTGATCGAGCTGGACGCGGGCTGCTGCGGCATGGCCGGCTCATTCGGCTTCGAATCCGAGCACTACGAGGTGTCGATGGCGGTCGGTGAGGACCGGCTGTTCCCGGCGGTGCGCGCCGAGCCGGAGGATTCCGTGATCGCCGCGACGGGGGTGTCGTGCCGGCAGCAGATCCGGCACGGCACCGAACGGACCAGCTGGCATCCGGTTGCCCTGGTGCACAGCGTCGCCGTCGTGCACGGCGTGGCACTAGTCCCCGCCCCCTAGTCGTCCCGCCGCCCCGGCCCCCACCGCTCCCCGGCCCCCACCGCCCCCCGGCCCCGGCTCCGGCTCCGCCGGCCACCCGCGGCGCCCGGCCACGATGATCATCGTGTAGCGGACTGAGCGTGCAGGTGTCCCCTACGCGACACAATGATCACTGCTCCCGGCGGACATCCGCCCTACCTTGATCATCGTGTCAAATCGGGAGCGTGGAGGTGTCCCCAGCCGACACAATGATCACCGCTCAGGGTCACCGCCCGCGGATCACGACGCCTTCCCCAGCGCTAGCTCTGCAGCAGCGAGGCCAACTGGTTGGCGGCGTTCGCGGCGCCGTCCTTGCGCACCCGGCGGTAGGTCGGCCGCTGCCCAAACGCCCGGCGCATCGCGTCGGCGAGGTCGGCCGGCGTGGTCTTCGCATAGTCCTGCTTGCCGGCGCGGTAGTAGTCGCGCTTGTCCAGCCCCTCGACGTCGGGCAGCTCGCCCGGGTGCAGCCGCGGCCCGGTGACCATCAGCATTCGCGCGCCTGTTTGCTCCTTGCGGACGAGGGCGAACGCCTCCGCGGTCAGAGCGAGCAGATCCCGGCCCACCGCCGTCCCCCTGACAGCAGCCACGTGCAGCGGGAAGCCCGTGCCGTAGCCCAGCCTGCGGAGCAACGCCGACGAGCGCGGTAACGCGGCCGGGTCGAACGGGACGACGTACGGCACCGAGGAGAACCACCGCGCCGACCAGTCACGGATACGCGGCAGTCCCGGGCCGAAACGGGCATAGGGCAGCTCGTCGTATCCGCCGATGAACACCGACCGGTTGCGTACGTAGCGGAAGCGCTCCCGGTGCTCGATCTCGGTGTTGTAGCCGGCGCGTAGCTGCACTTCACGCTGATCACCGTCCGGGTTGACGGGCGTGACGCCGTTGACATCGGTCAGGAGTGCGTAGCCGTCGGCGGCGCCGGCAACGAGCATGCCGTGACCACGACCAAATCGTAGGGGCGTCCGGGGCAGGCGGCATCCTTGGCCATGTGACGTACTCGCTGATCTGTTTTGACCTGGACGGCACGCTGACCGATTCCGGCGTGGGCGTCGCGAACTCCGTCGCTCACGCGGTGGCGGCGCTCGGCCTACCCCCGCTGAGCCCGGCGCAGCTGCGGAGCTTCATCGGACCGCCGCTGCAAGAGTCGTTCGCCGGGCTGGGCCTGCCCGCGACCGGCGTGCAGCAGGCCGTCGCCAGCTACCGCGAATACTTCACCGACACCGGGTTGTACGAAAACGAGGTCTACGAGGGAATCGTGCCGCTGCTGACGGCCCTGCGGGACGCGGGCAGCCGGCTCGCTGTCGCCACGTCGAAGCCCACCACCTTCGCCCGACGCATCCTGGATCACTTCGCGTTGTCGGCGTATTTCACGCAGGTTCAAGGCGCCGAGCTCGACGGCAGGCGTCGGCACAAGGATCAGGTGCTCACCGAGGTGCTCACCTGGGCGGAGCTCCCACCGCGGAGCAGCGCTGTCATGGTGGGTGACCGGGCCGAGGACGTGCGCGGCGCGCAACGCGTCGGGATAGCGTGCATCGGCGCTGGTTGGGGATACGCCGTGCCGGGGGAGCTGGAAGCCGCCGGGGCCGCGGCGATCGCAGCGACGCCAGAGCGGCTGCGAGAGTGCCTGCTGGGCCCGACGATCAACCGGCCCGGGGCATGATCGGCGACGGCGCCGCCGCGCGTTCGCAGCGGGCTCGCATGCTGGCCGGCGAGGACTACCTCGCGGACGATCCCGAGCTGCGGGCGGACAGCGACCGGGCCCAGCAGATCACCCGGCGGTACAACGACTCGGCCCTCGAGGAGGCCGACCTGCGCCACTCGCTGCTGTGCGAACTGCTCGGCAGCATCGGCGAAGGGGTGGAGATCCGCCCGCCGTTTCGCTGCGATTACGGGTATCAGCTGCATGTGGGCGCCCGTACCTTTGCGAATTTCGGGTTGGTCGTCCTTGACGTTGCCGCGGTCTGGATCGGAGCCGATGTTCAGATCGGACCGCACGTGCAACTGCTCACGGCCACCCACCCGATCGAGGCCGAGCGTCGCCGAGCCAAGTGGGAGAGCGGGCGACCCATCACGATCGGTGACAACGTGTGGCTCGGCGGCGGCGTCATCGTGTGCCCGGGCGTGCGCATCGGGTCAAACACTGTCGTCGGTGCCGGGGCGGTGGTCGTCCGGGACCTGGCGCCGAACGTCGTTGCCGCGGGGAACCCGGCGCGGGTGATTCGCCCCTTGTAGCCCGACCTCTGGTCAGAACGAGCTAGGACATGGTGCGCAGGATGGCCCGGGCAGGCCATGTCCGACTTCGCCGGGTACGCAGATGCTTCGGGCTAGTTGGGACCAGCCCGGTGCGGGCGGTCGACCAGCAGTTGCTTTTTCGGAGGACCCCATGCCTGTACGCAGTAACGACGCCGAACCGCTGTTGACCCCCGCGGAGGTTGCCACGATGTTCCGGGTTGACCCGAAGACCGTTACCCGGTGGGCCAAGGCGGACAAGTTGACCTCGATCCGGACGTTGGGCGGGCACCGCCGTTACCGCGAGACGGAGGTCCGGGCGCTGCTGGCGCGTATCCCCGCGCCGCGTCAGGCGCAGAGCGTCGAGCACCAGGCACACATCTGAGTCTGCCGGCGCGGCCAGGAAAGGTTGTGCCACCCCACCGTTGAGTGGATGCTGCCCCCGTGGGCCAAGGACGCCGGGTGGTGGGTGTTTCGATGCTCGGCCTGGCCGTGCTCGCCGGGGCCTTGGGTGTGGTCTATCTCGTGGTGGCCTGCGAGTCGCTCCCGTCGTATTTGGGCGGGGTTGCGGGCGACCCCGATCCGCGGACCAAACTGGGCGTGGCCATGCTGTTCGTCGCCGCCCTGCTCTTCGTCGTGGGCGTGATCAGCACGCGTCGGCCGCGCCGCACCCGTGAGTGAGCCGCAGCACCCGCCGGCCGGTGTCAATGGTGCTGAGCGTCGGGCAGGATCCTGTCCTTGCGGTGCAAGGCGAGCCGGCGCGCGTAGCGGCGGGTGATCTCGGGCATGGCCCGCTCGGTCTCGCTCACCCCGAACACGGTGCCCCGGTAGTCCAGCGGATCAAGGATGGCCTTGATGCGGGCCCAGTCGCCGGGCGGCACGAGTTCGGCGGGATCGCCGCCCGCGAACCATCCCATCGGCACCGTCACCCCGGCGGGTAGCACCGTGTTCACGCCGACCACCGCATGGAACTCGACCTCGGCGCCGGACCCGATGCGGGCGCCGTTGAACACGACCGCGCCCGTCGCGATCCTCGAATCCCCCTCCAACTCACAGCCGGTGAGGTGCGCCTGCGGGCCGACCAGCACGTGGTCCCCGAGCCGGGTGGGGTGGAATCGGGTCCCGCGGATCACCGCGTTCTCCATCACCACACAGTTCGCACCGATCTCCACCGGGCCACCCTCGGCGGTGATCACTGCCCCGAACAGCACTCGGCTGTGCGGCCCCACCGTGACATCGCCGCACAGCACAGCGGTCGGCGCGATGTAGGCGGACTCCGCGACCCGAGGGCGCTTGAGCCGGTGTTCGACGAACACCGCGGCACGGCCCACCACCGAAGGCGGGCTCACGTAGTCCTGCGCGGCCGGATCCGCCACGTCATCACCGCCCTCGGCCACCGCGCGGCCCTCGGGTCCCGTGGTTGGCTCCCGCCGCCCGCGCAGGCCACGAACTTTACCCAGCGGCCGGCGTCGAGGGAAGGTCGGAAACCAGGCCACGTCCGGGTGCCGAGCTTCTACACTCCGACCCATGGCCGCCTACGACTACCGCTGCCGCGACTGCGACACCACCTTCACCATCCAACGGCCGATGAGCGACGTCGCGACGCTGGTCCGCTGCCCGCGGGGTCACGAGGACGTGGCTCGCCTCTGGTCGGCGGTCGCGGTCACCGGCGCCGCCACGACGCCCAAGGCGACGGGCGGCTGCTGCGGCGGCGGTTGCTGCGGCTGAGTGGTCGGAGTGATCAACGTCGATGACGTGCGCGCCCTGGCACTGACATTGCCGCGTACGACCGAACACCTGATCCGCGACCGGGTGAAGTTCCGCGTTGGCCGGCTTGTTTTCGTCGCGTTCTCCAGGGACGAGGAGCTGATGGGCTTCGGCTATCCCAAAGATGAGCGGGACGCGCTCGTTGCCGCCCGGCCGGAGACGTTCCTGCTGCCGGGGACGTCCGACCTTCGCTACAACTGGGTCCTCGCGCGTACCGCGGTTCTCGGCCGCGACGATATGCCTGAGTTCGTCATCGACGCGTGGCGCATGTGCGTTCCGAGACGGGTCGCAGCAGAACATTGCGCCAGCCTGGCACCGGTCAGCGATCCGCCTTAGGTGCGGTCGACCGGATGGGAGCAGGTGGGGCAGACGAACGCCTTCCTGCGGGCGAGGTAGCGGCGGGCGGCGTACACCACGAACGGGAATTGAGGACTCGGGATCTCCCGGGTAGCCGTAACGCGCCCGTGGGTTGGGCACTGCCCCTTCGTGGATTCAGTCTTCATCGCCATGGTGCCTCCTTGCGCGACGACGGGGGTGTTATCGGCTCACCGGCAGCCAGCTGAACCTGCGGATGGCGAGAGCCAGACCCGCTGCCCCCCACGCGGCGACGATGAGCAGGTCGGTGGGGGCGAAACCGGCGCCGGTCGTGTGCGGGTTGTAGGCCGCCAGCAGGGCGGCGGCGAGGTGACGCACCGGAAAGACGTCCGCCACGTCGACCAGCCAATGCGGCAGGGTGCTAATCGCGACGAAGACCCCGGAAATGAAGTAGAGCGGCAGCACCATGGCCTGGGTGATGGGTTGGGCAGCGTCTTCGTCGTGGATGATCGAGACGAGCGCATAGCCCAGGCAGCAGAAGGCGCTCGCTCCCACGACGACGGTGACGACGAGCGCGGGGACGGTACGCGCCGGCACATGCGCGCCGAACACGGCCCAGCCGACGGCGAGCAGCACCGCCGTGATGCCGATGGCCGTGACCACCGCGGTCAATCCACGACCAGCGATGATCGCTCCCGCCGGCATCGGCGTGGCTCGGCGTCGTTTGAGAATGCCGGCCTCTCGCTGCGCGGTGACCGAGATGACCAGGTTCACGAACGCCGCGGAGATGATGCCGAGCGTGATGATGCCCGGCACGTAGGACACCGAGGTGTCAATGCGGCCGCCGGCGACGTCGACGGTGTGGTTGTGGCCGCCGAACACCGAGGCAAAGATCACCAGAAACAGGACCGGGAGGGCGAGGGTGAAAAACCGGGATTGACCGTTTCGGAGGAAGGCGCGCAGGTCAAAGCGGAACTGGTGGACCGCGAGACGCATCAGTTTCATGGCGCGCCGGTGTTCTCGGTTGCGGTGAGCTGCAGGTAGACGTCTTCCAGGCTCGGTCGGCGAACCTCGAGATCCGCGAGGTCGACTCCGCGGAATTGCGCCCAATGTACGAGCGGACCGAGCACGCTGAGTGGGGATGCGGCGCGCAGCAGCAACCGCGCGCCGTCGCGGCCCACCACGGCGGCTTGCAGCGATGCCGGCAGATCGGACACCGCCGCGTCGGCCGGCATGCTGAAACGGATCTCGACGTCGGCGTGCTCACGACCGGCCAGGGTGCCCGGCGTGCCTTCGGCCACAATTTGGCCGCCGGCGATCACCGCAACACGATCGGCGAGGCATTCGGCCTCGTCCATGTAATGCGTGGTGAGGAACACCGTTACCCCCAGCTCACGCAAACCAGCGATCATGTCCCAGGCGGCACGGCGGGCCGAGGGATCGAAGCCGGTTGTCGGCTCATCCAGGAACAGCAATTCCGGATTTCCGATCAGTGCCAGCGCGACGTCCAGCCGCCGCTGCTGGCCGCCCGAGAGCCGACTCGCGGTCGCCTCGGCCCGGTCGATCAGTCCGACCAGTGCGAGGGTTTCCGTCACGTCCCGCGGCCGCGGGTAGTAGCCCGCGTACAGCCGCAGGCACTCCACCACCGTCAGGTCACGCTCCGGTTCGGACTCCTGAAGGACGACGCCAATCCGTGCCCGCCAGGACCCACCCGCCTGTTGTGGATCCGCACCGAGCACGGACACCTCGCCGCTCGTGCGTTGCCGGAAGCCCTCGAGAATCTCCACGGTGGTGGTCTTTCCCGCCCCATTGGGGCCGAGAAAGGCGAACACCTCACCGCGGGCAACCCGAAGGTCAATGCCGCGGACTGCATCAAAGCCGCCGTAGCGCATCCGGAGACCGCGCACCTCGATGACCGGCTCAGCGTCGATCAATGGTGCCGTTCCGAGGCGCACTTCAGGCCTCAACGAGGCCCGCCCACCGCCCATGGCAGCCACCCCCGGGTCACGCGCAATAAAGGTATTGCCCGAAGACGGGCCCTCAGCCCTTGATCACGTTGTGCACCGTTGCCGCCATCGGCTCTTTCAGATCGACGTCGAGACCGGCCAGGATGGGCAGCAAGACTGATCCGAAGGCCTCAAAATCCTGCTGCGAATCCCAGATATCGAAAACCTGGATGGCGCCGTCGGATTCGAGCGCAACGTGAAGGCTGCGGCCCTTGGGTGCTCCCGCGCCGGCCGAGTCCAGCTGCTTGATCGCGCTGTCGTACTTGTCCGCGGTGAACCCCTCGTGTACGAAGTAAAATCCGAGTGCCACGATGCACCGACCCCTCTCGCGTCCGCGACGCTTCTTTCGGTGATGGAGATTTCGGCCAACGTAGGCGCGCCGTACGGTATTTGCAACGAGGACCGTTGCCCTTCTCAAGGCCATAAAATTCGCGGACAGGACTAACGCCGACACTGTTCCTGGTATCGCATTATTGACGGCTTCCGGCCGTTAACGGACGTGGTTCTCGACCCATCAAGGACTACAGACGCGGCGATGGGGCACTCGTCCAGCGTTAACGTAGGCCGGTGCTCACAGCCGGCGTCGACCTGGCCACCGAGCCATCCGCGACAGCCCTTGCCATCATCGAGTGGTCGTCGGTAAGCGCAGTGGTGAGATCTGTTCGCCTGGATGTTTGCGATGACCAGATCGTGGAGGCAACAGGCAGTGCGCTCAAGCTGGGGGTCGATTGCCCGCTCGGTTGGCCGGACGACTTCGTGGTATTCCTCAATGAACATCACGAAGGACATGTGCTGGCACCACAGGATGTCATCGGGAAGGACTGGAGGCGGCGGCTCGCCACCAGGGCGACCGACCGGGCCGTGCGTCAGGTGATCGGGCTGATTCCGCTGAGTGTTGCGGCGGACCGGATTGCGCTGACCGCGATCCGCGCGGCCGGACTGTTGGGGCAGCTCGCGCAAGCGGGGGAGCCAGTTGATCGAGTCGGCGACGGCGTCGTCGTCGAGGTTTATCCTGCGGCGTCATTGTTTGTTTGGGGACTGCGACACCGTGGCTACAAGGGGAAGGAAAATCAGGGGGTACGCGACGCACTCATCAGCGACCTTTTGACAGCCGCGCCGTGGCTCGATCTTGGTGATCACGCGGCGCTCTGCTCCCGGTCTGACGACGCGCTCGATGCGGTCGTCGCAGCAATGACGAGCCGAGCCGCGGCCCTCCACCAGGTCACCGTTCCGGGCGACCCGCAGGAACGAGCGAAGGCGCGTCGTGAGGGCTGGATTGCTGTGCCGACAGGTCCCCTTGGAGCGCTGATCTGATGCGTGACCTTTCTGGCTGCCCGCGCCAGCGCGTCCTGGTGGGGGCCGGAATGGCTGTCAGAGGCGCCGATGACATCGGCGGATCGAGCGGCGCCGAACACCGCAACGCTGTAGTTTTCGCCGGGTGCGCTCCTCGCCGTCGTTGACCGTTTCGGTGGCGGTCGCCAGCCTGCTTTGCGCCGGGCTGACGAGCTGCGCCTCCAGCGGGGGACAGGCTCGCGCCGGGGGTGAAGACGGCTGATGGCTGGACGGTGTCCGCCGCGGCTGCGGCGCAGCAGTTGCTTACGAGGCGTAACGGGCCCAGCGTCTGCTATCAAGTTGTTGCGGTGCAATCCACGAACGTTTCCAGCGCGCGGTCCTTCAGCTGTGCCGGGCCCGAGCGTTTCACGGTCGCGCCGCAGTTTGCCTTGGGCAGCGACGGGCTCACCGTGTACGGCGTGGCGTCTCCGTCGGTGACGCAGATTGCGATTCGCCTGCAGCACACTGCGGCGCGGGCCGAGGTGGTCGCTCAAGGTTTTTTCGTCGTGGTTCCGCAGATGGGCCGTGCGGATGTCGTGTCGGTTGACGCTTTGGCTGCGGACGGGCATCTGCTCGGCAGCTTGTCAGGGTCGGCGCTGCCGCCCGGCGGCTGAGCAGCGCATCTCGGCCCGCCAAACCCCTGGTCGCAGCCTCAGGGCGTCTGCCGCCGGGGGGTCGGCGGTTCGTGGCGGACCTACTCGAAAGTCGCGGCGCTCAGCGCGCGAAGCCGCGGGGTAGGAATTGTCGCTACCGCTCGCTCGCTTCGCGGTAGATGAGGATCTTGCCCTCGGCGCGGCTGGGCGCCCGCATCGTCACCAGATGATGGTCAGCCCCCGCAGGTCGCCGAACGCTGCGTCGCGTGTCAGCAACGCGGCTTGGTGGAGTAGTGACTGGGCGGCAAGCATCCGGTCGAATGGATCGGCATGGTCCCAGTCGAGGCTCCCCGCGCGGATGGCGTCGGCGGCTGAGATGTCGAGCGACTGGGCGCCGAGTCTGCTGGTGAGGTCGTCGTGCTGGGCCAGCAGGATTTCGGCTTCCGGCCACTTGCCGGCGCGGTACTTGATCGTCATTTCCCACGCGGTCGCGGCGGAGACCAACACGACGTTGCTCGGTGCCTCTATCGCGGTCCGGGCACGGCCGGACAGTCGGTTGGGGTCGGTGAGCGCCCACACGTAGACGTGGGTGTCCAGCAGCAGGATCGTCACGACCAGGCAGCGAGTTCGGTCTCATCGAGCGGATCAAAGCGCTCATCGGGCGAGGGCAGGTCGAGGAACCCCAGAACGCGAGCTGCAGGCGTGTTCACCGGCACGAGCCGGACCAGGGGCTTACCCGCACGCGCGACGACGACATCCTCACCCTTCAGAGCCGCATCGAGTAGTTGCGACAGATGCGCTTTGGCGTCCGCCACGTTGTGTATGGTCATGTTGGTCAGACTAACATGACCATACCGGCCGACGCGAGGGTCAAGAGGCACGCGTAGGCAGCTGAAGCGGACGTTCGCCATGGTCCAACCTGCACGGTGAGGTCCAGGGCGCCACGGTAGGGGCGGCCGGCCTTCAGCGTCTCCTCCTCTCCTCCTCCTCGGCGCGCAGCGGCCGAGTGCCGCGGATTACGCACTCATCTCGGCACGAGCGGACGAAGTGAGGCGTCACTATCGAGCGGATCCTGCCGGGCTTGCTCGCTTACCCAACGCGACGTCGACGGCAGCCTCACGCTCAAGGGTTCGCCAGGTATGGCTGGGCTCCGCGTAGTGCCCCCGGCAGGATTCGAACCTGCGACACACGGTTTAGGAAACCGATGCTCTCTCCCCTGAGCTACGAGGGCTGACCTGGCCTTTTACGCTTCTGGCTCCACATTTGACAACAACGCTGACGAGAACCGTGCAGGCTGGAGAGTGGTGTCGAGCGCCTGCGCCGCGGCCGCCTTGCATCGTAGGGGTCACGTGGGAGTACCGGTTCAAGGTGATGCCGACGTCTGGGTGCCGGTGCATCGTCACCGACGATCTTCGGGTGGACGGCGGCCTCGGGGAGTGGCGCGTCGGCAGCATGTCTGAGGTCGTGCCGCTGATCTATTTGATGCGAGAGGAAGGCCATGCGATGACGCAGTACCTGATCACGTTCCCCAGCGACGCGATGAACCACATCCCCGACGATGAGATGTCCGAGGTGGGCAGGGCTGCGCACGCGGTCTGTCAGGACCTCATCGACGCCGGCGTGTACCTCTTGACCGGCGGCCTGGAAGAGGAACCCGCGAATCTCGTCGGCACGGACGGGACGGTCACCGACGGCCCGAGACCGGACTTCATCGGCGGAATCACGATCGTGGACGTGCCTTCACGCGAGGACGCGCTGCGGTGGGCTGCCAAGATTGCTGCTGCGTGCCGGTGTACGCAGGAAGTACGGGCGATCGGGTTCGACCCCGAACTCGAGGCGATGCTCGGCAAGGTTGCCGTCGACGTCGATCCCCTGAAGACACGTGATCGAGGGTGACCGCACATCGGCAGATCCGGTAAACGTCCGTCCCGACACCCAGCCGCCGAGACCGCATGCCCGGTGCCCGTTTCCGGGAGACTGCGCCATGGTCTTCACTGGTCACGCCTCTATGGTGGATAGGTGACGTCGGTCCAGCAGATCCAACTCACCTTCGACTGCGCAGAACCTGAGCGCGTCGCTCGCTTCTGGTGCGAGGTGTTGGGGTACGTCGTTCCGCCGCCACCGGAGGGGTTCGCTACCTGGGACGATTTCGATCGCGCGCTGCCGCCTGAACGTCAGGGTTCAGCGTTCGCATGTGTTGATCCCTCAGGTGTGAGCCCGCGACTGTTCTTTCAGCGCGTTCCCGAAGGCAAGGTCGTCAAGAATCGGCTGCATCTTGATGTGCGGGTCGGCACCGGGCTCGTGGGTGAAGC
Source organism: Mycobacteriales bacterium (assembly GCA_035999615.1). Taxonomy (GTDB): domain Bacteria; phylum Actinomycetota; class Actinomycetes; order Mycobacteriales; family CAJCIY01; genus DASYGP01. Next base: position 23,821 of record DASYGP010000015.1, read on the forward strand.
GCGCGTGGCCGCTCTGGAGGCCGAATGCGCACGGCTGGTCGCTCTCGGCGCGGTACGGGTGCGACTGATGCTTGCCGATGGCTTCGACGAGTCGTGCCTCGTGATGCAGGACATCGAGGGCAACGAGTTCTGTCTGGACTGAGTGGCCGCGGACGTGACCTGCCGCCGGACTCTCCGGGGCACCGCCGCTCCACCCCGCCGGATCGAGCCGAGGCGCTGAAGCTCGTCCTCGTCACGATCGCGTCACGACCTACTTGCTGACTCCGGGCGCGGCGGATGCGGTGGTCCCCGATGTGGGCGCTGCTACGACGTCGACGCTTCCGTTGCCGTCGGACGTGCCGGGGACGCTCAGCCGCCAATGCACGGCCAGCGTTCCGGCCGGTATGTCTTCGGGAAACATCATCTGCATCTCGAACCGGGCGGTGCTGTGCGCGGCGATCGCGCCGACCGGCGCGCAGTTCAGTGCGTGCACCTGCTTGACCTTTGGCGGCGCAAATTCCAGGTAGCCTGGGCAGCGGGCCAGGCTGATGGGCTGGCCGGTCGGGTTGGTCAGGTCGGCGACGTAGCTCAACGTGCTGCCGGCGCGGACCGTAGCGGGTAGCTCCAAGGAGACCTGCAGGTCGGTGAGCGGGTCATGCGGCTGCGGTGCCTCAGGCTGACCGACGAAGAACTTGGTCTCACGCAACCCGCACCTGAGCTCGAACCCGTCCGTCCCGTCACCCGGATTTACCCCCGCGGACGCCGTGAGCCTGACCGTGCCACCGCCGGGCATCGCGACGCTGATGTGCTCATAGACGGGGCCGCCAGTCACCTCCGTTTCCGGGCCCCCGGGAACGGCCGGGCAGTAGATGGTCGTCTCCAATTCCAGCGAGGTGAGCTGGCCGGGGGCCATGTTCGCCGGGACCGTGCCGGTGAACGACAGCAGGCCGTCCTTGGCGTGCACATCGGGTTGGCCGGGCTCGCTCGCGGTGACCTGCGGGAAACCGATGAGCACGCAGGTCGAGGAGCTGACGTTGCGAAAGGTCAGTTCCCTATCTAGGTGGCCGCCCCATCCGTTGCGGCTGGCGAAGCCCGCCGTGACATCGCGGGCGGCGCAGGGACGGGCGTCGGCGGCCGGCGGCGGGGTCGGCGCCGCGGTCAGCGGCACGTACGGCGGTTCCGGGGCATCGAGCCACCGGACGGCCCCGGTTAGATCGACGCCGGCGGCGGTGCTCGGGGTGGGGGCGGCCGGAAGGAGCCGACTCGGCGGCTGGCCGGCGGACAGCAGCACGCTGGGCACGGTCACCGCCGCGGCGGCCACGGCCGCGGTGAGCGCCAGCAGCGTGCCGCGCCGCAGCAGCCGGCGCCGGCGCACCCGCCGATACACCGCCTCGAACCCGGCCGTGGTGGGTCCGGCGGCCGCCTCTCGCAGCAGCTCGCGCAGCTCCTCGCTGCCCATCGGGCCGGTCATCGTTCGCTCCGTGCCAGCAGCTGCCCGAGGCACGCCAGCCCCCGCGAGGTATACGCCTTGACGCTCCCCACCGACACGCCCATCACCTGCGCGGTGTCCTTTTCACTCAGGTCCGCGAAGTAGCGCAGCACCACCGCCTCCCGCTGTCGGCGCGGCAGTCCGGCCAGTGCCTGCCGGATCACCAACCGCTGCAGCACGTCGGCCTCGGGTGCCTGTTCGCGTGGATGGGCCCAGCCGTAACGCACGCCTGTCGCCCGCTGGCGCCAGCGCGAGCGCACTCCGTTCACCACCGAACGGCGTAGATAAGCCCCGGCCAGCTGCGGGTCACGCAACCGGCCGCGCCGGCACACCCCGACGAACGCTGACTGCACCACGTCCTCAGCCTCCGCGGGGTCGCCCAGCAGACGCGCCAAACCGACCAGCGTCTGGTAGTCGGCCGCGAACAGCTCGGCCAGGCGCGCGCGATCGGAGGACGAGTCCCCGTCAGCCACCCCGACCTCCGCCCCGGCGGCGCATAGGGCCGGTGGCAACACCGCAACCGGACCTACGGACATGTGTGTCACACGCTTACCACGCCGGGCTCGCTCAAAAGGTTGCGTGAGTCACGGCTATTCCCTTATCCCGACCGGCCACGGAGTCCACCGGCTCCAGGGAGAAGAGCTGCTCCTGCGCGCGTTCCAGGGCTAGCAGCTGCGCCTTGCGCTGCAGGCCGCCGCCGTACCCGGTGAGCGAGCCGTTCGACCCGACCACGCGGTGACACGGGACGATGATGCCGATCGGGTTGCGGCCATTGGCCATGCCGACCGCCCGGGACGCGCCGGGCTGCCCGATCTGCGCGGCCAGCTCGCCGTAGGACACGGTCCGGCCGTAAGGAATCGTCTGCAGCGCCGCCCACACCCGCCGCTGAAAGGCGGTGCCGTTCAGGGCGATCGGCAGCTCGAACTGGGTGCGCCGGCCGGCAAAGTACTCGTGCAACTGGTCGATGATCGCGCCGAACAGAGCGCCCTCGGACGCGCCGAAGCTGGCCCGGTCGGGGCGGTGGCGCTGCTCGTCCATGTAGAGGCCGGACAACGCTCCGTCGGTGGTCACCAGCGTGAGCGGGCCTACCGGACTGTCGATCACCGTGTGGGCGGCCGCGCCGGTGGTGCTCGCCGTCATCGGCATTCCTCTCGGTCGGGTGCGGTCGCTACCGCACCGGGGTGGGGTGGCAGCGGAGGGTTGGTCGTCGGGATCCGGTTGATCGGATGATCCCCGCTAGCCCACAGGTATTGCGTGGCGTAGGCCCGCCAGGGGCGCCAGCTCGCGGCGTGCGCGGTCAGCGCCGCGGGCGTCGCCGGCAGCTGCACCGTACGGGCGGCGGCCCGGACCCCCAGATCGGTCGCGAGGAACGCGTCCGGATCACCTAGGGCGCGCATCGCGATCGTTTCGATGGTCCACGGGCCGAATCCGGGAAGCGCCGCGAGCTGGGCGCGGGCTTGCTGCCAGTCGCTCCCGGCGTCGAGGGCAAGCTCGCCGCCGGCGAGGGCCGCAACCAGTCCGGTCAGGGCCCGCTGGCGGGCCCGCGGCATGGCCAGCGTGGCGGGGTCAACTTGGGCGAGGTCCGCGGGGTCGGGGAACAGGTGGGTGAGCCCGCCGACCGGGTCGTCGATGCGCCGGCCGTGGGCCGCGACCAGGCGGCCGGCGTGGGTGCGGGCGGCGGCGGTGGAAACCTGCTGGCCGAGGATCGCGCGGACCGCGAACTCGCCGGCGTCGACGGTGCGCGGCACCCGCCGGCCCGGGGCCTTGTCGACCAGCGGGGCCAGCACCGGGTCGGTGCGCAGCAGGTCGTCGACGGCGACCGGGTCGGCGTCCAGGTCGAGCAGGTTGCGGCAGCGACTGATCGCGACCTGCAGGTCGCGCAGGTCGCTGAGCCGCAGCTCCGCGCCGATGTGGTCGGGGAGCGGCCGGAGCGTGACCAGCCCGGTCCCGTGCGGCAGGCGCAGGGTCCGCCGGTAGGCCCCCGCACGCCATTCCTCCACCCCGGGAACGGCCGTCGCCGCGAGATGGCCGAACAAGTTGTCCGGGCACAGCGGAGCCCGGAACGGCAGCCGCAACGACAGGACACCGGGGGCCGCCGGGGGATGCCCCCGGGCGGCGCGGCGGCGCAAATCGGTGGGGGAGAGGGCGAAGACCTGCTGCACCGTCTCGTTGAACGAGCGGATGCTGGCGAATCCGGCGCCGAGCGCGACCTCGCTCATCGGCAGCGTCGTGGTTTCGATCAGCAGCCGCGCGGTCTGGGCCCGCTGCGCGCGGGCCAGCGCGAGCGGCCCGGCACCCAGCTCGGCGCGCAGCTGCCGCTCGAGCTGCCGGGTGCTGTAGCCCAGCCGGGCGGCCAGTGCCGGTACGCCGTCGCGATCCACCATGCCGTCGGCGATCAGCCGCATGGCCCGGCCCACGACGTCGGCGCGCTGGTTCCATTCCGGCGAGCCGGGGCTGGCGTCCGGGCGGCACCGCTTGCAGGCCCGAAAGCCGGCCTGTTGCGCCGCCGCGGCGCTCGGGTAGAACCGCATGTTTGCGACCTTGGGCGGTACCACTGGGCAGCTCGGCCGGCAGTAGATGCCGGTGGTGATGACCGCGGTGAAAAACCAGCCGTCGAAGCGGGCGTCCTTGGACTGCACGGCCCGCACACAGCGCTCCACGTCCTGATGCACCCCGCCAGCATGCGCCCACCGTCGCCCCAAGTCTGGCGGGAAAACGACATCACCCTCGAGGCATGCCCGGCCGCCCGTGAGCCGAGTTGGTGAACGATGGTTGGCGACTCGGCGAATCTGCTTGCGCGGCACCGCCGGAGCGGGCAGGGTCTGGCACTTGGTCCGCGCCACATGTCAGGGCTGGTCCGGGGAGGGACATGACGCGCACGGAAATCGCCGATGAAGCGCCGGAGCTGAAGCGCCCCGTCCGGGGGAAAATCCCGCGCGCGGCGTATCTCGTCGGGGTTCTCGGCGTGCTCTGGTTCCTGTTCGGTGCGGCGGGTGGCTCCTATCAGGGCAAGCTGGCCGGGGTCCAGAAGAACGACAACGCAGCCTATTTGCCGAATTCGGCGGAGTCGACCAAGGTCGACAAGGAGGCGCAGAAGTTTCGAACCGTGCAGAGCATTCCGGGATTCGTCGTCTATCACCGGACCGGCGGCCTGACCGCAGCGGACCACGCGAAGATTAGCGCGGACACCCAGGCATTTCGGTCGATCGCCGGGGTCGCCCCGGACCAGATTCGACCCCAGCAGGTTTCCGCCGACGGCGCCACCGCCAACGTTTCGGTGCCGCTGATCGGCAAGAACGGCAAGGTGAACATTCAAGGCGATCAGCTGGTAAAGGTCGAGAAGAAGGTCCTCGACACCGCCAAGGCCAACGCCCCGCCGGGGCTGGTGGTGCACGGCGCCGGCCCCGGCGGGCTGCTCGTCGCGTTCATCGACGCCTTCAGCGGGATCGACGGGGCGTTGCTGTTCGCGGCGGGTCTCGTGGTCATCGCCATCCTGCTGGTGGTCTACCGCAGCCCGGTGTTGTGGTTCTTCCCGCTGTTCAGCGCGGGGCTCGCCCTCGGTGCCGCGGCGCTGATCATCTTCCAGCTCGCCAAGCACAACGTGCTCACCCTCAACGGGCAGAGCCAGGGGATCCTCTCGGTGCTGGTCATCGGGGCGGGCACCGACTATGCGTTGCTGCTGATCAGCCGCTATCGCGAGGAATTGCACGCCTACGACAGCCGGCTACAGGCGATGATCAAGGCGTGGCGTGGTGCCGCTCCGGCTATCGGCGCCTCCGCCATCACCGTCATCCTGGGCCTGTTGTGCCTGACGTTCGGTCAGCTGAACTCCGACCGCAGCCTTGGGCCGGTCTGTGCGATCGGCATTGCCTGCACGGTCTCGGTGATGCTCACCTTTCTGCCGGCGTTCCTGGTGCTGTTCGGCCGGTGGATCTTCTGGCCGCGCGTCCCGCACGTCGACCATCAGGCCGACATCGCCACCCATGGACCATGGGGCCGGTTCGCCGCGGCCCTGGGCCGGCACGCGCGGCGTAGCTGGATTGCCGCGACCATCGTGCTGCTGGCCTGCGTGGCCCTGGTCGGTGGCCTGAAGACCGGTGGCCTCGCGGTCACCGACAGCTTTACCAACCAGCCCGATGCCGTTGTGGGCCAGAAGATCTTCGATGCGAACTTCGTGCAGGGCAGCGGCGCGCCCGCGGTCATCATCGCGAATGCGAACAAGGCCGCTGAGGTGATCGCGGCCGCGTCCCGGGTGACCGGAGTGGACCACTCGGCCGCCGCGGTCTGCGTCGAAGTCGATTACGCCAAACTCGCCAGCGCCAAACTCGGCAACCCCAGCCTCGGCACCGGTTTTCCGGCGGCTGGCTGCGCCCCGCAGTCGCTGCAGGTGCCAATCGTCGATGGGCGGACCGCCATCGACGCGAATCTGATCGCCCGATACGACACCCCGCAGGCGTATCGCACGATCACCGCGATCCGCTCGGCGGTGCATGCCGTGCCTGGGGCGAACGCGCTCGTGGGGGGAGCGTCCGCGGTCAACTACGACACCCAGCAGGCCTCCCGGCACGACCGGAACTTGATCATCCCGATCGTGCTGCTCGTCATTTTGATCGTGCTGGCGTTGCTGCTTCGAGCGGTGCTGGCCCCGCTGCTGCTGATCGCGACGATCGTGCTGTCGTTCACCGCCACGCTGGGCGTGTCCTCGCTGGTGTTCAACCACCTGTTCCACTTCAAGAACGCGGACCCGGCCTTCCCGCTGTTCGCGTTCGTGTTCCTGGTCGCCCTCGGCATCGACTACAACATTTTCCTGATGACCCGGGTGCGCGAGGAAACCCTGCGGCACGGGACGCGTACCGGCATCCTGCGTGGACTGTCGGTGACCGGGGGAGTGATCACCTCGGCCGGGGTGGTTCTGGCGGCCACGTTCACCGTGCTCGGTGTGCTGCCGCTGGTCTTCCTCGGCGAGCTGGGTTTCGCGGTCGCGTTCGGCGTGCTCCTCGACACGACGCTGGTCCGGTCGATCTTGGTGCCCGCGCTGAGCCACGACATCGGCAAGCGCATCTGGTGGCCGAGCGCCCTCAGCCGGGCTGGGGACTGAAGGCGGCGCCGCGGACCGCGGCGCCGCCCGCGTGATCCTCGAACTAGTCGATCACGACGATCAGGTGCATGCCCATGAAGGCGTGCGGCAACCCGGTCATGTCGTCGGGGACGAAGCACTGCAGCAGGTACGTGCCCTTGGGCACGGAGTAGGTCAGCCGGGCCGAGCGCTCCGGGCTGATCGCATCCGTCCCGACCAGCGCGGTGGGCGGCCCCATCAGGCCGGCCGGATCGGAGGTGGGCGTGCCGCCGTGCACGATCAGGTCGTACTCGGCCTGGACCTGGGGGTCGGTGACGCCGTCGGCCACCCTGGTCATCTGCAGCAGATGGATGACGGTGCCATCGTTGGTGACCCGGATGGTGCCGTGCCGCGGCAATTCACCGGAGGTGGTGATGACGTCCTTGGTCTCATCGCCCAGCGTCACCGTCGCAGAGAACGCCGGGTTGCCCGCGGTCACCGTGGATCCCTCGGCCTCGATCGTAGCCAGGTTCACCGCCCCGGCTGAAGGGGTGTTGACCACGTAGTAGGTCCCTTCCCGCGGCAGCGTGATCGCGTCGGTGACGGACTGGCCAGGCAGCGTGTCTCCGCCGCCGTAGGCCACCGCGATCAGGTCCAGGTCCTTGATGGCGGCGATCACCGCCGCGGGCTTCGCGCTCTGCGACGCCGCGGTGGTGAGGTCGGCCAGGAAGTGCGCGAGCGTGACACCGTGATGCAACGACACCACTGTCGCTGAGGCGCCGGTCGTCGTGCTGCCGGTGAACGTGAAGCGCACCACTCCGGGATGGACCTCGTGGGAGCTCACCTGGGCGGTGGATCCGGCCCCGAGCAGTGTCACCCGCACTGATTGCCTGGCGCCGTGCTCGTCATGGGCGCCCGCGGGGGCGGCGAGTGCTCCCAGCCCGCCGATGGTCAGGACCAGCACAGCCGATGCTGCCAGCCCTCGGTGTGTACGCATACAAACCTCCCGGATTGGCGTCTCGGGTCCCGTTGACCCGGACTCTTCACGTGGTGATTGGCTTTGGTGAGTCGCACCGAACCGCCGCCAGGGCATGCGGTGGCGGGGGTGGAACGATGGCGCGTCGCCCATGCCGTGACAACCTCCAACAGCCGGTCGAGGACTAGTTCTGCCGCGGCCAGCGCGGTCCGACCGGCAGGGACATGCCCTACGCTTCCTCGCATTCCTGCGTAACTGGCGCGATCTCCTGGAGGCTTCGGTGGTCCACTACGACGTGCTCGTCGTGGGCTCGGGTTTCGGCGGCAGCGTCAGCGCCTTGCGACTGGTCGAGAAGGGCTGGTCCGTCGGCGTTCTCGAGGCGGGTGTCCGCTACCGCGACGAGGACCTGCCCAGGACCTCCTGGGATGTCCGAAAGTTCTTGTGGGCGCCGAGGCTCGGCCTGAAAGGCATCCAACGGATCAGCAAGGTCGGCGATGTTGTTGTCCTCGCGGGTGCGGGCGTCGGTGGTGGTTCGCTCAATTACGCGAACACGCTGTACCAGCCGCCAGCACCGTTCTTCCGCGACCCGCAGTGGGGGCAGATCACCGACTGGAAGCAGGAGCTCGATCCCTGGTATGACCAGGCCCGTCGCATGCTCGGCGTGGTCCAGAACCCCACTGTCACAGCGGCTGACGAGGTCATGCGGTCCGTCGCGGCCGACATGGGAGTGGCGGAGACCTTCTCGTTGACGCCCGTCGGCGTGTTCTTCGGACGGGACGGCACCCAGGAACCCGGCCGCCCGGTGCCGGACCCCTACTTCGGTGGTGCCGGGCCGGCCCGGACCGGGTGCACGCAATGCGGTTCGTGCATGACCGGCTGCCGCGTCGGCGCGAAGAACACGCTGGTCAAGAACTACCTCTATCTAGCCGAGTCCGCGGGGGCGGTGGTGCACCCCGAAGTGACCGTGACCGCCGTCCGCCCGCGACCCGAGGGCGGCTACGCCGTCGACACCACGTGCACCGGCTCCTGGCGTGGCGGGCAGACCTTCACCGCGGACCAGGTGGTCCTCGCCGCAGGCACCCTCGGAACGCAGCGTTTGCTGCACAAGATGCGCGATACCGGCGTGCTGCCGGGCATTTCCGACCGGCTGGGCTCCTTGACCCGCACCAACTCCGAATCGCTGGTCGGGGCCCAGACCCGCACGGTGCGGCGTGATTACACCCGCGGCGTGGCGATCACCTCTTCCTTTCACCCGGATGCCGAAACGCACATCGAGCCGGTCCGCTACGGCAAGGGCAGCAACGCGATGGGTCTGCTGCAGACCGTCATGACCGACGGGGGCGGCCGGATACCCCGATGGCTCAAGGCGCTGATCGCGATCGCGCTCCGACCGGACCGGTTCGCGGCCATTCTCGTTCCCTACCGCTGGTCGGAACGCACGATCATCTGCCTGGTCATGCAGACCAGGGACAACTCGATCACGACCTTCCGGCGCTGGGGCCGGCTGACCTCCCGGCAGGGGCACGGGGAGCCGAATCCCAGCTGGATCCCGGTGGCGAACGAGGCCACCCGCCGGGTGGCGGACAAGATCGGCGGCTACCCGGGTGGCACTCTCGGCGAGCTCGCGAACATCCCGATGACCGCGCATTTCCTGGGTGGCTGCGTCATCGGCGACGGTCCCGACCGCGGGGTGGTCGACCCGTATCACCGGGTCTTTGGGCATGCCGGACTGCACATCGTCGACGGCTCGACGATCTCGGCGAACCTCGGGGTGAACCCGTCGCTCACCATCACCGCCCAGGCCGAGCGCGCGCTCTCGCTGTGGCCGAATCGGGGGGAGGTCGATCCCCGGCCGCCGCTGGGTGCCGCCTATGTCCGGCTCGCTGCGGTGCCTCCCCGGCATCCGGTCGTGCCCACCTCCGCGCCGGGTGCGCTGCGCGCCACGTTGCCGGCCGTAGCGGGCGGCGACTAGCCGCATCACCTGACCGGGCAGGATGCCGACCGTGCGCAACATCTGGGCCCAACCCCACGCTCCGAGCATCAGCACCCTGGTCGCGCAGGTGCGCGCCGGGACCGTCGACCCGGTCGCGCTGCTGGAGCAGTCCCTGGCCCGGTTGGCCGAATGCGATGAGCAGATCGGTGCGTTCGTGCTGGTGGAGGCGGCGCAGGCGCGGGCCGAGGCGCACCGCCGGGCGGTCGCCGTCCGGCGCGGTGACCGCCTCGGCCCGCTGCACGGGATTCCGGTCGGGGTGAAGGACTTGTTCGACGTGCGCGGGCAGGTGACCCGCGCAGGTTCGCAGGTGCCGGCGGGCGCGCCGGCCGCCTCGGACGCCGCGGCGGTGGCCCGACTGCGTGACGCGGGAGCCGTCGTCGTGGGTCGCACCCGGACCCATGAATTCGCCTGGGGGATGACGACCCAGCACGAGCGGCTCGGGGGTACCCGCAACCCGTGGGACACCGATCGGGTTCCGGGCGGCTCCAGCGGCGGCTCCGCGGCGGCGGTGGCGGCCGGCATCGTCCCGCTGGCGCTGGGCACGGACACCGGCTGTTCGATCCGGCTGCCTGCGCTCTGGTGCGGGCTGGTCGGGCACAAGCCGTCGCACGGGCTGGTCCCGCTGGACGGCGTCGTGCCGCTGGCGCCGTCGCTGGACCACGGCGGCGCGCTGGTCCGCGACGTCGCGGACGCCCGCTTGGTGCTGGCGGTCCTCAGCGGGGTGGGTTTGGCGCCTCCCGCGGGCGTGCGTGGCCTGCGCCTCGGGGTCGCCGCCGTGGCCGGGCCGGCGACGCCGTCGGCCCCGGTGGGCGCCGCCCTCGCCACCGCCGTCGATCGGGCGGCCCGGGCCGGTGTCCGGCCGCGGCCGGTGCAGATCCCCGACGCGGAGCAGTTGCCGGCGCTATACGGCGAGGCGCAGGCCGGGGAGGCCCTGTCCTGGCATCGCAGCACCGGGCGGTGGCCGGCGCACGCGGCGTCGTACGGCCCGGATGTGCGGAGGCGACTGGAATACGCCGAGCAGGTGACCCCGGAGCGGGCCGCGGCCGGCGCGCAGCGCCGACAGGAGCTGCGCGCCGCGGTGAGCGGGCTGTTCGACACGATCGACCTGTTGGTGTTGCCGATCGCGTCCGGCGGGCCGCCGCGGATCGCCGCCCCGCAGGTCGTGGACGTCGATGGTCACCCGATCGACCTGCGGGATGCGGTGCTGCCGTGGACGGCGCTGGCGAATCTGTGCGGCCTGCCGGCGTGCGCCGTGCCGATCGGCCTGGACCCGGATGGGCTTCCGCTGGGGGTGCAGGTCGTCGGGCCGCCCGGCGCCGACGCTCGGGTGCTGGACCTGGCCGCGGTGGTGGCTAGCCCGTCGGAACTGCCTGCCGGGCGAAGGTCCGTACCCACACCGTGAGCCACCCGGCAAACAGCGCGGTCAGGATCGCGAGCCCCCCGAGCGACACGGCCGGGCCGGTCGCGCTGTCGACCAGGCTGACCAGCAGCGGCCCGGCGAACCCGACGTAGGCGCAGGCGTAGAAGACCGAGCTGAGCGTGCCGCGGGCCTCCGGCAGCGCCAGCCGTTGGGTCACCGCCAACCCGGCGGCCAGCATCAGGCCCGATCCCGCGCCGAGCAGCACCGCCCCGGCCAGCGCGATCGTCAGCAGCCGGACTTCGACGGCCAGCAGGCACAGCGCGAAGCCCACCGCACCGAGCGCGGCGGCGGTGGGGGCGGCCCAGGCGCGCAGGTGCCGGGCCTGCGGTGCGACCAGGGTTCCGCAGCCCAGCGTGACCGCGCCGATCAGACCGGCGAACGCGACGGCGTCGCCTTGGGCGGGGAGCAGCAGCGGAATGATGGTGGTGGGCACCGCCGCGAAGCCGTACACGCAGACGGCGGACGGGGCGAGCGTGAGCAGGAACATCGGTCGGGCGCCGGGTTGCAGGATGGGGCCGCGCAGCGGCCGGCGGACCGTGGCGCGGATCAACGTTTCGGGGACCCGCCAGATCGCCCGCAGCCCGAACGCCATCAACGAGAGGTGCACCAGGTAGGGCAGCGTCGTCGGCCCCGGCGCGAATTGCGCGAGCAGCCCGCTGGTCAGCGGTCCGAGGGAGAACCCGGCGGTCATCGCCACGGCGGCCCGCCGTCCCGCCGTCCCCGCGTGCTCGGGTCCGACCAGTTCGGCCAGCCAGGCGCTGCAGACGCTGAAGACCGCCCCGGACACCACCCCCTGCCCGAAGCGGGCCACGAACAGCAACGCGACGAGGTGACCGGCCGGAATGAACAGGGCGGTGGTGAGCAGCGCCAACGCGGCGAACGGCAGGGCCACCGGGCGGCGCCCGATCCGGTCGGAGAGTGGCCCGCAGAAAAACAGCGTCGGCACCAGCCCGGCCGCGTACGCCCCGAACACCGCGGTCAGGACGCTCGCGCTCAGGTGCAGCTGGTGCTGGTAGATCAGCAGCAGCGGGGTGGGCACGTTGGTGCCGAACGCGACCGCGAACAGCCCGAACGCCAGCCGCCGGGAGGCGAGCGACCCGGCCGGTGCGGGGGCGGCCGTCACCGCTGGCGGGGGCCGTGCGACCGGGGCATAACCACTGCGGCAGGCTAGTTGCCTCAGCACGAGTGGGTGTGGACAAGGAGCGTGGATGTGAACCGCTACGACGCGGCAGTACTGGTGCTCAGGCTGGCGGTGGGCCTGACGCTGGTCGCGCACGGGCTGAACCACGCCTTCGGCGGAGGCCGATTGCCGGGCGCCGCCCGGTGGTTCGAAGGCCTCGGGCTGCGCCACGGACGGCTGCAGGCGCTGACGTCCGCGGTGGTCGAGGTCGCCGGCGGCACCGGCCTGGCCGTGGGCCTGCTGACCTCCTTCGCCGCGGCCGCGCTCGTCGGGGTGATGGTGGTCGCCGGGGTGATCGCCCACCGCCGGAACGGTTTTTTCGTATTCAAGGATGGTTACGAGTACGTACTGGTTCTCGCGACAACCTGTGTGGCGCTGGCCGTCGCGGGGCCGGGGAGGGCCTCCCTCGATCGGGCCCTGGGCCTGGACACGAAGCTGTCCGGCTGGGTGGGTCTGATCGTGGCGCTGGGCCTCGGTGTCGGCGGCGCCGCCGCGTTGCTCGCCGGCACCTGGCGGCCGCCGGCGCGCAGCTAACCGCGGGCCGGGCCGGATCCGCGCCACCTACAGTGGCGGCATGGCGCTTCCGGGGCAGGCACCCGCCGCTCCGGGGCCGGCATCCGCTCCCTCCGGGCGGCGCAGCGTCCAACCGGCGGATGTGCTGTGCATCGGCGGCGTGCTGCTCAGCATCATCGCCTCGTTCGCGCTCGCCACGGTGACCGCCTACCTGCTGGTGCATCCGCTGGCGCATGAGCTGCTGACCGGCTCGTTGAGCGCCCTGGTGACCGCCGGCGCGTACGTGCGCGACGGCCGGATGCTGCTCGTCGTGGCGGTCGGGGCCGGCATGATCGGGGCGGTCACCTGGGACGGTTTCTACTGGTGGGCCGGGCGCCGGTACGGCGACCGGCTGATCCGCAGCGCCTTCGGCGCCGGCCCGCAGGGCCGCAATGCGATCGGCGGCCCGCAGGGGGGCACCCGCAACGCCCGGCGGGTCGAGCGCGGCGAGCGTTTCGTCGCCCGGTGGGGGGTGTGGGCCGTTGTTGTCGCCTACTTCCAGCCCATCCCGAACTCGCTGCTCTACGCGGCGGTGGGCGCCAGCGGGGTGGGGCTGCTCCCGTTCGCGCTGGCGGACGTGGCCGGCTCGCTGCTCTGGGTCGGGCTGCTGGTGGGGCTGGGCTACGCGATCGGCCGGCCGGCCGTGCACGCCGCGCAAGCCGTCAGCCACGACGCACTGTTGATCACCGTGGTGTTGGTGGTTGTGGTCATCGTCGTCAGCGCGGTGCGGGCGCGCCGGGAACAGGCCTAGCCACTGCCCCTGTTGGGACGGTTATGCAGATTGAAATCTGGTCCGATGTGGTCTGTCCGTGGTGCTGGATCGGTCGACGCCACCTGGAACTCGCCCTGGAGCGATTCGCGCACCGCGAGGAGGTGAGCGTGCAGTGGCGCAGCTTCGAGCTCGATCCTGGGGCCCCGCCCAGCCGGGACGGCGCTTACGTCGACCGGCTGGCCGGCAAATACGGCACCACCGTCGCCCAGGCGCAGCAGATGATCGATTCGATGACCGCCGCCGGGGCGAAGGTCGGTCTGGATTACCGCTTCGACATCGCCCGGCCCGGGAACACCTTCGACGCCCACCGGCTGCTGCATCTGGCGCACGAGCAGGGCCGGCAGGAGGCGCTGAAGGACCGGCTGTTCCGGGCGACCTTCACCGAGGGTGAGCCGATCTCGGACCGATCCACCCTGACCCGGTTGGCCGTCGAGGTGGGGCTGGCCGAGCAGCAGGTCACCGAGGTCCTGGCGGGTGACCGCTACGCCGCCGAGGTTCGCGCCGACGAGCGGCGGGCGGGGGAGTTGGGCGCGACCGGCGTGCCGTTCTTCGTGATCGACTCCCGCTACGGGATCCCCGGCGCGCAGCCGCCGGACACCTTGCTGCAGGTGCTCGATCAGGCCTGGGCCGACGCCCATCCCAGCCCGGTGCTGGTCCCCGCGGGCGACCGTGACGCCCCCGGGTGCGCCGACGGCACCTGCGCCGTCTGAGCCGGCCGCCACGCCCCGCCCCACGGGGCCGTTCGCAGCGCCCGGCCCCACGGGCGGACTGGCCTCAGGCCGGCCAGGCGCCGCGCTCGTACTGCACCGGCCAGCTGCTGCGATCCCCCAATTCGTGCGCCGCGCGCAGCGGCCACGAGGGGTCCCGCAGCAGCGCCCGGGCGAGCAGGACCGCGTCCGCGCTGCCCTCGGCCAGGATGGCTTCGGCCTGCGCGGGTTCGGTGATCATCCCGACCGCGCCGGTGGGGATTCCGACCTGCTCGCGAATGGCCCGCGCGAACGGCACCTGGTAGCCGGGTACCGCGTCGATGGCCTGCCGAGGGTCCAGCCCGCCGGAGGACACGTCGATCAGGTCGACGCCGAGCGAGGCAAGTTCCTTGGACAGGACCACCGATTCGTCCAGGTTCCATCCCCCCTCGACCCAGTCGGTCGCGGAGATCCGCACCAGCACCGGCAGCTCGGCGGGTACCGCGGCGCGAACCGCGGCGCTCACCTCCAGCGTGAGCCGCATCCGGCCGGCCAGGTCGCCGCCGTAGCCGTCGGTGCGCACGTTGGCCAGCGGGGACAGGAACTGGTGCAGCAGGTAGCCGTGCGCCGCGTGCACCTCCAGGACCCGGAAGCCCGCGCCGACGGCGCGCCGCGCGGCCGCCGCGAAGGACTGCGCCAACTCGCCGAGCTGCTCGCCGTTCAGTTCACCCGGCGCCGGCCAGTCGGCGTAGCCCAGCGGTGAGGCGCCCACCGTCGGCCAACCGCCGTCGGCCGACGGCACGGCGCCGCGGCCGAGCCAGGGTGCTCGGGTAGAGGCCTTGCGGCCCGCGTGGGCGAGCTGCATTCCGGGCACCGCGCCCGCGGCGGTGATGAACGCCGCGATCCGCTCATAGGCGCGGGCGTGTTCGTCGCTCCAGATGCCCGCGTCGTCGGGGGAGATACGGCCCTCCGGCGTGACTGCTGTGGCCTCGGTGAACACGAGGCCGGCGCCGCCCACGGCGCGGGCCCCGAGATGCACGAGATGCCAGTCGGTGGGGAAGCCGTCGACGGACGAGTACTGGCACATCGGCGCGACCCAGGCGCGATTGCGGAAGGTCACCTCCCGCAGGGTCAACGGCTCCAGCAGCCGGCTCATGCGGTGCACACGGGGGAGCGGGTCAGGCCGGGCACAGGGACCTCCAGGTCAGGGACAAACCACCAGGGACAAACCACCAGGGACAAACCACGTCCTCTGGCCGGAAGACGCCGGCAGCCGCGGACATTCCCGAAACGGGAGCGTCGGCGGCTGCCGGGGCCGAGGCGATCAGCCGGTCTTCACCAAGCCTTTCGCGGTCCCCTTGGCCGCTTCGAAGCCGGCCTGGGAGTTGCTGACCAGTCCGCGCGCGGTGCCCTTGGCCGCCTCGTAGGTCGCCTGCGGATTGTTCACGGCCGCGCCCACGCTGCTGCCGACCGTCTGCGCCAGCCGCTTGGCGCTGCCCTTGAGCACCTCTGAGGGGCGTTGCTGCTCACCGTGGAGTGCGCTGGTGACCAGGATCCCGCCGGTCAGGGCCGGGATGGCCCACTGCAGGGCGGCCAGTTGTTGCTGGGCGCTGGCCACCTCGGGCGGGGTGGCCTCGTTCGGGTTGGTGCCGCCGTCGACCGGCACGTCGCCGGCGTGCTGGATCCGCTGCCCCAGGATGCGGCTGTACGCCGTGGCCCCCAAGGCCGCCGCGGTGAAGGCGGTCTTGACGGTGGTGGATGCCGCGACCCCCTTCTGGCCGCGCACCCGCTTGCGATTTGCCTTGAGCAGCAGGGCGCCGCCGGTCAGGTGCGCGCCGATCGCGGCGAGGTTGACCGGAGTCCAGCGGGCCCAGCCAGCGTTGGCGACCCGGGCGCGTTGGCGCGGGTCGTCGACGTCGGCTGCCGCGCCGTTGACGCCGACCGCGCCCATCAGGGTCCCGCCGAACCAGGCCGCCAGGCCGACGTCGTGCAGCGTGCGGGCGAGGGTGTTGCGTGCCATATGTGCCTCCAGCTTGATGCGAGTTGTTCCCTTCGGCGTGCCCACAATTGGGGGTCCGACACCAAAGTTGGCCAGGGCTGTTCGCAACTGGCCATCTGTGTGGGATGCTTTACGGACCGCGCGGTTGGGCGGGCCCGCAAGGTGCGGGCGCTCTTCCACCGCACATGTAGGCGCAAGTTGCGCGAGGAGCGTTCCGTGGCACAAGGCACTGTCAAGTGGTTCAACGCCGAAAAGGGGTATGGCTTCATTACTCCTGACGACGGCAGCAAGGACCTGTTCGTCCACTTCTCCGAGATCCAGGGCAATGGCTACCGCAGCCTGGACGAGGGCCAGAAGGTGGAGTTCGAGGTCGGTCAGGGCCAGAAGGGCCCGCAGGCCCAGCAGGTCGTGGCTCTCTAACGACATCTGGTAGGAGCACCGCCCCCGCGCCTTTGGTGTCGGGGGCGGTGCTCTGTCCGGGGTCGGAGGTAGCCGTTCTACCCTGCAACGGTGAGTACGCCGAGCGACGAGCAGCCGCTGCTGCCCGACCGGGCCAGCGCGGACGACGATGCGGCCTGGGGGGATCGTCCCGGCCCCGATGACGACGAGCGGCTGAACGCCGATCGGCCGCCGCACCATGACGGACGCACCGCCGGCTGAACCCCCGAGTTCAGCGTTCGATGGTGAGTGACAACGCGCCCGCAGCGGCCGCGGTGACCAAATTCAGCGCCATCAGCGGGCTGGCCGCGACGAGCACCAGCCCGGCGCCGTCCGCGGGGCTCCCCGCGCCGGCGGATCCGTCCGGCAGCGCCAGCACCGTCAACCCGGATCCGACCAGGTGGGTGCCCGCGCCGGTTGCACCGCCTGCGCCGGCCGCGCCGTGCGAGGCCGGCGCCGCCAGCACATCGACCTTGTCCCCGATCCGCAGCATCCCGACCACGCCGACGTCCGCGGGACGAAGCGGCGCCGCGACCATGCCCGGCGCCAGCAGCCGAGTGGCCGCCAGCCGCACATCGGTGAGCGTTTCGCCGGCCCGCACCGGGCCGGCGAGCGCATGGCCTTCCGCCTGCGTCGGGTCCCGCAGGGCCGCCCGAGGTACGTCGGTGGGTGCCATGGCCACCTGCCGCAGATCGGCCGCGCCCAGAATCACCCCGGCGGACAGGTCGCGGGCCGCCGTCAGCACGGTTTCCGTCGGCGGCGGGGCCGGCCGGAGCACGGCCAGGCCACACCAGACCGCCAGCGCCGTGCAGCTGGCCGTGATCGCCCGGCGGTGCCGGGCCAGCCACCAGCGGGCGGCCACCCCGCGGCCGGGAGCCGGGCATCGGCCCCGTAGCGGCCAGCGCACCGATGCGTTCACGGCCCGGGTGGGTGCTGCCCGTCGACCGCGGCGGCACACCGGCAGGTCCGCTCGCTCGGCAGCGCCGCGACGGCGTCCTTGAGTAGATCGCGCAGCCGCGCGATGTTCTCGGCGAACACCCGGAAGACCTCGGCCTGGTTGACGGCGGCATCGCCGTCCTCGACGCCCGCGTCGTAGTCGGTGACCAGCGCCACCGAGGTGTAGCAAAGGCCGAGCTCCCGGGCGAGCACCGCCTCGGGATGCCCGGTCATGTTCACCAGTGACCAGCCCTGCGCGGCGAACCAGCGCGATTCGGCCCGGGTGGAGAACCGTGGGCCTTCGATCACGACCATCGTGCCGCCATCCATCGCCGGTTCCTGCCGACGGGCCGCCACCGCCAGGACGGTCCGCCGGCCGTCCGGGCAATATGGCTCGGCGAACTCCACGTGCACCGCGCCGCTGTCATAGAAGGTCTGCACGCGGCCCCGCGTGCGGTCGACGAGCTGATCCGGGACGACCACCGATCCGGGCGGGCGGTCAAGGCGCAGGGATCCCACGGCGCAGGGCGCCAGGATCTGCCGCACCCCGACCGACCGCAAGGCCCAAAGATTCGCCTGATACGGCACCCGATGCGGCGGGAACCGGTGATCGGTGCCGTGCCGGGCGAGGAAGGCAACCGCCCGCCCGGCCAGCTCGGCGATCACCACCGGCGAGGACGGCGGCCCGTACGGGGTGGTGAGCTCCACCTCACGGGCACCGTCGAGGAACGAGTAGAACCCGCTGCCCCCGATGACCCCGATCTGCGCCTGCGCCTGCGCCTGCGACACCCTGCGCCCCCTCTCGAACGGAACGGGGCGAGGCTAGCGGCCGGAACAGGCGATCAGCGGCGGCGCAGTCAGATCTGTGGATCAGGCCGCGGCGTGGCTGTGGATCAGGCCGCGGAGCCGGACTTGCTGGTGGAGGCCGAACCGGATTCGCGACGCGAGCCCGCCCCGCCGCTGGAGCCCGAGCTGCCCGCCGCTCCGGAGGATGAACCGGATCCCGAGGTGCTGGGCGCAGCGCCACCGCTGCTCGCCGGCTTGCTGTCGGCCTTGGCCGCCGGGGAGGCCTCGCTCTTGCCCTCGGATTTACCGTCGGACTTCGCCGCCGGAGCGAGCTCGGTCTTGTCGGACTTCCGGTCGGATTTGCTGTCCCCGCCGGAGCCCGACTTCTCGCCGGCGCCGGCCCCGGCGCGCGAGTCGTTGCGGTAGAAGCCGCTGCCCTTGAATACCACGCCGACGCTGCCGTACTGCTTGCGCAGCAGGCTGCCGCAGTCGGGACACTCGGTCAGGGCCGCGTCGGAGAACGACTGCACGACCTCGAGCTTGTGGCCGCAGGTGGTGCAGCGGTACTGGTAGGTAGGCAACGCCACTCCTCGAACGGGTTAGCACTCTCAGCTTACGACTGCTAATCATGCGGCACGCTCACCCTCCACGTCCAGCCGGGTCGCGCGCGCAGCGCGCGGATGCGCCTCGTTAGGCTGGCCACACGGATTGGTCGCAACCGGCACGGCCGACGGGGCAGGACGGGAGCCTGGCTGTGCACACCGTCGCGCGGGGTGTGTCACGCCGGCCGGCGATGGGCCCGGGCCTGCTGCTGGCCGTGCTGTCCGGATCGTTGCTGCTGCGCGTCGGTCTCGCCGGTGCGGCGGGGGCCCGCAGCGTCGGGGCCGGCGCGGCGTTCGGGGTGCTGCTGCTCGCCGCGGCGCACGCCGCCGGGTGGCAGCCCCGGCGCCTACGCCGGGATGACCTGGCCGCCGGCGCGCTCGGGACAGTGCTCCTGGTGGCCGCGCCGCTGGGCCATCACCTGGTCACCGCCGGGCCGGCGCTGGGAGCCGGTTTCGGGCAGTGGGCACCCGTGGTGGTGCTGGTCGCCGTCGCCGAGGAAGCGTTCCTGCGCGGGGCGCTGTGGGAAGCGGTGCGGGTCAGGGCCGGTGCGGGCCCGGCCCTCGCCGTCACCACGGTGGCGTTCGCGCTCCTGCACGTCCCGCTGTACGGCTGGCAGGTGCTGCCCCTGGACCTCGCCGCCGGCGTCGTGCTCGGGGGGCTGCGGTGGTCGACCGGCCGGGCCGCGGCGCCGGCGATCGCGCACGCGCTGGGCGACCTCGCCGGCTGGTGGTTGCGGTGAGCGAACGGGCTCGGGGCGCCGCGGCGGTGCTCGCCGGCGCGTTGTTGCTGGGGGTCGCCTGGCTGGTGATCGCCCCTGGCTCCCCGCCGCTCTACGACGGCGTCGGGTTTCCGGACGAGCCGTACCGCTACCTGACCCCGCCGGCCGGGGCGCCGGCCACGAAACCACCGACCTCGGCCAGCGCCGACATCACCGTCACGGCGGGCAAGTCCGTTGCCGCGAACATCAGCACCCGGGAGCAGGGGCCGCAGGCCGCGATCTACATCGCCGATCAGGGATTGGCCGTGCAGGGCTCGACCGGGGTGGTGACCGTCTCCCTGTCGCCGACGCCAGCCGGCACCCGGCCGGCGGACGGCTCGATCCCGGGCAACGCGTACACGATCGCCGCGTCGAGTAAGGGCGGCTCGGTGGCCGTCTCCAGCATCCCGAGCGCGGTGACTGTGCTGCTGCGCGTGCCGAAGGCGACCTCGGCGCGGGTGGCAATCGAGGTTCTCGTCGGGGACCGGTGGGAGCAGCTGAACACCTTCCAGACCGGCAGCGACGTGTACAGCGCGGCCCTGCCGGTGTTGGGGACCGTCGCGGCCGTGCTGGTCACCGCGCCCCAGCGCGCGGTGCCCTACGCCGGCGCGGCGTCGGGGCAGCCGCAGTCGGGCGGCGGGCTCTCGCTGGGTCCGCTGCTGGCCGGGTCAGTGGTGCTGGCACTGGTCCTGCTGATTGTGGGGATACGGCTCAGCCGACGGCGGCGTGCCGTGGCACCGGGGCCAGCCACGCGATCCCCCCCGGCAGCGCCACCCCGGTGACCGGCTGGTCATGGGGCTCGGCCGGCACCCTGGCCAACAACTCACCGGGATGCAGCAGCGCCAGCACGGGCACCCGGACGCCGGCGAGCACCCGGTCGTAACTCCCGCCACCGCGTCCCAACCGCATCCCGCTGCTGTCCACGGCGAGCGCCGGCACCAGCAGCAGCTCCGCAGCCGAGATCGGCTGCACCGCGCCGTCCTCGCACCGGAAGCTCAGCCCGCCGTCCTCGTGCACCTGGGGGAGCAGCACCGTCGTGCCGCGCGCCGCCAGCTCCCGGCGCAACGCGGCGGTATCGGGTTCGGTGCCGAAGCTGGCGTAGGCCGCGATGGTGCCGGCGGCAGCGAGCAGCGGGTGCGCGAGTAGCGCCGCCGTGCGGGCCGCGTCGCCGGCGGTTCGAGCGGGCATGGTGCGGCGCCCGGCCAGCAGGCGCGCGCGCAGCGTCGCTTTGGCCCTGCCCGAAGGCGGTGCAGGTTCGACCATCCGGCCCTCTTCCTCGGCATTCCGGTCCGGTCACCGGCCGGCGCGTGCGAGCATCGCAGTCCGTCCCGCGACTCCGCGGCCGCTGGCGGTCCGTGCTGGGAGGTGCCGTCGTGTCGCTGCGTGCGCGACTGACGGCTGCGTTCGTTGCCGTGGTCGCGTTGCCGTTGCTGCTGGCGGCCATCGTTTTCGCTCGCACCGTACCGGCGCAGGCGCAGGCGCACGGACGGGAACGGGTCGCGGACGCCCGTGCGGTCGCCGACAGCCGGTTGGCGGCGACCTGCCAGCAGCTGGTCACGACCGCTGTCGTGCTCGCTCGCGCGGCCAGCCAGCCCGGCCCGGCGGTGCGCGCCGCGGTGACCAGCGGGGCGAACGTCGCGGTACTGCTCGGGGTGAGCGGTGCGCCGGTCGCCCAAGACGTGAACGGGCCGGCGACGTTGGTGGAGCTGGCCCGGAGCACCGGTGACTGCCGGCAGAACGGCCGCGGCGGCCCCCAGCTGATCGCCGCCCGGGTGGCGTTGACCGCCCTGGACGGCAAGCTCCGGGGCACCGCGATTGCCGCCGTCGACCTGACCGACCCCAGCCAGCTGGCCCGGATCACCGCCGGGACCCCGGTGCGCGCCGCGGTGGTGGTCGCCGGCCAGCCGGCGCCCGCGGATTTCACCC
Organism: Mycobacteriales bacterium; assembly: GCA_035999615.1. Taxonomy (GTDB): domain Bacteria; phylum Actinomycetota; class Actinomycetes; order Mycobacteriales; family CAJCIY01; genus DASYGP01. The sequence continues at coordinate 45,369 of DASYGP010000015.1, forward strand.
AGGTCGCCGCCCGGCTCTCCGGCGGTGTCCCGGCCGGCGTCGTCCGGGCCGGTCCGTGGCTGGCCGCGTACCTGCCGCTGCAGGGAAACGCGACGATGATCTTGGCTCAACACGCGCCGGACAGCAGCAGCACGCTGCTGCTGTTGGCGGCCGCGGCGGGGCTGGGGCTGCTGCTCGCCCTGGTCGCCGGCCGTCAGCTCGCCACCGCGGTGACCCGCCCGTTGTCGGCGCTGTCCGCCGCCGCGACCCGGGTCGCCGGCGGGGACCTCGGCACCCGGCTGCGGGAGCGACCCGGCACCGAAACCGGGGATCTGGCGGTGGCGTTCAACCGGATGACGGAGGCGCTGCAGCACACGATCACCGACCTGCGGGCGAGCCGTGACGAGCTGCACCAGAACGTGGGCCGGCTGGGCAGCGCCCTGTCCGGGACGCACGACCTCGGCCGCATCCTCGCGGTGATCCTGGAAACGGCCGTCGGCAGCGGTCATGCCACCGCCGGGGCCCTGCTGCTCACCACCGCCGGGAGCGATGCCCTCTACCTGGCGGTAGGCCGGGGGCTGGACGGTCGGCTGCCGATCGATCCGCGTGGCGCCCGCATTCCGCTGTCCTGGCAGCCCGCTGAGGACCCCACGGCAGCTCCCCAGGCCGGCGTCGTGGCCCGGGTCGCCGCCACCGGCGAGTCCCTGCACGGACCCGTCGGGGCCGAGGGTCTGCGGCTGTCCCCGGATGAGCCGCAGGGCCGCTCGGTGCTGGCCGTACCGCTGCGCAGCGGCGGGCGGGTCACCGGGGTGCTGAGCCTCTACGACCCGGTCGACGGCGAGTCGTTCACCACCCTTGACGTCGAGACGGTCCGCACGTTCGTCGGGCAGGCCACGGTGGCGATCGACAACGTGTTGCTGCACCAGGAGGCGCAGCGGCTGTCCATCACCGACGCGCTGACCGGCCTGTGGAACTACCGCTACGCCACCCTCGCCCTGGGCCGGGAGGTCGAGCGGGCGTTGCGCTTCTCGCGCCCGATGGCGCTGCTGATGCTCGACCTCGACCGGTTCAAAGACGTCAACGACCGCTACGGCCATCCCCGCGGCGACGCGGTGCTCATCGAGGTGGCCCAGCGGCTGCGTTCGGTCGTCCGCGAGGTGGACGTCCTGTCCCGCTACGGCGGTGAGGAGCTGATGCTGATTCTGCCGGAAACCGACATCGTCGGCGCCCAGCAGCTCGCCGACCGGGTACTGGAAACGATTCGCAGCACGCCGATGGGCGGCCCAGGGGAAGAGCCGGTGTGGATGACGACGTCCATCGGCATCGCGGTGCTCCCGCAGCACGGGGACAGTCCGCGGGCCATGCTGCGGGCCGCGGACTCCGCCCTGTACGCGGCCAAGGCGGGCGGCCGGGACACCGCCCGGTCCGCGAACGGGGCGCCCTCCGGCGCCGACATCCGCTAACGGCGGCTCGAAGCGCCGCAGCCGTTAGGGTCGAGCTATGCCCGACACCGACACCCATCGGCCGCCGCAGCGGGGTCGGGGCCAGGTCACCACCGCGGTCGTCCCTGCTGCCGGCCTGGGCACCCGGTTCCTGCCGGCCACCAAGGTGATCCCGAAGGAACTGCTCCCGCTGGTCGACACGCCCGCGATCGAATACGTCGTGGCCGAGGCGGCCGCCGCCGGACTGCCGGACGTGCTGCTGATCACCGGCCGCGGCAAGGACGCCATCCTCGACCACTTCGATGCCAACCCGGAGCTGGAGCGGGTGCTGGAGACCAAGGGCGACAAGGGCCGGCTGGCCGCGGTGCGCCGCTCGACCGATCTGGCCCAGGTGCACGCGGTCCGCCAGGGCGTGCCGCTCGGGCTGGGCCACGCGGTCCTGCAGGCGGCCGCGCACGTCGGCGACGCCCCGTTCGCGGTGCTGCTCGGCGACGACCTGATCGATCCGCGCGATCCGCTGCTGCGCCGGATGTTGGACGTGCAGGCCACCCACGGCGGCAGCGTCGTGGGCCTGCTGGAGGTGCCCGCCGATCAGATTCACCTTTACGGCTGCGCGGCGGTGCGGTCGCTGCCCACCGGCGGTGATGACCTGGTCGAGATCACCGGCCTGGTGGAGAAGCCGCCGACTGCCGAGGCGCCGTCCAACCTCGCGATCATCGGCCGTTACGTGCTGGCCCCGGAGGTGTTCGCGATCCTGCGGGACACCCCGCCGGGTCGTGGCGGGGAGATCCAGCTCACCGATGCGCTGGCGGTCCTGGCCGATCGGGGCGCCCTTCGGGGAGTGGTCTTCCGGGGTCGGCGCTACGACACCGGGGATCGCCTGGAGTGGTTGAAGGCCACCATCGGGCTGGCTGTGGAACGTGAGGACGTCGGCCCGGGGCTGCGCCGGTTCCTGCGCGAGCTTGTCCCGGGACTCCCGGCATGAGCCGGCGATGAGCCCCGCCGCGCTGGTCCCGGTCGATACGCATCTGGCCACGATCCTGGGCACCGTGTCCCCGCTGGGCGCCCTGGAGGTGTCCCTCGCCGAGGCGCACGGCACGTTGCTCGCCGAGGACGTGAGCACCCCCATCGCGCTGCCACCGTTCGACAACAGCGCCATGGACGGTTACGCGGTCCGCCTCGATGACGTCGCCAGGGCGAGCGAGCAGCAGCCGGTTGAGCTGCCGGTGGTCGCCGACATCGCGGCCGGGTCGACCGCCGCGATCCGGCTGCAGCCGGGCTTCTGCGTCCGGATCATGACCGGCGCGCCGCTGCCGCCGGGCGCGGAAGCCGTCATCCCGCTGGAGTGGACCGACGGTGGGGTGGCGCGAGTACAGGTGCGTCGGGCGCCTGACCCCGGTGGGTATGTGCGCCGCGCCGGCGAGGACCTGCCCAGCGGCGCGCCCGTCCTCGCCGCCGGCACGCACCTGGGTTCGGCCCAGATCGGCTTGCTGGCCGCCATCGGACGCTCCCGGGTGCGGGTGCGTCCCCGCCCGCGGGTCGTGGTGCTCTCCACCGGCAGCGAGCTCGCGGAGCCGGGCGGCCCACTGGGGACCGGGCAGATCTACGACAGCAACTCGCACGCGCTGGCCGCGGCCTGCCGGGAGGCGGGCGCGCAGCCGTATCGCATCGGCAGCGTGCCGGACGACCCGGAGCGGCTGACCGAGGTACTGGAAGATCACCTGGTCCAGGCGGATGCGCTGATCACCAGCGGTGGGGTCAGTGTCGGCGCTTACGACGTGGTGAAACAGGTGCTCAGCCAGCTCGGCGGGGTGCGCTTTTTGCGGGTCGCCATGCAGCCCGGGATGCCGCAGGGCTTCGGCACGCTGGGACCGGACGCGGTGCCGCTGTTCGCGTTGCCCGGCAACCCGGTCAGCGCCGCCGTCTCGTTCGAGGTGTTCGTGCGGCCGGCACTGCGGCGGATGCTCGGGGCAGCGCAGCTGCAACGCCCGCATGTGCGCGCCGCGGTGGACCGCCCGATGTCCTCACCGGCCGGCAAGCGGCAGTACGTGCGGGTGCAGGTCGTGCACGATCCGGCCCGCGGCTACGTGGCCAGCCCGGTCGGAGGCCCCGGATCGCACCTGGTGGCGTCGCTGGCGGCCGCGAACGCGCTGCTGGTGATCCCCGAAGAGGTGACCGATATCCCGGCCGGAACCACCTTCCAGGCCATGCTGATGGAACGCAGGCAGCCGTGACAACGCCTGCGCCGCAGCCATTCCCGCATCTGGACGCGGCGGGCGCGGCCCGGATGGTCGACGTCAGCGCCAAGCAGGTGACGGTGCGGGAGGCGGTCGCGGCCGGCCGGCTGGTCGTCAGCGCGGCAGTCCTCGATGCGCTGCGGGACGGGACGCTGCCCAAGGGGGACGCGCTGGCGGTGGCCCGGATCGCGGGCATCGCCGGGGCGAAGCGGGTGCCGGACCTGCTGCCGCTCGCCCATCCGGTGGCCCTGCACGCGGTCGCCGTGGACGTCGTTCCCGGCGAGGGCGCCGTCCTGATCACCGCGACGGTACGCACCGCCGACCGGACCGGGATCGAGATGGAGGCGTTGACCGCGGTGGCGGTCGCCGGGCTGGCGCTGCACGACATGGTGAAAAAGCTGGACCCCTCCGCCTGCCTCACCGACGTCCGGCTGCTCACCAAGAGCGGGGGGCGTAGCGGCACCTGGATCCGGCCGTGAGGGCCCGGGTCATCACGGTCTCCGACCGCTGCGCCGCGGGGCTCGCCGAGGACCGTTCCGGGCCGCTGGCCGCCGAGTTGCTGACCGCGCACGGCGTCGAGGTGGATGGCGTGCGGGTGGTGCCCGATGAGATCGCGGCCATCACCGCGCAGATCCGGGCCGGCGTCGTCGATGGCTGCGACGTGATCCTGACGACCGGCGGCACCGGGCTGGCCCCGCGCGACGTCACCCCGGAGGCGGTCGCGCCGTTGCTGGATCGGGTGATCCCCGGCCTCGCGGAGGCGCTGCGCGCCGATCCGCGGCAACGCGTACCCACGTCAGTGCTGTCACGGGGCGTGGCGGGGATCGTCGGCCGGAGCCTTGTCGTAACCCTTCCCGGTTCCACCGGAGGCGTCCGCGACGGGGTCGCGCTGATCGGGCCGCTGCTGGAACACATCGTCGCGCAGCTGGCGGGAGGCGACCATGCCCGGCCGCCGGGGGGCGGATGACCGCCGGCTGGCCCGCGTTGTTGTCGCACGGGGCGGTCAGCGTGCGCCCGCTGCGGCGCCGGGACGGATCGGCGTGGGTCGCGTTGCGGCTGGCCAACGAAGACTGGCTGCGGCCGTGGGAGGCGACCCCACCGGGCCAGGCGGAGTTGGCGTGGGGGCAGCGTCATGGGCCGGCCGCCTACGCGCAGATGCTGCGCCGGCAGCGAGCTCAGGCGCGGGCGGGTTCCCACCTTCCCTTCGGGGTGTTCTACGAGGGCCGGCTCGCGGGCCAGCTCAACGTGGGGGAGATCGTCCGCGGGGCGTTCCGTTCGGCGTTCGTCGGTTACTGGGTGGCGGGGTCGCTGGCCGGTCGCGGCATTACCCCGGTCGCCCTCGCGCTGGTCGCCGATCACTGCTTCACCGTCGCCGGCCTGCACCGGTTGGAAGCCAACATCAGGCCGGAGAACACGGCGAGCCTCAGGGTGGTCAGCAAACTCGGCTTTTGCCTGGAGGGCCGGCGGCGGCAGTATCTGGCGATCGACGGGGACTGGCGTGATCACCTCGGATTCGCCTTACTAGCCGACGATTTTCCCTCGGGTGTGCTGGCGGCGCTGCTTGCCGGCGGACCGGTTGAGTGACACGCCGCGGAGGTGCGTGATCCAGACGGCCTGGCTGGTTAGCGTCCCGGCCTGTGAGTGCTGCGGTTATCGGTGTGCTGGTGATCCTCTGGGCAGTTGTGCTGGTGCCGATGTGGTTGCGGCGGCACGACAAGGCCAACGAGCTCGCTGCGGTCGACCGGTTCGCCGGCGCGATGCGGGTGTTGTCCCGTCGCTCCGGTGACCGGGATCGCCGCGAACCGGGCGCCGGCCGTTACGTGGTCATGCCGGCCCGCAGCGCGGCCGCCCGGGAGATGGACGTGTTCGTGCCCGACAAGCGGCCAGCCAGGTTCGCCGCCCCGTCGGAGCCGGCCGCGTATTCGCAAGCAGACCGCCTGGACCGGCGAGCCGTCGACGACCGTCAGGGCGGCCAGGTCTACCGGGCTCCTTCGCTCGGCGCGGTCGCGTCGGGGCGGGCTCGACGCGTGGCCGCCCGGCGCCGGCTCGCGACGCTGCTGCTGACCCTGTTCGTGGTCACCCTGCTGGCTGCCGGGCTGCTCGGTGGTGCGTTGATCGCCGTGCAGGCATGCGTCGACGTGCTGGTCGTCGCCGGAGTCCTGCACCTTCGCGCCGGTGTGTTGGCGGAGCGCTCACTGGCGCGGCGCGCCGCGGGCCGGGCCTCAGCCGTCCGGGTCCGCGCCCAGGCGCAGAGCCGGTGGGCCGCGGAGGGGGACGCGTACCAGGGCGCCGATCTGCAGGTCGGCGGGGAACCCGAGACGGCCGCTCTGCCGCTGGCGGCCCCGCGGATGGCCCGCCGGTCGCCGCAAGCCGCCCCAGCCCGTTCTGTCGTCGCCGAGCCCCGTTCGTGGGGCAGGCGGGCCGCCGCGCTCCGCCCGGCCGTTGCCGCAGCCGCCCGGCGTCTGTCGGCCACGTCCGCTCAGGCCGCGCGGTCCGCCCCCACCGAGCAGGTCTTCGCGGAGGAGCGCTTCCCGCAGGTGCGCGCCGGCGGCGAGGCGCCCGGCCGGACCGCGGCGCCCGGCCACGCCGCTGCCCCGGGTCGCGCGGCTCCCCGCCGTACCGCCCGGGGTGGGGCGCGTCCTCCCGCGACTGCGGGTAGCCCCGCCGCTCCGCGCACCGCCGCCGCCTCGTTTTCGGCCGATGCTGCCGCTGAACCCATCACCGGCGCACGGATTGCCCCGGCGGCGCGAGCCCGTACCGTGGACCTCACCCAACCCGGCAAGTGGAGCGAGTCGCAGGCAGCCGTTCGAGGCGCTCCCGCGGCGGGCGCCGCGCCAAGCCGGCCCCCGTCGACCGGAGTCCTGTCGAACGGGGCCCTGTCGAGCGGGCCGGCGGCCACCGGGTCCGGGGCACCCAAGCTCCCGGCGCCGGAAGCCGCGTTGCTCGACCAGCAGGGTTTCGACGATCCGATCACCCGTCAGCTGCTGGACGAACAGCGCGCGGAGGCCGCCGCCTTGACCGGCACGGACCGGCCCAACGCCGATTTCACCGCGGAGGACGACGAGCTCGACCGGATCCTTCGCCGGGCGGTCGGGGAGTAGCGGCCGGCGGCTACGCGCGGTCTGCATGGTAGTTTTCTCGCTCACCGGGGGCTGTAGCGCAGTCCGGTAGCGCACCTCGTTCGCATCGAGGGGGTCAGGGGTTCGAATCCCCTCAGCTCCACGCGTGTCGCAAGCAAAGTGGGGGAAGCGACTGCAAGGACTGAAGGCGGCGTGGCGATTCGGAGCATGTCGTGTTCCCGACCGGGGGTTAGCGGCGCACCTTGTACCGCAGGTGCAGCACCCGGTTTCCTGGGATCACCACGTGCGGATCGTCGAGCAGGTGCTGGCCGTTGATGTTGCCGAAGTAGCGTTTGCCTGACCCGAAAACCACCGGGACCACGTCCATCGCCACCTCGTCCACGAGTCCGGCCGCCAGGATCTGGCTGCCGACATCGCCGGCGTTCACGCTGACCGTCCGGTCGCCTGCCAGGTCCTGGGCTGTGGCGATGGCGGCGGTCACGTCATCGACGAAATGGTAGGACGCCTCAGGGTGCCAGCCATCGGGCTTGGGCCGGTGGGACACCACAACCACATGGTCGCCTGTCGGCGGGTCACCCTCCCAGCCGTTCACCAAGTCGAACAGGTGACGGCCCATCACGATGACGCCGATGCCTTGCCACATCGTGCGGACGTATTCCGCTGAGCTGCTCGACACCTTGAAGCCGCGGCCCGCCCCGGAATGATCAAACTTGTCGTTGCCGCCTTCGGTGATCGGGGTGTCCCCCCTGAAGTACCACTCGTGCAGTGGCCCGACGTCGTCGTTCTGGTCGGCGATGAAGCCGTCAACCGACACCACGTTGTGCATGATCACCGTGCCCACGAAGGTTCTCCTTTGGGCTTCTGGCGCCTTCGCTTCCGGTTGTTGTCGTCCACGGGACGCTTGGGCTTGTAGCCCCGCCAGGCCGAGCTCTTCAACGATAAGGATGCGACATGGACAAGAACCCCACCACCGCCACGGTGAAGACCCCGGCGGCGCACTTCACCGGCGACGTGTGGCTGAACCCAGTCTTCGGCGGCGACGGCACCTCACAGCTCACCTGCGGGCATGTGCGCTTCACCCCCAGCGCGCGCACCAACTGGCACAGCCACGCCAACGGGCAACTGCTGATCTGCACCGACGGTGTCGGGCTGGTCGGAACCCGCGACGGGAAGACCGTCGTGCTGCGCGCCGGAGAGAGCGTATGGACCCCAGCCGGTGAGGAGCACTTCCACGGTGGCACCGCCAACAACATGATGTGCCACTACGCCATCCTCGACGCGGCGGGGCCCGGCGATGCCACCACGTGGCTGGAGCCGGTCACCGACGAGAAGTACTCGGCCGCGCACGCCATGGCGGGGGTGTAGGTGAGGGCACCGCCCTCGGTGATCATGCAACTTTGGTCGTGTTTTCTCGATTTTTACGACCAAAGTTGCATGATCACGAACGGGGAATGGGCTAAACCTGGGCAAATCGGGCCTGGTCTGATGTGCCGCATCGGCGTCGAGGCGCAGCCTCTCCCGCCCAGCCCACGCCGTGCCCACGCCGTGCCTTCGCCGTGCCTCCGCCGTGCCTCCGCCTAGCCTGGGCCGGTGATCGAGGCCGCTGTGCCGATGGGAGCCGAGCTCATGGCCCGGCTGGGCGCTCCGCGGGAGGTGCGCCGGCTGGAGAGCAGCCCCCGCTCCCGGGTGTGGAGGGCGGACCTGCCGCTCGGACCGGTCGTGATCAAGCAGGCGTTCGGCGGGGATGACCCGGAAGTCCGCTTCCGACGGGAGATCACCGCGTTGAA
>DASYGP010000034.1:0-1926 GCA_035999615.1 Mycobacteriales bacterium
GCCGAACGGCGACGACCACAACAGGGCCGCGCCGGCCACACCGCCCCGCAAAGTTTGTGCCCCGCAACGGATCTCGAGCCGGTAGGGCCGGCCGTCGGCCTGCAAAGTCAGGTCGACCGCGACGCCGTCGGACCGGGTCGACACATAGCGCCAACCCGACGGCCCGGGTGCGCAGGAGAATTCCTCCCGCACCTCCGGGCCGTCGGTGGTGGCAATCAGATAGACGCCTCGCGGCATCGGCTCAGGAGCCGGTGTCCCACGAGTTCAGGTAGTGCTCCTGCTCGGCGGTCAGCGTGTCCACCTGCACCCCCATCGAGGCCAGCTTCAACCGGGCGACCTGCTTGTCGATCTCGGTCGGCACGTCGTAGACGCCGGGGGTGAGCCCGTCGGCGTTCGCGGTCAGCCACTCCGCCGTCAGCGCCTGGTCAGCGAACGACATGTCCATCACCGCGGCCGGGTGACCCTCCGCCGCGCCGAGGTTCACCAGTCGACCCTCGGCCAGCAGCAGCAGACGCCGCCCATCGGCCATCACATATTCGTCGGTCTGGTGGCGGACCTTCCGGTTGACGGTCGTGGCCATCCCGGTCAGCGCCTTGACATCGATCTCGATGTCGAAGTGGCCGGAGTTGCAGAAGATCGCGCCGTCCTTCATCACCTCGAAGTGCTCGCTACGCAGCACGTCCCGGTTACCGGTGACGGTGATGAACACATCGCCGACCTTCGCGGCCTCGGCCATGGGCATCACGCGCAGGCTCTCCATGGTGGCGTCCAGCGCCTTGGTCGGGTCGATCTCGGTGACGATGACGTTTGCGCCCATGCCCTTGGCGCGCATCGCCACGCCCTTACCGCAGTAGCCGTATCCGGCCACGACGACTGTCTTGCCGGCCAGCAGTGTGTTGGTGGCCCGGAAGATCGCGTCCAGGGTGGACTGCCCGGTGCCGTACTTGTTGTCGAACATGTGCTTGGTGTCAGTGTCGTTGACCGCCACCATCGGGAAGGTCAGCGCGTTGTCCTTGGCCATCTGCCGCAGCCGGATGACGCCGGTGGTGGTTTCCTCGCAGCCGGCCTTGACGTCGGTCAGCATCTCCTTGCGGGTGGTGTGCAGCGTGTTGACCAGGTCACACCCGTCGTCGAACACGTAGTGCGGGGAGCAGTCCAGCGCCGCGTTGATGTGGCTGTAGTAGCCGTCCCGGTCCACCGCGTTGCGGGCGTAGGTGCTGATGCCGTATTCGGCGACGAGGGCCGCGGCCGTGTCGTCCTGGGTGGACAGCGGGTTGGACGCGGCCAGGTGCAGCTCGGCGCCGCCGGCCTGCAGTGCGCGCATCAGGTTCGCGGTCTCGGTGGTCACGTGCATGCACGCCGCGATCCGGACGCCGGTGAAAGGCTTCTCGATCGCGAAGCGCTCCCGGATCTGGCGCAGCACCGGCATCGCGCGGTCGGCCCACTCGATGCGGGCCTTTCCCTGCGCGGCGAGGCTGAGGTCGGTGACGTCGTGCTTGGGCATCTCCATGCCGGGCGCTCCTCGGGGGTCGTTGGTGTCCTCGACTTTAAGGGCAAATGCCGTCCGCTCCGGTCTATCTGACCCGAGCGTGTCAGAATTGCCGGGTGTTGACGATCTCGGTGGCCGCCGCGCAGCTGGGCTGCACCCCTCGGATGCTGCGGTACCGCGAGCGGCTGGGGCTGCTGCCCGCTGCCCGGCACGGCGCTGGGGAGCACCGGCGCTACGGCGAACCGCAGCTACGGGCGGCCGCGGCGGCGGCGGCCGTGGAGAAGGCGGCCGGGGTGGGCCCGGCCGAACTGGCCTTCGCGGTGCGGGTGCTGGCCGATCCGGCGCTGGCCACGGCCGTCCGCGAGGTGGCCCGGCAGGCCGGCCGGCTTCCCGCCGAACCGATCGCCGCCCTGGACTTCGACAGCGACAAGGCGCGC
>DASYGP010000102.1:0-3091 GCA_035999615.1 Mycobacteriales bacterium
GTTCGACCCGGCGCTGGTCCGCAACGGCGACTTCCAGCACGAGGCCGGCTTCGTATGCGGCGCTGAGCTGCTCGACCTGCCCGAGCCCCCGACGGCGATCTTCGCCGGCAGCGACCAGCAGGCGTTCGGCTTGTACGAGGCGGCCCGGCAGCGGGGCCTGCGGGTACCACAGGACCTCTCGGTCGTCGGCTTCGACGACCTGCCGGTCTCGCGCTGGGTACCCCCGCCGCTCACCACGGTGCGGCAGCCGCTCGACGAGATGGGTCGGGCCGCGGCCCAGATGCTGGGTGACCTGATCGAAGGGCGGCCGCTGCGCTCGAGCCGGGTCGAGCTGTCCACCGAGCTGATCATCCGGGAGTCGACCGCAGCGCCCGCCCGGGCGCGCTCATGACCGCCCCGGTTGTGCCTGGTACCGAGGCTGCGGCCGAGCCCTGGCGTGACCCGTCCCAGCCGGTCGCGGAGCGCGTCGCCGATCTGCTGGGCCGGATGACGCTGGCCGAGAAGCTGGCTCAGCTCGGCAGCGTGTGGGTCGGGGCGGCCGGCGACGGGGCCGACGGGTTTGCGCCGATGCAGCATGAGTTCAGCGCCGAGCTGCCGCCGCTCGACGACCTGATCCAGGACGGCATGGGGCAGCTCACCCGGGTGTTCGGCACCCGTCCGGTCCCGCCGACCGCGGGCATGCTCGCCCTGGCCGGGCTGCAGCAGCAGATCATGACGGCGAGCCGGCTCGGCATTCCGGCCATCGCTCACGAGGAGTGCCTGACCGGTTTCGCGGCTTGGTCGGCGACGATTTTTCCCACCCCGCTCTCCTGGGGCGCGTCCTTCGACCCTGGCCTGGTGCGGGACATGGCCGCCGCGATCGGCGCCAGCATGCGGGCCTGTGGCGTGCACCAGGGCCTGGCGCCGGTGCTGGATGTGGCGCGAGACCCCCGGTGGGGCCGCACCGAGGAGACCATCGGCGAGGACCCGTATCTGGTCGGTACCATCGGCACGGCGTACGTGCTTGGCCTCCAGGCCGCCGGGGTGGACGCGACACTCAAGCACTTCGCCGGCTATTCGGCCTCCCGGGGCGGGCGGAACATGGCCCCGGTGTCCATCGGCAGGCGCGAGTTCGCGGACGTGATCTTGCCGCCATTCGAGATGGCCATCCGGCTGGGCGGCGCCCGCTCGGTGATGCCGACCTACATCGACCTGGACGGCGTACCCGCCACAGCCGACGGTGAGCTAATCGGAGGGCTGCTTCGGACCGAACTCGGCTTCGACGGCCTGGTTGTCTCCGACTATTACGCTGTGTCGTTCCTCGAGCAGCAGCACTCGGTGGCGGCCAGTCCGTCCGAAGCGGCGGCCGTCGCGCTGCGCGCGGGCATCGACGTCGAGCTGCCGGCCGTGCGCTGCTACGGCACGCCGTTGCGCAAGGCCATAGCGGCCGGGCTGGCGGACGAGGCCGTCGTCGACCGGGCCGCGGCCCGGGTGCTGACCCGCAAGTGCGAGCTAGGCATGCTCGACCCCGATTGGACGGCACTGCCGTCCCCGGAGGGCACCCTCCAGGCCTCCCCGCCTGACCTGGACCCGCCGGAGCACCGAAAGCTGGCTGGCCGGCTGGCCGAGGAATCGGTGATCCTGCTGGCCAACTCCGGGGGCGTGCTCCCGCTCCGGCCCGGCGCGCGAATCGCCGTCGTCGGGCCGCTCGCAGACGACCCGCTGGCGTTCTTCGGCTGTTACAGCATGCCGCGGCACTTGAGCGAGGCGTATCCCGAGGCCGCGGCCAGCGTGCCGGTCACCACGCTGCTGTCCGCCCTCCGCGTGGAACTGGCGGCAGTGGGCGCGGAACCGACCGGAGGACCGGCGACGGTGAGCTACGCGCGCGGCTGTGACGTACGGTCGCAGGACAGCTCGGGGTTCGCCGCGGCGGTCGCCGTGGCCAAGGCGGCGGAGGTCGTGGTCGCCGTGGTCGGGGACGAGGCCGGGATGTTCGGGCGCGGCACGTCCGGCGAGGGCTGTGACGTCACCAGCCTGCGCTTGGCCGGCGTCCAGGAAGATCTGCTACTGGCGCTAGCGGACACCGGGACCCCGGTGATCGCGGTGCTGGTCACCGGCCGGCCGTACGCGCTCAGTGCCGTGGCCGACCGGCTGGCCGGGATCGTGCAAGCCTTCTTTCCCGGCGAGGAGGGCGGCAGGGCGATCGCAGGCGTGCTGTCCGGACGGATCGTGCCCAGCGGCAAGCTGCCCGTCGAAATGCCGGGCCCGGACGTGGCCCTGCCGTCGTCCTACCTCCGGTCCAGGCTCGCCGGCCCGCACGGCGGAAGCTCGGTGGATCCGTCGCCGCTGTTCGCGTTCGGGCACGGCCTGTCGTATACCAGCTTTGGCTACGATGACCTCGCCGTGTCGCCGGACCGCGTGCCAACCGATGGCATAGCGGAAATCGCCTGCACGGTCCGCAACAGCGGGTCGCGGGCGGGCGCCGAGGTAGTGCAGCTCTACCTCAGCGACCCGGTGGCGTCGGTGACGCGGCCGCTGCGCTGGCTGGCGGGCTTCGTCCGGGTTCCTCTCGAGCCCGGGGAGGCACGCCGGGTGCGGTTCCGGGTGCACGCCGACCAGGTCGCGTTCTCCGGCCGGTCCGGCCGGCGGGTCGTCGAGCCCGGCGAGATCTGCATCGGAATCGGCGGCGCGTCAGACAATCTGCCTCTGACCGGCTCGTTCATGCTGCACGGCCCGGGACGCACGGTCGGTGCCAACCGGGTGCTGCACACCGAATCAAGCATCGGCCCGGCATAGGACGGCGATGCCCATCCGGGCCACGGTGGACCGGCGGGCGGGTTCGAGCTGGCAGCCAGCACCATCCCGATCGGCGACGCGATCATCGTGCTGCGCAGCAACGGCCCGAAGGTCACCGTCTACGGCGTGCACGGCGCGACGGCCGTAGTGTGCTGGCCACCGCCGCGCTCCTATTCACCTGACTAGCTAGGCTGTGGAGTAATGGCCGAGACGGATGTGATCCGCACGCCTGACCAGCGGTTGCGGGTCTTTGTGAGTTCTACGCTGCAGGAACTGGCCGCTGAGCGGCAGGCAGTGCGGGACGCGGTGACCCGTC
>DASYGP010000112.1:0-6682 GCA_035999615.1 Mycobacteriales bacterium
GCAGGAGCAGCAGGCGATGCTGCGTTACCTCGCCGGTGGCACCTGTCTGATGGAAAGCCTGCGCTCGGCGCTGGACGACCCGGCGGCGCAGCCGTGCGGTCGCTGCTCGGTGTGCACCGGGCAACTGCCGCCCCCCGGCGCCGAACCGGACCCCGACGTGCTCGCCGCGGCGCTGGGGCAGTTGCGGTCCGTGGATGCCGTCCTGGAACCGCGCCGGATGTGGCCGGCCGGGCCCGCGGCGGGCGAGCGCGGAAACCCCGCCGCGCCCGCCCGCCGCGGCACTCCTTCTGAGCCTGGCCGCGGCGGCACTCCTCCCATGCCCGCCCGCCGCGGCAAGATCCCGGAGCCGTCCCGCGCCGAGCCGGGCCGGGCCCTCGCCTTCGCGCAGGACCCGGGCTGGGGGGACGCGGTGCAGCGGGCACTCGCCGTGGACGGCCCGGTGGACCAGGAGATCTTCGACGGCTGCGTACGCCTGCTCGCCCGCTGGGGTTGGCCCGCCGGCCGGCCGGTCAGCGTGGTGCCGATGCCCTCCCGCCGGCGCGGGCTGCTGGTCGCCGACCTGGCCGAGCGGCTGGCCGCCGTCGGCCGGCTGGAGGTTGCCCCCGTGCTCGGGCAGGTCGACGACGAAACGTTTCAAGACGACGCGCAGACCGGCCGGGGCAGCGCGGAGGGGGCGCTACGCCGGCTGTCGGTGATCGCCCCGGTGCCCGCCGGGCCGGTGCTGCTGGTCGATGACGTGTCCCGCAGCGGGTTCACCCTCACCGTCGCTGCGGCGTTGCTGCGCGAGGCGGGCGCCGGCCCGGTATACCCGTTGGTGTTGCACAAGCGCCCATAACCGCCGGGGCGCGCTGGCCGGGGCGAAGAGCGCCGCGAAAGGTGTATTCATCTGCGCATGCGGCCCCCCGCATCGCCGCCACGCCCGCCACCCGCCGTCCGGGCCCTGCGCCCGGAGCGGGCCAGCCAGGCCGCGCGCCTGCTGGCAGGCCTGGTACTGCTCGTGTTGACCGGCTGTGCGCACGCCACGAACACGCCGGCGCCGACCAAGCTAGGACGGTACGCGTTGACCGCGCCCACCCTGCGCACCGGCGAGGTGCCGGCCGCCGTCGGCGTGACCCGCACCGGTCACCTGCTCTGGCGGGTCCTCGGGCTGACCGTCGGGCTGCCGTCGGTGTTCGGTACGCACGCCGAGCTCAGCGCCCAGGGCCAGTTCGTGCGGGTGCGCCTGCAGCTGGAGGTGGACGACTCCACCTTCCACGATGTTGCGCGCACCGATATCCGGATCCTGGACACGGTCGGCCGGACCTACCCGGCGAGCCGGAATGCGCTGCTGGTCAAGCGGCAGCCGCTGGACCTCAATGTGGGGGCGCGCGACATCCTCGCCTTCGATGTGTACGCCGATCTTCCCGTCGCCGCCGTCCCCGCCTCCATTCGCCTCCCCGGCGATGACGGCCCGGCGGTGAGCGTCGCGCTGCCCCGCGCATCGCCGGTCGGCGCACCCGGCTGAACGGGCGAACTTCGCCGCCAATTCGCGCGTCGCCGAGGGATTTCCCGGATCGGGGCACGTATCTTGGCGCGTGGCCAGGAACCCGATCGCGCCGCGGCTGCTGTGGCTGGCGGCCGGCGGCTTGGTCGCGTTGACGGCGGCGTGCGGCGGTCAGCCGGCGGCCGCGAGTGCCGTGGTTCGGCCGAGCACGAGCGCGCCCCCCACCACCTCCTCCTCGACCGCGCCGGCGCGTCCGCGCCCCGCGCCGGTGGCCGCGCGCTGGCCCTTGACCGGGCTGCCGCGGGGGGCCGGCCAGGCGGTCGGCCCGGCGGTGTCGATCAAGGTCGACAACGTGCAATTCGCCCGGCCGCAGGCCGGTCTCAACCAGGCGGACGTGGTCTTCGAGGTGCTCGTCGAGGGCGGCCTGAGCCGTTTCCTGGCGGTCTACAACTCCACGCCGGCGGCCAGCGTCGGGCCGATCCGGTCCGCCCGGCCGGTCGACGGGGCGCTGCTGCGGGCGTTGCACGGCGGGATCTTCGGCTACTCGGGGGCGGCGTACGGGGAGATCGCGCCGGCGAAGGCGTACTCGACCGCGCTGTTGATCAGCAACGACGGGGATCCGGGCGCGTTCCACCGGGATGGGTCCCGGGGGGCGCCGTCCAACGTGTTCACCAGCACCGGCACGCTCCTGGACGAGGCCTCCCGGCTGGGCGGCCCGAAGGGACCGGCGCCGGCGCTGTTCGGCTTCGGCCCGCTGGACGCCGCGGCCACCCCCGCCTCCAGCGCGGCGGTCCACATCGGTGCCTTCGCCGATGCCCACTGGGCCTGGAACGGCCAGCGCTGGCTGCGCTCCGAGGACGGCAGCGCGCACCTGCTGACCGACGGCAGCCAGGTCAGCGCGGACAACGTGCTGATGCTGCGGGTGCAGGTCACCCACTCGGGGATCATCGATGCGGCCGGCAACGAGGACCCGTTCGTGTTGGCGTACGGGTCCGGCAGCGTGGTGTTGTTACGGGGCGGTCACCAGGTGACCGGCCACTGGAGCCGGCCGAGCATCGAGGCGGCGTACCGGTTTACCGACGACCGCGGGGCCCCGTTGGCGCTGGCGCCCGGCCGCACCTGGGTCGAGCTGATCCCTCCCGGCGGCTCAACCACCGTCAGCTGACCCCCGTCACCCCCTAACCGAGCAAAACCGCGGCCGGATACATCGCGGGCAGCGATGCCGCTCCCACCGCAGCGAGCGCCGCATACGCCGGGTCCCCGTACCGCGTCGCCGCCGCATACAGCGGCAGCACCAGGTATTGCCACGTGGCCGGGCGCGATTGCGGGTAGGGCCAGGAAGGCAGCCGGGTGGCGTAGCCCGCCACCAGGTCCAGGGCCTTGCGGATGCTGGCGCCGTTTGCGGCCTGGAAATGCCACAGATCGACGTGGGCGAGCCCCGCGAGCTGCGCCAGGCGGGCGAGCGCCGCCACATTGTAGGTGCTGTACGACCAGGACTCGGCCCTGTCCAACTCGGCCGGCTGGGTTCCATCCGGCTGGATCTGCAGGCTGATGATGTCCCGCTGCGCCGCCGCAGCGGTTTGGGTGGCTAGGGAGATGTTCCCCGTGTACAGCGCGTAGTCCACGATTTGGTCGGCATACCAGGTGGCGTGGTTGTTGATGGTGGCCGCCTCATGCGCGCCCTGACTGCTGGTGCGCAGCCAGGAGAGGTAGCTGCCGAACCACCCGCGCAGGCCGGCGGCGTCAGCGGCGGTCCACGACCGGGAGCCGGCGAGAAGTCCCGCCGCATCAACGATTTTCGGCAAGTCCGAGCCGTCGATGATGCCGCCCGGCTGGCCGGTGGAGACACCTTTCACCGCCTGGGCGTAGGTGAGGTTCGGGTTCATCTTGGTGCTCGGATCGAGGAACCAGGCGGCGAGGAGTGCCCGCGCCTTCGTCGCGTAATCCTCGTTGCCGGAGAAGTAGTAGGCATAGCCGAGTTCCTGCGCCCAATCGGTGACCCGTAGCAGGTTTTCCTTGTCGGGGATGGTGGCGATGGCGGGATTGCGCTGCCCGTCTCGCAGCACATAGGGCAACCCGTCGGGGGTGGTCGGATTCGGCCAGGCGTACACCGACAAACTCATGTAGTCGTGCTTGTCCCCGCTGGGCGGTGTCTGCGACTTCGCGGTGGCCGACACCGGATTGACGGCCAGGTCGCGATCCGCGCGCTTCAGCAACGCTGTTACGGCAGTGACCACCGCGGCATCTCCCCGGGCATAGCCGGCCTTCTCCGCAGCCAGCCGCGCGCCGTCGACGAGGAATACGGCTGGCGCCGCGGTGGACGAGCCGGCCGGCCCACGCTGGAACAGCGTTCCCTGCGGGGCATGCTGATTGCCCGCGGCGACTGACTTGTCCGGATCCGGCGAGATCGTCAGCACGATCGCCGTGGTTGCCACTACCAGGGCGACGACCCCCACGGCTCCGACCGTGAGAAGGCGCCTGGTGGCAGGTCCTCGATGCGGGTGCACGGAGGTGGGCCGCTTCCCCATGGTCCGCAGATTACCCGCCAGGCCGGAATGCGCGAACGCGGCAATTGGCCGTAACTCATCCCACTATGCAACCAAACGGCCGGTTCACGAGGGTTCAGATCGCCTCTGGCACAAGGTAAATCCCCAGCCGCTCAGATGAATTTTAATTCATTCGCTGGACTGCCCGCGGTCACCCGCACCGGTGATAGCGTCCCAGCCGATTGAAGGGTCGGCCGGCTCGAGCCTGTCTGGGCGAGGGCCATCCGACCGGCGGCGGTCCCCCACAGCCGGCGGTTGTACGGGCCACCACGGCGTTACGCGGTTCTCCTCGTTCAACGCGGAGCGGGGCGCATGCAGATGCTGCCCGGGGGTCAGGCGGGGGGTGAGAGTCATGTCCTTCGACACTGGGTCATCTTTTGCGGCGTCGACATTTCCGGGGCCGTCGACCGTTATCGACCTGGACGACCCGTGGTCGCCCATTTCCCGGCGATATGACGTGTGCATCCTCGGCCTGGGTTACGTCGGGCTGCCGACGGCCCTGTCGCTGACCGGCGAGGGTCGTGCGGTCCTCGGCATCGACATCAGCACCCGCCGGCTCGCCTCGATCGTGGCCGGTGACGTCGATGTCCTTGAGGAGGACCGGATCCGGCTGGACAACGCGTTGGCCGCAAACCAGTTGCACCTGTCCGCCGACCCGCGCCGGCTGCGCGAAGCGGACGCGGTGCTCGTGTGCGTCCCGACCCCGATTGATCACCACGCGACCCCGGATCTGGCCATGCTGCGCAGCGCCTGCCAGCTGGTGGTGGATCACGCCCGCGTCGGGCAGGTCATCATCTTGACCTCGACGTCCTATGTCGGCACCACCCGCGATCTGCTGGTGGAACCGCTCCGGCGGCGCGGCCTGGAGGCCGGTCTGGATGTGCACGTCGCGTTCAGTCCCGAGCGCATCGACCCGGGAAATTCGACCCATCCGCAACAGCTGATCCCGCGGGTCGCCGGGCTGGCCCATCCCCGCTCCGCGTACCGCGTCGAACAGGTGCTCTCCGCGATCGCCCCCCGGTTGCATCTGGTCAGCTCCGCCGAGGCCGCGGAAATGACGAAGCTGTACGAGAACACCTTCCGCGCGGTCAACATCGCCTTCGCCCTGGAGATGAGCCAAGCCGCGTCCGCCCTGGGCCTATCAATCATGGAGGTTATCGACGCTGCGGCCACCAAGCCCTACGGGTTCATGCCGTTCTACCCGGGCCCGGGGGTCGGCGGCCATTGCATCCCGTGCGATCCGCATTACCTGCTCTGGCAGCTGCGCGCGCAACGACTCGACCTGCCGATGATCGATCGGGCGATGGCGACCATCGCCGGCCGGCCGCGCCTGGTCACCCAGCGGCTGCGGGATCTGCTCTCCGAGCGCGGCATCCCCATCGGCGGGGCCCGGGTCCTGCTGGTCGGGGCGACCTACAAGCCGGGCGTGCGGGACACCAGGGAATCGCCGGCGATCCAGCTGGCGCGGCAGCTGTCGGACGCCGGCGCCGAAGTCATTCTGTGGGATCCGGTCGCGGTCACCCTGGACCTGGAGGACGGCCGGGTGCTGACCAGCGTGGCGCGCCCACGCGCCGATGTCGACGCCGCCGTCGTGCACACGTTGCACCCCGGACTGGATCACAGCTGGCTGGCCGACATCCCCGTGGTGCTCGACGCGACCTACCGGCTCAGCGACCCGCCCGGCCGCGCCGTCGTGTGAACCCCCGTGCGTGCCGGCCGGTTTCTGCGCCCCACGTCGGGGTCGTTCGCTGCGGCGCGCACGCTGCTGGTCCCCCTGCTGCTGGGCTCGGTCGTGCTGGCCGGCTGCGCGGCCCCCGCGCGGGCGCCGGCCCGAGCGGGCGTCGTGCCGCTGCCGCCGCTGGCCACCGGCGTCAGCGAGGATGTGTCCACGCTGCCCAATGGCCGGGAAAACATGTATGACCTGGTCAACGCCGGCACGTTGCCGGTGGCGAACGACCTGCTACACAACATCTGGGACGTCCCGCGGTCCGCTCCCGTCGCGCTTCCGGACCAGCTGACCTGGACCGAAGATCCCTACCACGACGAATACTGGCGCTTCCAGTTCTACAGCCTGCGGGTGACGGCGAATCTGCTGTGGGCCTACGAAACCACCCACCAGGACAAGTACCTGACCAAGCTGCTGAGCATCCTGCGCAGCTACACCGCCTACGACGCGGCGAATCCGCCGATCGACCGGCAGCGATTCGACTATGCCTACGGTGCGGCATTTCGGGCCATGATCCTGGTCAACGACTACGGAAAGCTGCAGCGTTCGAGGGTGTTACCCGCCGACCTCGCCGCGGCGATGAAGGTCAGCCTCGACAAGCTCGCCACGTTCCTGTCCCGGCCGAAGAACTACCGCGGCACCCACAACCACGGCTTCACCGAAGCGGCGGCCCTGCTGCTGATCGTCACGAACTTCCCCGACGTCACGCAGGCGGCCCAGTTCCGGCAGCTCGCCCTGGACCGGCTCTCCACCTTGATGCAGACCATCGTCGGCGACGACGGGGTCGAGATCGAACGCTCACCGCTGTATCACTTCTACATTTTTGACTTCGCGATCCAGCTGCAGGACTGGGCGACCCGCAGCGGGGTGACCCTCCCGGCCGGGTTCACCGACCGGGTGCGCTCCATGGTGCGTTACTCGACCGAC
>DASYGP010000116.1:0-6062 GCA_035999615.1 Mycobacteriales bacterium
CTCGATGCTGCCCTCGTCCGGCCGCTGCATCCCGTACAAAATCTTCATCAGGGTCGACTTGCCGGCCCCGTTCTCCCCGACCAGGGCGTGCACCGCCCCGCGCGCCACCGTCAGCTCGACGTCGTCGTTGGCGACGACACCGGGGAAGCGCTTGGTGATACCGACAAGGCGCAGCGCCGGCGGGACCTGCCCCTCCGGCGCCGGGCCGCTCTCCTGCTGCCCCATATACGGAGCGTCAGTCGGTGGGCTTGGTCGGAACCTTGATTGCGCCGCTCTTGATCTGCACGGCCAGCGCATCGATCTTCGCCTGGTACGGCGCGATGATCGGGTTGCTGGTCGAGTAGCCGACGCCATTCGCGCTGAGATCGAAGTTCACGACCCCGGACAGGCTGCCTTTGGTGGTGAACTCCTGCACCGCGTCGAAGACCCCCACGTCGACCCGCTTCAGCGCGGAGGTGAGGATCACCGCGTTCGTCGGGGCCGCCACCGTCTGGTACTGATCGGAGTCCACCCCGATCGCCAGGGTCTTCTTGCCCTTCGCGTTCTCGGCCACCGACGCGTCGAACACGCCGGTGCCGGATCCGCCCGCCACCGCGTAGATCACGTCGGCACCGCTGTCGTACTGGCCGAGCGCGGCTTCCTTGGCCTTGTCCGGGGCGGCGAACGGGTTGGACCCGTTGATCACCGCAGTGGAAATCTTGATGGTGGGATCGACCTTGCGGGCGCCAGCCTCATACCCGGCCCGGAACGCTTCCAGCAGGTCGATCTTCAGCGCCTCGACGTAGCCAATATGATGGGTCTTGGTGGCCATCGCCGCGGCCGCCCCCACCAGGTAGGAACCCTGCTCGGCGGCGAAGGTCTCCGAGCGGACGTTCGGCGCCGGCACCACCGAGTCGATGATCACGAACGAGGTCTTCGGGAACTGCGGGGCAACCGCCTTCATCGCATCGGCGTAGGCGAACCCGACGCCCACCACCGGGTTGTAGCCGGTGCTGGCGAGCAGCTTGAGCAGCTGATCGCGGTCCGACCCGGAGGCGTTCGGGGACAGCTCCTTGATTTTCACGCCGAGCTGGGACTGCGCCTTGAGCAGACCGCGGTCGGCGGCGTCGTTGAACGACTTGTCACCCTTGCCGCCGATGTCGAAGGCCAGCCCCACCTTCACATTGCTGGTTGGCGTCGCGGAGCTGGAGGCGCTGGACGCCGAGCTGGAACCGGCGGCCGTCGAGGACGAGCTCGTGCTGGAGGAGCCGCTGGACCCGCACGCGGCGAGCGCGACGAGGGCGGCGGCGGCGAACGCCACGCTGGAGGCGACACGCGCGCCGCCGCGGATCTGCGGGCGCCAAGGACGGATCGACACGGCTGGCTCCTTCGAGACGGGTGAGGAGGCGTCACCGTAGCCGCCCGCAGGCTCGCCGTGTGCCTGGCGGGCCAAGCCGCGGCCGGACCGTAACCAGCGCGCCCGACATGTGAGGCTTGTTTGATGGGACGGTGACCGCCATGGGGTACGAGTTCGTCCTGGTCGACGTGTTCACCGAGCACGTGTTCGGCGGGAATCAGCTGGCGGTGCTACCCGAGGCCCAGGGATTGACCGCCGGGCAGATGCAGGCGATCGCCCGGGAATTCAACTTTGCCGAGACCGCCTTCGTGCTGCCGGCCGAGGGTCCCGGCGCGACCCGGCGGCTACGCATCTTCTCCCCCGGCGCCGAGATGCCCTTCGCCGGCCACCCCACCGTCGGGGCCGCGGCCGCGCTGGTCCGGATCGGGGCCATCCCCGCGCCGGACGGCCGGGCGCGCCTCACCTTCGAGGAGGCCGTCGGCCCGGTCCAGGTCACCGTCAGCGCCGACGGGGACCGGCTGCACGCGGAGCTGCTGTTGGCCGGCGCCTTGGCCCAGCCCCGGGACCAGCCGGATGCCAACGGATTGGCCCACGCGCTGGGGCTGAGCCCGGACGTGGTGCGGGGCGCCTGGTTCGCCAGCGTCGGGCTCCCGTTCTGCTTCTGCCAGCTCGCCGGCGCCGCCGACGTCGACCGGGCGGTGCTCGATAAACCCGCCTGGGCCGCGGCGCTCGGGGAAGCCTGGGCGCAGCACCTGTTCTTCTTCGCCGGGGACCTCGCCGACGGCGGGGAGCTCTACGCCCGGATGTTCGCCCCCTCCATCGGGGTCGATGAGGACCCCGCCACGGGCTCGGCCAGCGCGACCCTCGCCGGCTGGCTCGCCCACAAGACCGGCCAGTCCGTCGCCTTCACCATCAAACAGGGCTTCGCGATGAACCGGCCCAGCATCATCTCCGCCGGGGCGCTGGTAGAGGGCGGCCGGCTGCGCCACGTCACCGTCGGCGGACAGGTCGCGGTCTTCGCACGGGGAACGCTCGCGGCGGTCGGCGCAGACGCCCGCACCGGGCCCGAGAGCTAACCGCGATCCCGCGTTGGAGTTCACCGGGCCGGAACGACGGTAGGAGTGTGAGGATCCTGCCGGACCGCGGCGCGGGGCTGCTCGAGCTCTACGACCGCGCCCTGCCCGAGGTCTACGGCTACCTGATCGCCCGCTGCCCGGACGGATCGCTCGCCGAAGACCTGACCTCCGAAACATTCATGGCCGCGGTGACCGCGCCGGCAACATCGCCGATGACCGTCAGCTGGCTGATCGGCGTCGCCCGGCACAAGCTGGTCGATCACTGGCGCTGGCAGGCCCGCCAGCAGCGCCTGCTCGAAGCGGTCGGCGGCTCCGCCCCCGCCGCCGAGGACCCGTGGAACGCCACCTTGGAGGTGCTGCGCGCCCGGGAAGTACTGGCCGGGCTGGTCCCGCAGTACCGGGCCGCGCTGGTGCTGCGCTACCTCGATGGGCTGAGCGTGCCCGAGACCGCCGCCCTGCTGGACCGGACCGTGCACGCCACCGAGGCGCTGCTGGTCCGCGCCCGCAAGGCCTTTCGCCACGACTACGAGGAAGGGGGCGGCGATGTCTGAGCGTCAGCCAGATCCGCTGCAAGCACTGCGCACCCCCACCCTCCCGGTCGCGCCCGACCGCGAGTTCGCCCGCGCCCTGCGGGCGCGCCTGGAGCGCGCCCTGCTCGCCCCGATCACCCAGGAGGAAGTCATGCCCGAGGTTCTGCGCCGAGATGAGCTGTCCCGCCATGGAACCCAAGCGGGGGACGTGTCGTACATCGCGTTGGCGGTGCCGGACGCCGGCCTCGCTCGCGCGTTCTACGGATCGGTCCTCGGCTGGCGTTTCGCCCCCGGCCACGTCGAACAGCAGGGCAACCAGGTCGACGCGGTGATCCCGCAGGTCGGGCTCGCGGGCGGGGCGGCGCCTGCCTCGGCCGGGGCCGTGCTGGGCTTCCGCGTCGATGACCTGGCTGCGGCCGTCGCGACCGTCCGCGCCCGCGGCGGGGACGCCAGCGATCCGCGCCGGGAGCCCTATGGCCTGGTCGCGGACTGCCACGACGACCAGGGGCTGGCATTTTTCCTGCACGAGCTGGCCGCGCCGGGGTCCCCAGCACCGATGAATGGCATCCAGCACGGGGATATCAGCTACGTGTCGCTGCAGGTCACCGACCCCGACCGGGCCCGGGATTTCTTCGGGCCGGTCCTGGGCTGGACGTTCTCCCCCGGTCACGCGGCGGGCGGCTCGAACGTCGAGGGGCCCACCCCGATGATCGGCCTGGGCGGCGACCGGAGCGGCCGGCCGGGGGCAATCTTGTGCTACCGCGTCGATGACATTGCTGCGGCGGTGGGCCATATCCGGCTGGCCGGAGGCAGCGCCACCGACCCTGTGCAGCGGCCGTACGCGCTGGAATCCGACTGCACCGACGACCAGGGGATCCGGTTCTACCTGCACCAATTCGCCGACTAGAGCCCGCTATCGCTTGCCACGCACGGCGGCGAGCAGGGACGCTGGACCTGCCCAGCGACCCTTCGAGGAACGGACGTGCCGTCGTGCTGCGCGGACAACTGACCGGCCTCCGTGCGCGGTGGGACGCCGATGTCCCTGTGCTGCAGGCACAGCTGTATGACGATGTCGCGAACCATGCGCGGGCCTCCGCCCGACCGTGGCGCCCGCTGCCGCCGGGTTCCGCGGCCTCGCCGTATGCCATCAACGTCCCCACCGACGACATCGCCTGCTTCTCGGTCGTCGAACTCGCCGGCGGCGAGCTGGCCGGGGAGGCTCTGCTCTGGGGCATCGACAGCCACAACCGGACCGCGCACCTGGGGCTGGCCCTGCTGCCGGCCTTCCGCGGGCGCGGCCTGGGCGGCGACGTGGTGCATGTGCTGTGCCGCTACGGGTTCACCTTCCGTGGCCTGCACCGCCTGCAGGTCGAGACGCTCGCCGACAACACCGCGATGATCGCCGCGGCGAGCAAGGCGGGCTTCGCCCACGAGGGCACGTTGCGCTGCTCGGCGTGGGTGCAAGGCGACTTCGCGGACGAAGTCATCCTCGGCCTGCTCACCGAGGACTGGAGCGGTGCGCTGACCGCGGTCCGGTCGTAGGCCGGCCGACTGGCCTGTCCCTCGGCGCACTTTCGCGCGTAGCCTGGCCGCGGGTGGCGTGCCCGCCAGTGCCGCGCCCACCAGGGGGCGCGTGATGGAAACGACGGTCAGTGAAGTCGCCGACGGCATCTACCAGCTCTACACCTACGTGCCGGAAGCCAACTTCTCGTTCAATCAGTACCTGGTCAGCGGCGAGGAGCCGTTGCTGTTCCACACCGGCCTGCGGGCGATGTTCCCACTCGTGCGCGACGCCGTGGCGCAGGTCCTGCCGCCGGAGTCGCTGCGCTGGATCACCTTCGGCCACGTCGAAGGTGACGAATGCGGGTCGATGAACCTGTGGCTGCAGGCCGCCCCCCGTGCGGAGGTCGCGCACGGCGCGATGGGCTGCCTGGTGCAGATCAACGACCTCGCCGACCGGCCCCCGCGTCCGCTCACCGCCGGCGAGGTGATCGACACCGGCGCGCACCGGCTGCGCTACCTGGCCACCCCGCACGTCCCGCACGGGTGGGACGCCGGCCTCTACTACGACGAGGTCACCGGCACCCTGCTCTGCGGCGACCTGTTCACCGCGGCGGGGAAACACGCCGCCTGCACCGACGCGGACATCATCGGGCCGGCGATCGCCGCCGAGGACTTCTTCGGGGCCACCTGCCTGACGCCTGCCACCGGGCCGACCATCCGTACCCTCGCCGCGCTGCAGCCGGCCCGGCTGGCGCTGATGCACGGCCCGGTGTTCACTGGCGACGGCGGGGCCGCGCTCGTGACGCTGGCCGACGAATATGACCACCGGCTGGCCGAGCAGGGACAGGTCATGCACCTGCCGCGCGTGCCGGGCGCGTAACCGCCACCGCCTCCGGCACCTGGCGGACACCGGAGCTTCCGCGATACGCCGCGTCAGGGCCACCAGTCGCTCGCTCCGGGTGCCGACGCTTGCCTGGACGAGATCACGTCCGGGAGGTGCCAGATGAACGAGTCGACCGCGGCCAGCTGGGTATCGCTAACCAGCCCGCCGCTGCGCGCACGGGTCCCCAGCGCATGAGCGGCCCCACCCGCGCCGGCGCCCGCTTCGCCCTTCCGGTGAGCATCGGCGCGGCGATGGTTTCGGTGGCCGCCGCGGGCTTCGCCGCCGGCTACGAACTGGTCGCTGTGGCCGCCGAGCGGCCGGGCGCCTCGGGCCGGCGCCCGCGGGCGCCGCACCGGTCCCCGGCCGGCGGCAGTGGCCGCAGTGCGCGCGGCGGGCTGGGCGGCCGCGGTGTGCGCGGCGGACTGGGCGGCCGCGGCAGGGACCGCCACCCTTCGTGATCATGCAATCCTGGCCCTGAAAACCCTTATTTTGCAGCCGTTTTTGCATGATCACCGTAATTCGCGGGGGATGTCAGCGGGGGCGCCTTCCGCGGGCGAAGTAGACGACGGGGACCAGACCTCCAGAGTTGATCGCGACGATGGCTGTCGCCCAGCGTGCTTTCGAGCCCCGCACTTCTCGCGACGGGCGCCGCGCAAGATCGATGAGAGCGGCGACCTTGAGGGTGGCTTCGACGGTGCCGGCGATCAGGATGAGCCGGCGGACTTGGGGGCGCA
>DASYGP010000128.1:0-29239 GCA_035999615.1 Mycobacteriales bacterium
CTGTTCCTGGACGGGGAGTTGGAGCCGCACCTCGAGCTGTCGCACCACCCGCTGCACAAGGGCAAGACCTACAACGAAGTGGTCGGGGATGCGGCTCGGGTCAAGTTGGGCCGGAAAAAATGGAGCGGGCACGTCGAGGAGGCCATCGACGCCGTCCAGGCGTTGATCTTCTATGACCGGCTCTACATCGGAGGCGGCAATGCCGCGAAGCTGACCGGCGCCGTGGCATCTCGCGGGACGCTCGTGCCCAACGCGGACGGCATCCTCGGCGGCGCGAAGCTGTGGTCGTTGACCCGGATGCCCTGAGCCGGCCCCGATCCGATGCCTGAGCTACCGGAAGTCGAATCGCTGGTCCGCTTCCTTCGCCAGCGCGCGGTCGGTCAGGCCGTGGCAGACATCCAAGTGTCGGCCGTATCCGTGCTCAAGACCTACGACCCGCCGCTGTCGGCGCTGGCCGGATCGCTGTGCACAGACGTCCTGCGCCGGGGCAAGTTCCTCGATCTCGACATCGACGGGCTGCACCTGATCATCCATCTGGCGCGCGCCGGCTGGTTGCGGTGGACCGACCCCATCTCCACCTCGGCGCTGCGCCCCGGCGGCAAGTCGCCGATCGCCTTTCGGGTGCGCTTCGGGGACGGCGCCGGCTTCGACCTCACCGAGGCGGGCACCCGCAAGGGGCTCGCCGTCTACCTCGTGCGCGACCCGGCGCAGGTCCCCGGGGTAGCCCGGCTCGGGATCGACGTACTCAGCGCGGCGTTTACCGAGCAAGCGCTGGCCGAACTGCTCAAGGCTGCCGGCAGCGCCCGGCTCAAGGGCGTTCTCACCGACCAGACCGTCCTCGCGGGAGTCGGAAACGCCTACAGCGACGAGGTCCTCTGGGCGGTCGGCATGTCACCGTTCACCCCCGCGAGCAGTGTCCGCCCAGAACAGGTCGCCGCCCTGCACAAGGCGCTGACCCGGCTGCTCAACGAGGCCATCCAACGCTCGGCGGGGTTGGCGGCCAACTCCCTCAAGGCGGAGAAGAAGGCCGGCCTGGCGGTCCACGGTCGCACCAACCTGCCCTGCCCGCGGTGCGGCGGCAACATCCGGGAGATCGCGTTCGCGGACAAGTCGTGGCAGTACTGCCCGACCTGTCAGACCGGTGGAAAGGTGCTGGCCGACCGCCGCCTGTCCAGGTTGCTCAAATGAGTGCCGATGCGCCGGCGGTGTTCCTACGCGCGGCGGCGGCGCTGTGCCTCGCCTCCGACGGGATGCTGGAGCGCCACGGGGTACTGCTGGCCGGACGACCCGAGGAAGTATCCGGCTCCCGGAACCACGTGGCGGGGCTGCATGACGTCGGCGGGGACGTCTTCGCCCGGCTGCGCAGCGGCCGGGCCACTCAGCTGGATGACGTGGAGACCTTGCTGCAGGCGGCCCGGGAAGCGGAGAGCGTCACCCGAGCCGAGGACGCCGCTCCGCACGATGGGGAGCAAGACCCGGTGACCGGACTCGGCGGGCTGGGGCTGTGGGAACGGTTCATGGCGGCGGAAAGCGCGCGCTGCCGCCAATTCGCCCATCCGTGCACCGTGCTCGTCGCCGACATCCCCCGCTCGTCACATCCACCCGATCCGGATGGGGAGAACCGCCGGGCCCAACGTGCCGCACAGGGGCTGCGGCGATCGCTTCGGGGGCACGACCTGCTGTGCCGGCTGCGGCCAACGCTGTTCGCCATCCTCGCGATCGAGTGCGGAACGGCCGGCGCCGAGCTGCTCGGAACGCGGGTGCGAGCCGCCCTTCTGGACGTGGGGTTGGCGTCCGCGCTGGGGAGCGCGGTCCATGACCCCACCGTTCCGGGCGCCGGGTTCGGTGCCGTCCTGCTCGACGCTGCGCTCCAGCGCATGCGCGCCGATCGGGAGCGGCAGCGGGTCCTTCCGCTGTGACCCGTCCACGTGGTGCACGGCTGGTGCAGGGCGGGTGCACGGCCGGTGCAGGGCCGGTGCAGGGCGGGTGCACGGCCGGTGCAGGGCCGGTGCACGGCTGGTGCACGGCTGGTGCAGGGCCGGTGCACGGCTCGTCCACACCCGAGAGGAGGCGGTCGGGTGTGAGATGGTCGGGATCGTGACCACCCCGGCTACCGACGTCCGTTCGGCGCTTGCCGACCTGGTCCGGACCGAAGCGGTGGTCCGCGGTCAGGTGACCCTCTCTTCGGGGCGCAGCGCGGACTGGTATCTGGATCTGCGGCGGATCACCCTCTCCGGGCGGGCCGCACCGTTGGTCGGTGCGGTGATGCTTGAGCTCACCGCCGATCTAGACTTCGCCTGCGTCGGCGGCCTCACGATGGGCGCGGACCCGGTGGCCGCCGCGATGGTGCATGCGGCGGCGCAGCAGGGGCGCCTGCTGGACGGGTTCGTCGTCCGCAAGGAGGCCAAGGCGCACGGCCTGCAGCGGCGGATCGAAGGCCCGGACGTGAGCGGTCGGCGCTGCCTGATCGTGGAGGACACCTCCACCACCGGCGGCTCCCCGCTCACCGCCGCGGAGGCAGTCCGCGAAGCCGGCGGGTTCGTCGTCGCGGTGGCGACCATCGCCGATCGCGACACCGGCGCGGCCCAGGTCTTCGCCGACGCCGGCCTTGCCTACCGCTTCGCCTATGGCCTGGCGGACCTCGGGATCTAGCCCGACCCCGATCCGTTGGTAGACGGCCCAGACCGTCCCGGCCGCAGGCAAAAGGGAGCGGCGTTCGGCTCGAAGGCCCCGGCCGGGCAGCGTCCCCGGCTTGGCCGGCCGGCGTTCGTGATCATGCAAGTTTGGTCGTAAAAATCGCGAATTCACGACCAAAGTTGCATGATCACCGGGAGGGGTCACGGAGGGTCGCGGGAACCGTGACGCAGGGTTCACCTGGGGGACTTGGGGCGAAGTTAGGGCGGCCGCTGGGCCGCGTGGGGGGCGCGTAAGAGGCGTAGAGGCGCAAGGGGCGCAAGGGGCGTAAAGGGCGCAAGCGGCGTAAGAGGCGGAACGGGATCTAAGCCCGGGCCGGGATTGCTAGCGGCTGACCCGGGAGCGGCGGTGCCGACGGACCTCCAGCAAGATCGGCATCAGCGACAGCACGATGATCAGGAACGTGATCGGCAGGATGTAGGTGTCGATGCTGATGCTGGCGCCGAGCGCGTAGCCCAGCAGCGTCACCCCCAGCGACCACACCAGGCCGCCGGCGACGTTCGCCGCCGCGAACTTCGCCGCCGGCATCTGGACGGTGCCCATCATCGGGTTGATGAACGTGCGGACGATCGGGATGACCCGGGCCAGCAACACGGCCTTGGTCTCGCCGTATTTTTCCATCACCGCCCGCGTTCGCTCCACATACGCGGGCTTGAACAGGCGCGACTCGGGCTTGTCGAACAGCCGTGGCCCCACCCGCCGCCCGATCAGGTATCCCGTTTGGCCGCCGAGCACCGCGGCGATCGCCACACCGGGCAGCAGCAGGCCCAGGTTGAGGTGCGGCACTCCCGCCTTGCTGGTGGCTGCGTAGGCACCGGCCAGGAACAGCAACGAGTCGCCCGGCAGGAAAAAACCGATCAGCAGGCCGGTTTCGGCGAAGATGATCAGCCAGACACCAACCAACCCAAAGTGGTCGATATACGGCGTGGGGCTCAGCAGGCCACCACTTGCGAGAGTCATCACATCTCCGTCAGCTCGGATCGGGTGGAACAGGTCACTCGGTAAAACGACACACTCACGGGTGCCCTATCTGGGCGGCGTCCCGGGCGTGATCAAACACGCTGTGCACGCCGTGGGCGGCGAGCACCGTCGCCACGACCGTGACGGCCAGCACCAGGACGAGGCCGAGCACCGGCCAGCGGCGGGTCCGTGGCACAGGAACCAGCAGCGACTGGACCCGTACCCCGACTGCGTCGTGGGCAAAGCCCGCTGCGGCGGGCAATGCGAGGTGACCGCGGGCGGCGAGCGCCGCCCGGCACAACGCGCGGGCCACCACCAGGCGGTCTCCGCATACCCGCGCGGCGCGCTCATCGGCGGCCCGCTCGGTGGTGAGCCGGACCAGAGCGGGCAGCCGATGCAACATCGGGTCCGCCCGCGCCGCCAGCACGGTCGCTGCCCGGATCAGGTGATGCCGGCCGGCCAGGTGCGCCTGTTCATGGGCCAGGACAGCGGCGCGCTCGGCGTCGTCAAGAAGCGCCAACAGCCCGGTCGAGACGGCCACCCGCCCGCGGGTCACGCCCCCCACTGCGTAGGCGAACGGGATCGGGTCGGGCAGCACGACAAGGGCGGGCCCCGCGGTCCGGGCGCCCCGCTCCGCGTGCCACAGCGCGTGCCCGCAGCTGACCACCCGCGGCGCAACCGCGGCGAGCAATCCGACCAGGAGCAATCCTGCGGCGCTACCGACCCAGACCGGAGGGGGGTGCGCGGCGGCCACGGCGCCCGACGACCAGCGGCCGAGGTGCGCGGCCACCGACAGCGCGCCCAAACCCGACATGGTCAGCAGCGCCAGTGACACCAGCGCGCAGCCGGCGCAGGTGACCGATCCGGAGACGAGCACTCGAGCGGCCAGCTCCGGGGAAAGCGACCTGACCAGCCAGGGCGCCGCCACGGCGAGCAGCACCGAGGCGCCCAGTCCGGGAACCAGCAACAGCCAGATCGACCAGCTGGAGATCGAGCTCACGGGCCGTCCTGGCCCCGGCCGACGTCGGCCAACGCCCGGGCCAGCAGCTGCTCCTCTTCCGGCGAGAGCGTGGCGACGAAGGAGCTGAGAACGAGTTGTCGACCCGGCCCCTGGCCGAGGAGGGCACGCATGTGGTCAGCTGCGGCCTGCGCGGCTGAGGCGGTGGGGCGGTAGGCGAAGGCCCGCCCACGCGGCTCGCGTACGACCTGACCCTTGGCCAGCAGCCGCCGGAGCGTGGTCAGCACCGAGGTGTAGGCCAACGGCTGGCCGCCACGTTCGAGCGCCGCCTGCACCTGCGCGGGAATCAACCCCGCGTCACGCTCGGGGCCGGGCACCGCCGGCGCCGGGCCGGCTGAGCCCGGATCCGCGGGTTCGGCCGCCGTGGGGGCCGCTGCCGCCGTGAGGGCCGCTGCCGCCGTGGGGGCCTCGGCCGCCGCGGGGGCCGCGTGCGCCCACAGCGTGGCTAGCACCGCGGCCTCCAGCTCACCCGGGCCACGGCGCTCGACCATCGCGCCGCCCGCTGCACTCGCCCGCACCCACAAACCGTACTACACGTGTAGTAGCCTCGGCGCTCGCCTGCTCCCTCGCCCGAAAGGCCTCCTTCGCGTGATCTCGTACCTGCAAGCGATCGTCATCGGGCTGCTGCAAGGGGTCACCGAGCTGTTCCCGGTGTCGAGCCTCGGGCACTCGGTCCTGGTGCCGGCCTGGATCGGGGGCAGCTGGGAACCGCTGGTCACCCAGTCGGCCACCGGGGCAAGTGACAAGAGCCCGTATCTGGCGTTCATCGTGGCCCTGCACGTCGCCACCGCCATTGCCTTGCTGATCTTCTTCTGGGATGTGTGGAAACGCATCATCGTCGCCTTTGTGCAGAGCCTGGGCCCGTCCCTGCGCGAACGGCGGCTGGTGGCCGAGGACTCCTCGACCAGGCTTGCCTGGCTGATCGTTTTCGCCACGATTCCGGTCGGGATCACCGGATTACTCCTGGAACACACCTTTCGCACCCTGTTTGCCAAGCCACTGGCCGTGGCGATCTTCCTCACCATCAACGGCGGGGTGCTGTACGCCGGGGAGCGGTTGCGGCGGCGCGCCGTCGTCGCCGTCACCACCGCCAGCGGCGAGATTGAGGAGACGGCCGCCGAAGGACGCCGCCAGGCCGAGCAGCTCGGCTACGCCGAGGTAGGGATCATCGGGTTCTTCCAGACCTTCGCGCTGCTGGCCGGGATCAGCCGCAGCGGCATCACGATGGTCGCCGGGTTGCTGCGCGGGCTGACGCACGAAGACGCCGCACGCTTCTCGTTCCTGCTCGCCACCCCAGTGATCTTCGCCGCCGGGTTGCTGAAAATACCGGTGCTAGTCGGGCCGGCCGGGAACGGCATCCACGGGCAGGTCATCGTGGGCGCACTCGTCGCCGGCGTGGGCGCCTACCTCTCGGTCCGCTTCCTGGTGCGCTGGTTCGAGACCCGCACGCTCACGCCCTTCGCCATCTACTGCCTGATCGCCGGGGTGGCCAGCATCATTCGTTTCGCCTGACCCTCCCTGCCTGTCCCGGGAGGGATACTGCGGCGGACGAGCAGCCCGCTGATCTCATCGACGCCGCCAGGAGGAACCGGTGCCCATCGCGACCCCCGAGATTTACGCCCAGATGCTGGACCGCGCCCACCGGGACCAGTTCGCGTATCCGGCCATCAACGTGACGAGTTCCAGCACCCTCAACGCGGCCCTGCAAGGGTTCGCCGACGCCGGCAGCGATGGGATCGTCCAGATCTCGACCGGAGGCGCCGAGTTCGCGTCGGGTCTCGGGGTGAAGAACATGGTGACGGGCGGGGTGGCCCTCGCGGAGTTCGCGCATGTGGTGGCCGCGAAATACCCGATGCACATCGCGTTGCACACCGACCACTGCCCGAAGGACAAGCTCGACGGCTACCTGCGGCCGCTGCTCGCGCTGAGCACGGAGCGGGTCAAAGCTGGGCGCCCACCGCTGTTCCAGTCGCACATGTGGGATGGCTCGGCCGTGGAGCTCGAGGAGAACCTCTCGACCGCCCGCGAGCTGCTGACCGCCTGCGCCGCAGCCAATATCGTGCTGGAACTGGAGATCGGCGTGGTCGGCGGCGAGGAGGATGGCGTCGCCAACGAGGTCAACGAGAAGCTGTATACGACGCCCGGTGACATGCTGCGCACCGCCGAAGTGCTGGGTCTGGGGGAAAGCGGACGGTACCTGCTCGCGGCGACCTTCGGGAACGTGCACGGCTCCTACAAGCCCGGGCATGTGAAGCTGCGCCCGGAGATCCTGGCGGAGGGGCAGAAGTTCGTGGGGGAGAAGCTGGCCGCCGGGGACAAGCCCTTTCAGCTGGTTTTCCACGGCGGTTCGGGCTCCGAACTGTCCGAAATCCGATCCACCCTTGACTACGGCGTCGTGAAAATGAACGTGGACACCGACTGCCAATACGCCTACACCCGCCCGGTCGCCGGCCACATGTTCGAGCACTACGACGGCGTGCTGAAGGTCGACGGCGACGTAGGTGTGAAGAAGAATTACGACCCGCGGACCTGGGGCAAACTCGCCGAAGCCAACATGAGCGCGCGGATCGTGCAGGCCTGCCAGGACCTCCGCAGCGCCGGCACCAGCCTGTCTTCCTGAGCCCCTCCCCCCTCGGCGCCGGGTCGGAGCCACCGGAATGAGGGCGCCGGGGGACCGGCCGCCGGCCGCCCACCGGCCCCACCACCGTGTGGACAGGATTCGCCAGCCGCCCGCCACTCCCGTTATCGTGGCGTGACCCCGCCCCGACCGGAGCGGGGACGCCCGCGGGGACGCCGAGTCCTGCCCGCCGCGGCGCGTGCCGTTCGAGGAACAACGGGCAGGAGCGGGGGACCCACTTTTCACGGGGCCCCTTGGGGCTCCTCGGGGTAAAGCCGCAGACCGCGGCGGGGCCGTCCCCGGCCCTCACCCGACAGCTGACCCCGCAGGCACCAGGGGAAAGGAACCCTCCGTGGGCGCACACACGCGTCCGCGCAGCATGCCCGGAACAGACCGGGCTGCGAGCGCGTCTTCTCGTCGCACCTTCCGTCTCGCCGCCGTCGCAGGGACCACCGTCGCCGCGGCCGGTGCGGTGATCGCCCTGGCTCCGATGGCCAGCGCCGCCGGTGGCGCGACGCCAGGAGATTTCCAGCAATTGCGCAACTGCGAGTCGGGCGGCAATTACGCGATCAACACTGGCAACGGCTTCTACGGTGCCTACCAGTTCGACCTGGGCACCTGGCACGGTCTGGGCTACGGCGGTTACCCGAACAATGCCGCGCCGAGCGTGCAGGATCAGGCGGCCCGCCAATTGCAGGCCTCACGTGGCTGGTCCCCCTGGCCCGCGTGCAGCGCGCGGCTGGGCTTGAGCTCGGGTCGCGGCTACAGCGCCGCCCCGATCTACGCGGCCAGCCGCAGCGAAACCCGCACCGTGCTGATCAGCGCACCGTCATCGTCCGCGGGCTCGCGCGACGCCACGGCGGGCCCGGCGCCGGCCTTCGACGGCACCACCCTCGACACGTCCCTGATCGGTTCGCACCGAGACGACGTGGCGACGTGGCAGCAGCGGATGGCCAACCGCGGCTGGACGATCGCGGTGGACGGGTACTTCGGACCCCAATCCGCTTCGGTCGCCCGGGCGTTTGCCACCGAGAAGGGGCTGTCGACGCCGACCCCTGGCTCGGTCGACGCCGGCGCCTGGCAGGCTGCCTGGACCGCGCCGGTCACCTGATCGAACCCGCCGTGCACCGGTGCGGACCGCCTCCGACGGCGATCTCACCGGTGCTCGGCGGTGCGCAGGAATTCGCGCACCACCGCCAGGTACTCCTGATTTTGCTCGACGAAGCTCATGTGCCCGGACTGCTCGAAGATGTGCAGGGCCGCGGCCGGGAGCGCCCCCGCCATCTGCTCCGCGGCGCCCACCGGACACACCCGATCGTGCCGTCCGGCCAGCACCAGAACGGGCTGCGTGACGGTGCCCAGCCGGTCGACCACCTCGATCGCCCCGTAGTCCGGCGCCATCGCCCGTAACACCTCCGGCCCATACGCCGTGCCCACCGTGCGCCGCTGATAGTCGGCGATCAACGGGGAGCGTGGGTCGGCGAAGTGAAACGGGGCCTGATCCCGCATCAGCTGCGCGAACTCGGCGCGGGTCGAGACCGTCTCCTCCGCAGCCCAGGACGCGGCGACCTGAGCCCGCAGGTCGGCCGGCTCGAAGGCGGTCAGCGCCTCCGGCAGGCCCGCGAACCAGGCCGCACTCCCAACACCGTGGCTGACGACGGTGGCTAGCGTCGCGCCGGGCGCATCGACGAGATGTTGCAGCGCCACCATCGCGCCATAACTGTGCCCGAGAACCGCATACCGCTCCGTGCCGAGACTGGCCGCGACCGCCGAGACGTCCCGGGCCATCTGCTCCAGCGTCCAGGTGGCCGGGTCGGTGTCGCGGGGTCCGCGCCCCTGGCCCCGTTGGTCCACCAGCAACAACCGGACGCCGCCCGCGCCCAGCCCGAGCGGATCCAGATAGTCCCCGAACTCGTGATGATCGTCACCGGGGCCGCCGTGGAGCACCAGCAGTGGCAAACCCGCCGGATCGCCGCGTTCGGCCACGAACAGCCAGCTGTCCCCCACATCGACGGCGAGTCCTTGCTCACCGTCAACCTCAACCTGCCGCACGGTGTCCGTCGTCATGCGGGCAAGATACGGCCATGTCCGATCCGAGCGTGCCCAATACCCCAACGCCCAGAACCGATCTGTTGGGCGGTCCCCCAGCGACCCTGCTCGACGGCTCGCCCGAGGCGAGCGCCGCGCTTGAGGGCGGCACCGACCCGGCCCGGGTGGCCGCCGATCACCCAACCGATAGCGCCGCCTGGGCGGCGCTCGCCGACGCGGCCTGGGGCCGCGGCGCGGTCATCGAGTCCTACGCCTACGCCCGCACCGGGTATCACCGCGGACTCGACGCCCTTCGTCGGCACGGCTGGAAGGGCTACGGACCGGTGCCGTGGTCCCACACGCCGAACCGCGGATTCCTGCGGGCCCTGTTCGCGCTGGGCCGCGCGGCCGGAGCCATCAACGAGACCGACGAGGCCGCCCGGATCAGTGACTTCCTCACCGAGTGCGACCCGGCGGTGGTGCGCGAGCTGTCCTGAGCGGAGCGGCCGGTCAGCTCTGCTCCGGCCGGCGCCCGAACCGGCCGATGCTCGTCAACCCGGTCAGGCCCGCGAGTCGGCCGCCCACCTCGTCCATCAGGCCCATCAGCCGGTCGGAGCTGGCGGCGATCCCGGCGACCGCGGCCTGCGTGTCCACCACCGTCGTCAGCAGCGGCAGGACGTCGCGTTGCACCTGGCGCAGCACCTCCGGGACCGTCGCAATGACCGGATCCCCGAGCACAGCGGCTGCGCGTTGCAGCCCGGGCGCCAGCAGCCGGAGGGGCTCCTCCAGCTCCTCCACCACCGCGTCGGCGCGCTGCGCCATCCGCGCGATCACCGCCAACGTGTCCCGGGCGTCGGCCAGCAGCGCTTCCAACGAACGGACACTGCGATTCAAGGCCATGATCGTGCCGGGCAACGCGCGTAGCGCATCGGCTTGCAGGCGGGCGAGCGCCACGAAATCCCCGACGCCGGGCATCCTCGCCATGGCCACGAGAGTAGCCCTCGGATCGCTAGGATCAGCGTGTCATCGCTACGATCACGGCGTCTCGGAGTCCGCCTCCGCCCACCGGCAGACGCCGACCTGGGTCGGCGCGCGGACTCCTCGTGCGAGGAGAGGGACCACGATGCCCGCAATCGTCCTCATCGGCGCCCAGTGGGGCGACGAGGGCAAGGGCAAAGCCACCGACCTGCTCGGCAGCCGGGTCGATTACGTCGTGCGCTACCAGGGCGGCAACAACGCCGGGCACACGATCGTCACCCCCGCCGGTGAGCACTACGCGCTGCACCTGGTCCCGAGCGGGATCATCACCCCCGGCTGCACCTCGGTCATCGGTAACGGCGTGGTCATCGACCCGAAGGCACTGCTGGAAGAGATGTCCGATCTGCGGGAGCGGGGGGTGGACCTGTCCCGGCTGCTGATCAGTGCGAACGCCCATCTGGTGATGCCGCACCACCGGGCGCTGGACAAGGTCGTCGAGCGATTTCTGGGTGCGGCGAAGATCGGGACCACCGGCCGTGGCATCGGCCCCACCTACGGGGACAAGGTCGCGCGGATGGGGATCCGGGTGCAAGACCTGCTCGACCCGGGCATCTTCCGAAGCAAGCTCGAGCTCGCGCTGCGCGAGAAGAACCAGGTTCTGAGCAAGGTCTACAACCGCACCGGCATCGTGATCGACGACGTGTGCGCTGAATACGCGCGCTACGCCGAACTGCTCCATCCGCACATCGCCGACACCGGCCTGGTGCTGGACACCGCGTTACGCGCTGGCGAAGTGGTGCTGCTGGAAGGGTCGCAGGGCACGCTGCTGGACGTGGACCACGGCACGTATCCGTTCGTCACCTCGAGCAACCCCACCGCCGGCGGCGCGTGCGCCGGCTCGGGTATCGGGCCCACCCGGATCACGAAGGTGGTCGGCATCCTCAAGGCCTACGTGACTCGGGTGGGGTCCGGACCGTTCGTCACCGAGCTGGACGACAAGGTCGGTGAGGAACTGCGCCGCGTCGGCGGCGAATTCGGCGTCACCACCGGGCGGGCCCGGCGGACCGGTTGGTACGACGCCGTCATCGCCCGCTATGCCGCCCGGGTCAACGGCATCACCGATTACTTCCTCACCAAGTTGGACGTGCTCTCCGGCTTCGACACCGTCCCGGTCTGCGTGGCCTACCAGCTCCCCGACGGCACCGTGACCGAGGAGATGCCGATGACCCAGACCGAGTTCCACCACGCCCAGCCGGTCTACGAGAGCCTTCCCGGCTGGAGCGAGGACATCAGCGACTGCAAGGACTTCGCGGACCTCCCGGCCAATGCGCAGGCCTACGTCCGGGCCGTCGAGCAGATGAGCGGGGCCCAGATCTCTGCGATCGGTGTCGGTCCCGGGCGGGATCAGACGATCGTCCTGCGCGACCTGCTGTGAGTGCCGCGCGGGTCCTCGTGCTGGGTTCCGGTGCCCGCGAGCACGCGCTGTGCCTGGGTTTGTCGCAAGACCCCGGCGTCGGAACCGTCGTGTGCGCCCCGGGCAACGCCGGCACCGCGGCGATCGCCGAGTCGTACCCGGTCGATCTGCTCACCCCGGCCGCGGTGGTCGCGCTGGCCGAGCAGGTGCGGGCCGATCGCATCGTTGTCGGCCCGGAAGGCCCGCTCGTCGCCGGCGTCGCCGATGCGCTGCGGACCAGTGGCTTCGAGGTGTTCGGTCCATCCGCGGCCGCGGCCCGGATTGAAGGGTCCAAGACGTTCGCCAAGTCGGTCATGACCGGTGCCGGCGTCCCGACCGCCGGCTCGTGGCACGTCGATGCGGACGACGACGCCGGCCTGCGCCGGGTCCTCGAGGCGTTGCCGCCCCCGTACGTCGTCAAACACGACGGCTTGGCGGCCGGTAAGGGAGTGCTGGTCACCGACAACCTCGCCGCGGCGATCACCCACGGGCGCGGCCACGAGGTACTGATCGAGACCTATCTCGCCGGACCCGAGGTTTCGCTGTTCGCGGTGGTCACCAGCGCCGGGCAGATCGTGCCGCTCCTCCCAGCCCAAGATCACAAACGGATCGGGGACGGCGACACCGGGCCCAACACCGGCGGGATGGGCGCCTACGCCCCGCTCGGCTGGGCGCCGGACGACCTCGTCGACGTGGTCACCCGCGTGGTGCTGGAGCCGACCGTCGCAGAGCTGGCCCGACGGGGGCACCCGTTCACCGGCCTGCTCTACGCCGGCCTGGCGCTGACCAGCACCGGCGTCAAGGTGGTGGAGTTCAACGCCCGGTTCGGCGACCCCGAAACGCAGGTCCTCCTCGCGCTGCTGCAGACCCCGTTGACCCAGCTGCTGTTCGAGGGCGTCGCCCCCCGCTGGCACGACCGCAGCGCCGTCACGGTGGTGCTCGCCGCACCCGGCTATCCGACGGCTCCGGCGCTCGGCGGGGAGGTCACCGGACCGCTGAACGCCCCGGGCGTGCTGCACGCAGGGACGCGCCGGGAAGCCGACGGCACGGTCGTCGCCAGCGGGGGGCGGGTCCTGTCGGTGACCGCGGTTGGGAGCGACCTTCGCGATGCGCGAGGATCGGCCTACGACCTCCTCGCCCAGATCCACCTGCCGGGGGGGCAGTTCAGAACCGACATCGGCTACCAAGGAGTCCACTGATGAGTACTCGCCCGCGCGTCGCGATCGTTTCGGGCTCGCCCAGCGACGGCAACGTGATGAGCCAGGTAGGGGCGATGCTGGACCGGTTCGAGGTGCCGTGGGACGAGGCCGTGCTGTCGGCCCACCGCGCCCCGAAGGCCCTCGCCTCCTGGATCGATGATCTTGAACCGCGCGGCATCGAGGTGGTCATCGCCGGCGCCGGCATGGCCGCCGCGCTGCCCGGCACGGTGGCCGCGCACACCACCCTGCCGGTGATCGGCGTGCCCATCCGCGGTGGTGCGCTGGACGGGCTGGACGCGCTCCTGGCCATCGCCCAGATGCCGCCCGGCGTCCCGGTCGCCACGGTCGGCCTGAACGGGGCGAAGAACGCGGCGGTGCTGGCGGTGCAGATTCTGGCCATCGGGGACCCCGACCTGCGCGCCAAGCTGGCGCAGTTCAAGGATGACTTCGAGAAGGCGGCGCTGAACCGGTGATCGACAGGTACACGTTGCCGGAGATGGGCCTGGTCTGGTCCGAAGCGCACAAGTACGCGCTCTGGTGCCGGGTCGAAACGCTGGCGCTGGAGGCGCACGCCCGCAGCGGACGCGTCCCGGCCGAGGCCGTCGAACCGGTCCGGCGGGCCAAGCCACCCACGCCGGAGGCGGTGGCGGCGATCGAGGCCGTGACCCAGCACGACGTCATCGCCTTCCTGTCCGCCTGGGCGGACAACACCAGCCCACGCGAAGCCGCCGCCTACGTGCACTTCGGGATGACCAGCAGCGACCTGCTCGACACCGCGCTCGCCCTTCAGCTGATCGACGCCACGGACATCGTGCTGGCCAAGGCGGATGGCCTCGTGGCCGCGTTGCGCGATCTTGCCCTGGAGCAACGCGACACGATCCGGGTCGGCCGCACGCACGGCGTTCACGGCGAGCCGGACACCTTCGGCCACCGGCTGGCCGACTTCGCCTTCGCCGCCTCGCGCTGCCGCGACCGGCTGCGCTCCGCGCGGATCGAGGTCGGGGTCGCGAAAATCAGCGGCGCGGTGGGGACGTACTCCAACATCGACCCCGACGTCGAGACCTATGTCGCCGCGCAGCTCGGACTCCAGCCCGCGCCGGTGGCCAGCCAAGTCGTCATCCGCGACGGCATCGCCAACTGGGTTGCCGCCCTGGCCGGCCTCGCCACCGTCTGCGAGGCGGTGGCGCTGGAGGTCCGGCACGGCCAGCGCACCGAGGTCCGCGAGCTGGCCGAGCCATTCGGCAAGGGCCAGAAGGGCTCCAGCGCCATGCCGCACAAGAAGAACCCGATCATGTCCGAGCGGATCTGCGGGCTGGCGCGCGTCGTCCGGGCGCAGTACGTCCCGGTGCTCGAGGGCGTCCCGCTGTGGCACGAGCGCGACATCAGCCACAGCAGCGTGGAGCGGGTCAGTCTCCCCGACGCGAGCATCACCACCGACTACGTGCTGCACCTGACCACCCGGCTGATCAACGGATTGCAGGTGGACAAGGCGCGGATGCGGGCCAACCTGGAGTCATCCGGTGGGCTCATCTACACCAGCGCCGTCCTGCTGGAACTGGTGGCCGCCGGGCTGTCCCGGGAGGCCGCCTACACGCTCGTGCAGGGTGCCGCGATGCAGACCTGGGAGACCGGGGTCCCGTTTCGGCAGACCCTGCGGGAGCGGGCCGACGCGGCCGGTCAGCCGCTCGATGAGCACCGGCTGGACGAAGTCTGCCGGCCGGAACGCTATGTCGAACGGCTCGGCCCGGTCTTCGACCGGCTGCGGCTCTTGAGCTAGCCGGTGGGCCCGGTGGGCTGGCGGGTCGGCGCCGGACGATAGAGTCAGGTTGTGCC
This sequence comes from Mycobacteriales bacterium, assembly GCA_035999615.1. GTDB lineage: Bacteria > Actinomycetota > Actinomycetes > Mycobacteriales > CAJCIY01 > DASYGP01. The sequence continues at coordinate 14,781 of DASYGP010000128.1, forward strand.
GCTCGCCCCCGACACCCTCGTTGGTCTCACCCACCTCGCCTCGGGCAAGGTCCGGGAACTGTTCGCCGTGGACGACGCGAACGGCAATCCGGCCATCCTGCTGGTGGCCAGCGACCGCATCTCCGCCTACGACGTGGTGCTCCCCACCGAGATCCCGGACAAGGGTGCCGTGTTGACCGCGCTCAGCCTGTGGTGGTTCGAGCAGCTCGCGGACATCGTCCCTGGGCATGTGATCAGCGCGAACGTGGCGGACTACCCGCCGGCCCTGCAGGCACACCGGGAGCTGCTGCGCGGCCGGTCCATGCTCTGCACCAGGTTGGCCATGGTTCCGGTCGAATGCGTGGTCCGCGGGTATCTCACCGGGTCAGGATTCAAGGACTACCAGCGGACGGGCGCCGTGTCCGGGCATCCCCTGCCGGCAGGACTCCGGGACGGAGACCGTCTCCCGGGGCCGATCTACACCCCGTCCACGAAGGCCCCCATCGGCGAGCACGATGAGAACATCACCCGGGCGCAAGCCGAGGAGATGCTCGGCGCCGAGACCGCCCGCGAGCTCGAGCGGATCACCCTCGCCGTGTACGCCCGGGCCAGCGAGTTGGCGGCGGCCAGCGGGATCCTGCTCGCCGACACGAAGATCGAGATCGGCCGGGACGCGGCCGGTCGGCTCATCCTCGCCGATGAGGTACTCACCCCGGACTCGTCGCGTTTCTGGCCGGCGGATGCCTGGTCACCCGGTCAGACGCAGCCCAGCTACGACAAGCAATACGTCCGCGACTGGCTCACCGCGTCCGGTCACGCCGGACAGGCGGTCGAATTGCCCGCGGATGTGGTGGCCCAGACCCGGGACCGCTACGTCGAGGCCTACGAACGGTTGACCGGCAACTCCTTCGAGGACTACCTGCGGGCCGTCTGACCATGGCGCGCATCGTGGTCGATGTCATGCTCAAGCCGGAAATCTTGGATCCGCAGGGTCAAGCGATCCTCGGCGCGTTGCCGACGCTGGGCATGACCGGCATCACCTCGGTGCGGCAGGGCAAGCACTTCGAAGTCCACGTTGACGGGGCGGCGGACGACGCCGCTTTGTCCCGGGTGCGCGAATTGGCCGCGAGGTTGCTGGCCAATCCGGTGATCGAGGATTTCGCGCTCCACGTCGAAGCCTGAGCCGCTGAGGGTTCCGCTGCCGAGGTCCCGGGTAGCAACGCAGGTGTGGAGATCACGATGGCGCTGTGCTTACCCCGAGACGCGGCCAGCGTCCCGGTGGTGCGCCGGATCGCCACGCAGGCCCTGCGGTCCGTCGGTTTCCACGACGAGGACGTTTCGGACATGGAGCTCGCGCTTACGGAGGCGGCGAGCAATGTGCTGCGGCACAGCCGTGACGGGGACAATTACGAGGTTCGGGTGGAACTCGTCGACACCGAGCTGACCATCGAGGTCGTCGACGCCGGGCACGGCTTCGACAGCGACGGGCTCGGCCGCGACGAAGCGCTGGGCACCGCCGAGACCGGGCGGGGCATCCAGCTGATGCGCGCGCTCACCGATGACATTCGGTTCAATTACCGAGTCGATCACGGAAGCGTGGTTCGGATGGTCAAGACCCTGCGGGTGGAGGCGGACTCGCCACTGGCCACGTTGGAGGCGCTGGCCGCTCGCGGCGAATCGGCGCGGTGAGCTGGCCGGTACTGTGGGTATGTGGCAAACCCCGCCGGAAGGTACGTGGCGAACCCCGCCGGAAGCCCACTGGCGCGCCCCGCCGGTCGCGGTCCCCGGATCGGTGTGGTGACCTTCCCCGGCAGCCTCGACGACCGCGACGTGCAGGCGGCGATAGCACTGGCCGGCGGGCAATCCGTCCCGCTCTGGCACGCTGATCCTGACCTGGGAGATGTCCAGGCCGTTGTCCTTCCCGGCGGGTTTTCCTACGGCGACTACTTGCGCTGCGGGGCGATCGCCCGCTTTTCCGCGGTGATGGCGGAGATCATCGAGGCGGCGGGGCAAGGGCTGCCCGTACTCGGGATTTGTAACGGGTTTCAGGTCTTGTGCGAATCGCATCTGCTGCCCGGGGCACTGCTGCGCAACGCCGGTCTGCATTACGTCTGCCGCGATCAAGGCCTGCTGGTGGAGCGCACCTCGACCGCGTGGACCACCGGTTACCAGCAAGGGCAGCAGATCGTGGTCCCCATCAAGCACGGCGAAGGCCGCTATGTCGCCGACCGCGCCACCCTCGACCGGCTGGAAGGGGAGAATCGCGTCGTCTTCCGCTACGCGGGAGGAAACCCGAATGGCAGCCTGCATGACATCGCCGGCATCACCAACACCCGCGGCAATGTCGTTGGTCTGATGCCGCATCCCGAGCACGCCGCGGACCCGCTGGTCGGCGCGTCCGCCGACGGCCTGGCGATGTTCACCAGTGTGCTGACCGCGCTGCTGAGCAGCCGATGAGCCTCGCCGCAGCCATTTCCCCCGCCGACACCGTCGACGAAGCGACGAAAACCCCGCAGCTGCAGCAGCCGTATGCCGACCTCGGTCTCGCCGCCGACGAATACGACCGCATCCGCGAGGTCCTCGGCCGCCGGCCCACCGAGTGCGAACTCGCGATGTACAGCGTGATGTGGTCCGAGCATTGCTCCTACAAGTCCAGCCGGGTGCACCTGCGCCAGTTCAGTGACCTGCCGCACAGCGAACGCCTCCTCGCCGGGATCGGGGAGAACGCCGGCGTCGTTGCCGTCTCCGATGACCTCGCCGTCACCTTCAAGGTCGAGAGTCACAATCACCCCAGCTACGTCGAGCCGTACCAGGGCGCAGCCACCGGCGTGGGCGGCATTGTCCGGGACATCCTCGCTATGGGCGCCCGTCCGATCGCGGTGATGGACAGCCTCCGCTTCGGCGACATCGACCATCCCGATACCGCCCGATTGCTCCCCGGGGTGGTGGCCGGCGTCGGCGGTTACGGAAACTGCCTGGGCCTACCCAACATCGGCGGGGAGATCGCCTTCGATCCCAGCTACAACGGCAATCCGCTGGTCAACGCCCTGTGCCTGGGCGTGCTGCCCCGAGCCCGGCTGCAGACCTCCAAGGCCTCCGGCGTCGGCAATCAGGTCATCCTGTTCGGCGCCCGAACCGGCCGCGACGGGATCGGCGGCGTGAGCGTCCTGGCCTCGGCGACCTTCGATGAGGGCGGCCCGGCCAAGCGACCTGCGGTGCAGGTGGGCGACCCGTTCACCGAAAAGGTGCTGACCGAATGCACCCTGGAAATGTACGAACGCGGCCTGGTCGTGGGTATTCAGGACCTCGGCGGCGCCGGCTTCACCTGCGCCATCAGCGAGACCGCCGCCGCAGGTGGCCAGGGGATGCGGGTGCTGCTCGACAGCGTGCCGCTGCGCGAAGCCTCGATGCAGCCCTTCGAGGTGCTGTGCAGCGAGTCGCAGGAGCGCATGCTCGCGATCGTCGAACGCGCCGACGTGGACGAGGTGCTCGCGTTGTGCCGGCGCTGGGGCGTGCTCGCCACCGTCGTCGGCGAGGTTACGGGTACCGGGCGGCTGATCGTCGACTGGCACGGCGAGACCGTCGTGGACGTGCCACCCGGATCGCTGGCCGAGCAGGGGCCGGTCTACCACCGACCGTTGGCCCGCCCTGTCGGGCAGGACGCGCTGCAGGCCGACTCCGCCGAGACGTTGCCGCGCCCGCGCGACCTGCGCGCCGAGGTGCTGCGGCTGATCAGCGCGCCGAACAACGCCTCCGCCCGGTGGGTCACCGACCAGTACGACAGGTACGTGCAGCACAACACGGTGCTGGCGATGCCCGAGGACGCGGGCGTGGTCCGGATCACCGGCGAAGGGCTGGGCGTCGCGCTGTCGCTCGACGGGCCCGGCCGGTTCGCCGCCCTCGACCCGTACGCGGGCGCGCAGCTGGCCCTCGCCGAGGCGGCCCGCAATGTCGCGACCACGGGCGCCGTCCCGGTGGCCGTCACCAACTGCATGAACTTCGGTTCCCCGGAGGACCCGGCGGTGATGTGGCAGTTCGCCGAGGCGGTCCGCGGCCTCGCGGACGGCTGCCGCGAGCTGGGTCTGCCCGTCACCGGCGGCAACGTCAGCTTCTACAACCAGACCGGGGACGTGGCGATCAATCCGACCCCGGTCGTGGGGGTGCTCGGCGTGATCGACGATGTCCGCCGCGGCACCTCCCTGGCATTCGCCGAGGACGGCGACGTGCTGCTGCTGCTGGGAACCACCGGCCCGGACCTGTCCGGTTCGGACTGGGCCTGGACGGCGCACCGGCACCTGGGCGGATTGCCGCCGGCGATCGACTGGGCCGCGGAGCGGGCCCTGCAGCAGTTGCTGGTGACAGCCGCCCGGGAGGGACTGCTCACCGCCGCGCACGACCTGTCCGGGGGTGGCCTCATTCAGGCCGTAGTCGAGTCATGCCTGCGCGGGGGCCGCGGGGCGCAGTTGGCCGCCGAGCCCGGGACCGACCCGTTCGTGTTCTTGTTCAGCGAGTCCGCCGGGCGCGTGGTGTGCGCCCTGCCCCCGCGAGGCGAGCAGCGCCTGCTCGACCTGTGCACGGCGAATGGGCTGCCGGCGCGCCGGATCGGGACCGTCGGTGGCTCGAGCCTCGACATCGACGGCGTCGGCGCCATCGACCTGGACGAGTTGCGCGCCGCCCATGAGGGAACCCTGCCGGCGCGGTTCGGCTGACCGAACCCGCTTCGTGCCCCGACGCCCCGCCCTCGACGCCGTCCGCGACGCCCTGGTAGCCCAGTGGGAGCAGCTGGTGGCCACCTTCGCCGGCGCCGATCCGGACGCCGCCACCCGCTGCCCTGATCACTCGGTCCGGCAGCTGGAACACCTGCTCGTGGCTCGACTGGATGCGCTGGTCGGCGCGCTCGCCGCCCCGGCCCCGCCTCGCCCCGACAGCGACGTCAGCGCGTGGAGCTCAGGGGCTGCGCTGCGACGAGCCGCGGAACCGGCCGCCGGGCCAGACCGGCCGGCCCTCCTGCCCCAGGCGGTGGCCGCGGCGATCGGCGCGCTGGCCGGGGTGCCGGACCGCGTCGTGCAGGAACCGGCGGGAGCGCTGCGGCTCAGCGATGCGCTGCTCACCCGGATCGTGCAGGCAGTGGTCCTCGCCCGGGATCTGCCGGGTACGGCGCAGCCGGTCGTGGCCGCCGAACGGCTCGCGGTGCGGGCCCTGGCGGGGATCCTCGCCGAGCGGCACCCCGGGCGCAGCGTCGAGTTGCGGATCCCGCCGTACGTGGCGGTGCAATGCATCCCCGGCCCGCGGCACACCCGCGGTACCCCACCCAACGTGGTCGAAGCCGCCCCGGCCGTCTTTCTGGATCTGGCCGTGGGCCGGACCGGCTTCGCGGCGGCGGTCGCGGCCGGCGCGGTCCGGGCGTCCGGAGCCCGTACCGACCTCAGCGGCGTACTGCCGGTCCTCCAGTGAGCCGCGCCGGCCGCGAGGCGCGTCCCGTAGACTCGCCAACGACCCGCGCGTCTTCCCCGCCCGCCCCGCTCGACCAGGAGCTGACTGCGTGACAGACCCGGCGACCGACCTGCCGTTCGACGACGGCGGCGAGCAGGCCCCCCGCGAAGAGTGCGGCGTGTTCGGGGTATGGGCGCCCGACGAGGACGTCGCGAAGCTCAGCTACTACGGCCTGTACGCGCTGCAGCACCGCGGCCAGGAGGCCGCCGGGATCGCGGTCAGCGACGGCACCACCGTCGTCGTCTACAAGGATCTCGGCCTGGTCGCGCAGGTCTTCGACGAGTCCACGCTGGAAACGCTGCGCGGGCACCTCGCCGTGGGCCACACGCGTTACTCCACCACCGGGGGCTGCACCTGGGAGAACGCGCAACCCTCGTTCCGCTCGACCAGCACCGGCGGCGGGATCGCGCTCGGGCACAACGGCAACCTGACCAACACCGCGGACCTGGCCCGCCGGGTGGCCCGCACCGGTCAGGCGAAGGACCTGATGGGCTCGACCACCGACTCGGATCTGGTGACCAGCCTGCTCGCCGCCCAGCCGGACCTGTCCCTGGAGGCGGCGGCCCTCGACGTGCTGCCGCTGCTGCGCGGCGCGTTCAGTTTCGTGTTCATGGACGAGCACACCCTTTACGCCGCCCGCGACGGACATGGCGTGCGCCCGCTCGTCCTGGGGCGGCTGGAGCGCGGCTGGGTCGTCGCCAGTGAGACCGCCGCACTGGACATCGTGGGTGCCAGCTTCGTGCGGGAGGTCGAGCCCGGCGAGCTGCTCGCGATCGACGAGCACGGCGTGCGCAGCCACCGGTTCGCCGAGGCCACGCCGCACGGGTGCCTGTTCGAATACGTGTACCTGGCCCGGCCGGACACCACCATCGCCGGGCGGAACGTGCACAGCACCCGGGTCGAGGTCGGGCGGGTGCTCGCCCGGGAGGCCCCCGCAGAGGCGGACCTGGTGATTCCGGTGCCCGAGTCGGGCACGCCGGCGGCGGTCGGCTTCGCCGAGGAGAGCGGCATCCCCTACGGGCTCGGGCTGGTCAAGAACTCCTACGTGGGCCGCACGTTCATCCAACCCAGCCAGACGATCCGGCAGCTGGGTATCCGGCTCAAACTCAACCCGTTACGCGAGGTCCTGCGGGGCAAGCGCATCGTGGTCGTGGACGACTCCATCGTGCGGGGCAACACCCAGCGGGCGCTCGTGCGCATGCTGCGCGAAGCGGGCGCCACCGAGGTGCACGTGCGGATCTCCAGCCCGCCGGTCACGTGGCCCTGCTTCTACGGCATCGACTTCGCTTCCAAGGCTGAGCTCGTGGCAAGCGGCCTGACGGTCGAGCAGATCCGCGCCATCATCGGCGCGGACTCGCTCGCGTATGTCTCGCTCGACGGTCTGGTCGGCGCCTCCCGCCAGGCCCGGGACCAGCTGTGCACCGCCTGCTTCTCCGGCGTCTACCCGATTGCGCTGCCCGACGCGGATCCGGTCGGCAAGCACGTGCTGGAAGGGATCGAACGCGGGGTCCTGGATCACGCGCCCACCGCACCGATGATCGGCGGGCTCGGCGCCGCCGACGCGTTGCTCCGGCCATGAGCCCGCGCGGGATGGGGAAACAGGGCGAGGCCTCATACGCCGTTGCCGGGGTCGACATCGCACGCGGCGAGCGAGCGGTCGAGCTGATGAAAGCGTCGGTCGCCCGGGCCAGCCGGCCCGAGGTGCTCGGCGGTCTCGGCGGGTTCGCCGGGCTGATGCGCCTGGATCTAGACCGCTGGACCCGCCCGGTGCTGGCCGCGTCCACCGACGGGGCCGGCACCAAGACGGCGATCGCCCGTGCCCTGGGCCGGCACGACACCATCGGCCAGGACCTGGTCGCGATGGTCGTCGACGACCTGGTCGTGTGCGGAGCCGAGCCGCTGCTGGTCCAGGACTACATCGCGGTCGGCCGACTCGAACCAGAGATCGTCGCCGAGATCGTCGCGGGCATTGCCGATGGCTGCCGGCTGGCCGGTGCCGCGCTGCTCGGGGGGGAAACCGCGGAACATCCGGGGCTGCTGCCACCCGGCGATTACGACGTCGCCGCGACCGCCGTCGGTGTCGTCGAGGCCGACGCGATCCTCGGACCGGAACGGGTGCGCCCCGGCGACGCGGTCGTTGCGATGGCGTCCTCGGGCCTGCACTGCAACGGCTACTCGCTGGTCCGCCACGTGCTGCGCGCCAGCGATACGGCCCTCAGCGCGAGATTCGGCGACACGACCCTCGGCGAGGAACTGCTCACCCCCACCCGGATCTACGCGCTGGATTGCCTGGCCGCGGCCGCCTCCCTGCCGGTACGCACGTTCGCCCACGTCACCGGAGGCGGCCTGGCCGGGAACCTGGGCCGGGTCATCCCGGCCGGGCTGATCGCGACGCTGGACCGGGCCAGCTGGCGGCCGTCGCCGATCTTCGACTGGGTCGCGGCGGCCGGTGGCATCGCGCCGGTGGAGATGGAACGGACCTTCAACATGGGTGTGGGCATGGTCGCCGTCATCGACCCGGCCGCCGCCGACGATCTGATCGGACTGCTCGCCGACCGCGGCGTGCCGGCCTGGAAAATCGGAACGGTCGGGGAGCAGGGCGGGCCGGTCCGGGCGATCCTGCGCGGAGAACACCCGTAACAGCCATCAACCCGGAAACGCGCTCATCCGAACGTAAGCCGCGTGGAACTCACGAAGCGGCGGAACCGGCGCCCTCTTCTTCGTCCTCGTCGACGTACGCGGCATACGGATCATCCGCGCGCTCGTCCTCATCCGCGCGATGCGGATCCCCGCTGGCGGGGGAGGATGAGTGCAGATCCCGTTGCAGCCGGTTCAGGTCCATCCCAGGGCCGCTGTACTTCAGCTCCCGGGCGACCTTCGTCTGCTTGGCCTTGGCACGGCCGCGCCCCATGGCTCGACCCCCTCGACAATCTCGTCTCGGGGCGGACCCCGGTGGTGGCTTCTCGTATCCAGAACAATACAGGAGCCGCCGGCCTGCGGAACTGCCGAACGGCGGGCGGCTTCGCCGCTCAGGGCAGCAGCAGCTGCCGAAGCCGCCCGACCTCGGCCATTCGACGCTCGGCGAGCCGGTCCGCTGCCACCGCCGGCGGCACGGCGGCCGCTTTCGCCTCCGCCAGCACCGCCTGGGTGGTCGCAAAAATACCCAATGCCCGGGCCCGGGCCCGCGGAAAGCTGAAGCCTTCGATCTCGTCCGCCACCTGGATCAGGCCGCCGGCGTTGACGACGTAGTCCGGGCAGTACAAGACCCCGCGGTCGGCCAGCTGCTTTTCGATACCGGCGTGAGCCAGCTGATTGTTCGCCGCGCCACACACCAGCTGGGCCTGCAGACCGCCCACGACGGCCTCATCAAGAGCGCTGCCTAGCGCGCAGGGGGCATAGACGTCGAGCTCGGCGCTCGGCAGCGCCCGGACATCAAGGGCTTCGATCTCGGGATGGACCCGCTGGATCGCGGCGACCGCCGCCGCCGAGACATCGCCCACCACGACCCGGGCGCCGTCCTCGATCAGGTGCGCGACCAGGTGCCGGCCGACCTTGCCGACGCCACTGACGCCAACCCGCTTGCCGGCCAGCGACGGCCGGCCCCACACGGCAGCCGCGCCCGCCCGCATGCCCTGGAAGACCCCCAGGGCGGTCAGCACGCTGGAATCCCCGGCGCCCCCATGCTCCTCGGAGCGGCCCGTGACAAAACGGCACTCCCGGGCGACGACATCCATATCCGCCACGTACGTCCCGACGTCGCAGGCCGTGTAGTACCGCCCGCCCAGGCTTTGCACGAAGCGCCCGAAGGCGCGCAGCAGCACCTCGGTCTTGTCCGTCAACGGGTCACCCAAGATCACCGCCTTGCCGCCGCCGAGATCCAGCCCGGTCACCGCGGCCTTGTAGGCCATCGCGCGGCTCAGGTTCAGCACGTCGGACAGGGCCTCGCCCTCCGAGGCGTACGGGTAGAAGCGGGTGCCGCCTAAAGCCGGACCGAGGGCCGTGGAGTAGATGGCGATGATGGCCCGCAGGCCGCTGGCGTCGTCAGAGCAGAACACCACCTGCTCGTGGCCGGTGGCGTGGCCGTTGGCCGGGCTGAAAACGGCCGGGCCGAGGGCTGGGTCGGGCTGGGGCATGTCGGACCTCCTGGAGCTCAGCCTAATGACCGCCCGGGGGTGACAGACTTCCGCGGTGCCCGTCCCGGCCTATCTCGCCAGCTTGCGCGTCTTCGTGCCGCTGGCGACCCTTCCGCCGGGCGAGCGCAGACGCTGGGAACGGTACGTGGCCGCGGGCCGAGCTCCCGACCGGGCCGGACTGCTGTCCACCGAACACACCACCGCGCTGGCCGCGCTGGTCCGGCCCACCTTGGATGTCGATGAGGAGCACGCCATCGTCGAGGTCATCGACGGGGTGACCTACGTCTGCCCAGCCCGCACCCAGCTGCGGGTCTGGCAGGCCGCCGAGGAGTTCCGGGACGGGCTGCCCGCGCTGCTGGCGGACACCTTCGTGCCCCGGGGCCTGGCCGACGAGGCGGTCGATCAACTGGCCGGCTGGCGGGAGGTGTCGCCCGACCTTCGCCCCCACGTCCGCACCTCGGCCTGGTCGGTCCCGTTGGCCTGGTTTTTGCTGTTCGACCCGGCCGAACGGGTGCAGGGCAACGGTTCGCTGCGCTATGCCACCGCATTGGGCGCGGCCCGGCGGCGCACCGAGCAGGCGTTGATCGTGCTGCACGAAACGCTCCCGGAAGCGCCGACGACCCCGGCCCTGGAGGAGCTCGCCGCCTGGTTGAACGGCTTTCATGCCCACGCCCGCGTCGAGTTGGACTACGGGCCGCTGGCCGGGCTGTTCGCCGACCAGCTCGATCAGGAGCAGTCGGTGGCCGATCTCGCGGAGGGCCTGGGGGCGCTCGCCCGCGGTGACGGGATGCTCGCAGCCGCCGCGTACGGACGCGTCGCGGAGCGCTGGCGAGCGTTGCAGGCACGCGAAACGGCCTCTTGACAGCCCCTGGTCAGAAGGGACTACAGCGCGGAACGACAAAGATGGCCCGGGCAGGCCATGTCCCTATTTGCCGGGTACGTCGATGCTTGGTCCAGTTGGGGCTGGCCCGGTGCGGGGCGGTCGACCAACGCTTTGTGTTCCCGGAGGCCCCGATGCCTGCACGCAGCAACGACGCCGAGCCGCTGCTGACCCCCGCGGAGGTCGCAACGATGTTTCGGGTGGACCCGAAAACCGTGACCCGTTGGGCTAAGTCGGGCAAGCTCACCTCGATCCGGACGCTGGGTGGCCACCGCCGCTACCGCGAGGCCGAGGTCAAGGCGCTGCTCGCCGGGATCCCCGCGCCGCGGGAGCCGCAGCACGCCAACGACGAGGCGCACGCCTGATCGTTTCCCCGCGAGGGTGCTCGTTCAGCGCGCCCGGCGCTTTCCCGCGCGGGTGATCCTTCGCCGCGGCGGGCTTTCCCGCGTGGGTGATCCTTCGGTGCGCGGCGCTTCCCCGCACGGGTGATCCTTCGGTGCGCGGCGCCTCCCCGCACGGGTGATCCTTCGGTGCGCGGCGCTTCCACGCGCAGGTGGCGGTGCTAGAGGCCGCGGCACGACTGATCCGCCGCGAACGCCCTGTTGAGCGCCAGATTCCCAATGTCGCCGACCGCGTTGAGTCCGTCGACCAGCGCATTTCCGCCGCTCTCCACCTGCTGGCCGACCTGCGCGAGTAGCGCCGTAAACGCATCGCGGCTCGTGATCGGCGCGGCGGCTAGGGCCTGCGCCTGCTGATGGAGGATCTGATGCGCCTGATCGGCCGCGGCGGCCAGTCGCATCGCCACCTGTTTGCCATGATCACCACGCGGGAAGTCGGCCTGCGCGAGCGCGGCGGCGAGCGTGCTGCTGTCCCGCTCCGCTTGCGCGAGCAGATCAGCCGCGCCCTTCTTGATTTTGGCGGGGTCGGCGGAGGCGTCCGCGACCGTCGCCGACAGGCTGCGGGCGCTGGCGGACAGCGCGGCCTCGAACGTGGCGACGCTCGAACAAACGCGCTGGGCGTACACCGCCGGGGCGATGCCCGCGCCGCTGCCGCTGCAACCGGCCGACAGGGCCAGTGCGGCGCCGGCTGCGCTGGCGACGACCAAGCGGCGCAGAGCGGCCTCCTCGCGAGGATTCCTCAGGGTGGCCAGGGACAGGATCGAACTGTCGACCTTCCGCTTTTCAGGCGGACGCTCGTACCGACTGAGCTACCTGGCCGTGGCGGTCCCGACGGGATTCGAACCCGCGACCTCCGCCTTGACAGGGCGGCGTGCACTCCAGACTGCACTACGGGACCAACTGGTGAAGCAGTACCCCCAACGGGATTCGAACCCGTGCTGCCGCCTTGAAAGGGCGGTGTCCTGGGCCGCTAGACGATGGGGGCGTAGAGGACCTCCGACTCGGGAGAGCCGAAGGGGTCTCCGCCCACAGCACCTGCCGTCGGGAGCAGGCGGAGCATACGGGACGGCGAGCCCCACGGACAAACGAGGCCTCCCCTTCGATGCGGCCAGCCCTTCGATGCGGCCGGCCAGCGCGCGAGTCTGGATCAGGCACCAGCCTATCCAGTTGCGTGTGCCGGCCCGGCACGAGGAGCCACCCGGCCGCCGAGCCACGTAACGCCGGCGCCACGCGGGGTGCGAAGCCACGGCCGCTTCGTGGAACACCAAGCCTGGCGGGATGCAGAGCCACCCGGTGGGCGGGAGGCGCCCTGCGGGGCGCGCGCCCAGCCGATGGAGCGAAATCGTGCGCGGGGGGAGCGACAAGCGGGCCGCGCGCGCAGCCGATGGAGCGAAATCGTCCGCGGATGGAGCGAAATCGTCGCTGCAGAGATCATCTAACGACGATTTCGCTCCACTGGCGAGCCACCCACGCCACCTAGGGGCCACGCACGTCACCTGAGCCGCCCACCGGCGCCCGCCAGCGCCTGCCAGCGCCCACCGGCGCCCACCGCGGCACCCGCCAATTTGTCGGCCGGAGGCGGCCAGCGGGCCGCGCGCCCAGCCGATGGAGCGAAATCGTCCGCGGGTGGAGCGAAATCGTCGCTGCAGAGATCATCTAACGACGATTTCGCTCCACTGGCGAGCCACGCACGCCGCCTACGAGCCACGCACGCCACCTGCGCCGGCCACCGGTGTTCACCGCAGGCGCCGGCTACTGGCGTCCACCCGCACGGTTACCCGGATGCGATCCAGGTGCTCGAGCAGCGGCACCGCCACGCGACGGGTGGTACCGAGAGCTTGCCGGGCCTGCGACAACGTGAACGGGGCGTCCAAGCCGCGCAGCAAGGCCGCGGCGCGGGCCGGCGCGTCCGGCAGCAGCAGCACGTCGCCCGGCAGGCGCAGCAGCAAGCCGGCGTCGGCGAGGACCGCCCGGGCACGCGCATCGAGTCCCAGGCCGACCAGCTCCGCCGCGTCCGGGGCGGCGAAGGGATGCTCGGCCAGCCGGCTCAGCAGACTGTCCAACGCCGTCGTCACGGCCGGTGGGAGCCGCGGGCGGCCATCCGCGGCCGGGACCAACCGGCCGCCGTGGACCACCAGGCCACAGGCGGCGGCGATAGAGGCCAGCAACTGCGGATCTGGGAGCAGCGCCGCGGCAGTCGCCGCCGCCGGACCGCCGGTGGCCCGCTCACCGCTCCGGTCGTCCGAGACGAGTCGCAGCAGCGCCTGCTGCCAGCGCGCGGCCGCATCCGCGGATACCCACCACTCCCCGTGAACCTGCGCATCGGCCGGATCCGGCCAACCCAGCAGCGCGAAATCGCTGCGGCGCGCGGCCTCGTAGCGGCTCAGGGCCTGGTCGGCTCCGTACCCAGCGGCGAGCTGTACGGCGCGGCGGCGCGCGGCGCCGCGTTGCGTCAGCGGCGGCGGGTCAACATCCAGCACCCGGACTCCGGCGGCGACCGCATGCCGGCCGGGGTCGCGCAACACTCCCCGGTCGCCGGGCTGCAGCGGTAGCGGGCGGGCCAGCGTGAGCCGCGCGAAGCCACCGGAGGCCCCGGCCAGCAGCCGCGGAGTGACCGGGATGGCCGCACTGCCCACATGCAAGATCAGCGTGCGCGGCAGGGTCTCCGCCGGCGGCAGCACCGATACGTCGATCGCCGTGGTCATCGACCAGGCGTCCGGGGTGAGCACCGCATCACCGCGATGCACCTGCTCGTGCGCGACTCCCCGCAGATTGACGGCGACCCGAGCGACCGCGTCGACCCGGGGCGCCGGCTCACGGCAGGACTCGAGGGCGCGGACCGTGGCCGCCATCCCCGCCACCTCCACCCGGTCGCCGACCTGTATCGCACCCGCCTGCAACGTGCCGGTGACCACGGTTCCGGCGCCCCGGGCGGCGAAGACCCGGTCCACGAACAACCTGGTGCGCGCCACCTGCGGCGGCGCGGGCAGCTTCGCGATCAGCACGTCGAGGGCGGCGCGTAGCTCCCGCAGCCCCGTGCCGGTGCGCGCGCTGACGCCGACCCAGGGCAGGCCGGAAAGCGGCGTGTCGGCGAGGCGCAGCAGGGCGTCCTCGGCCGCCGGTTTCGGATCGGCGAGGTCGGTTCGGCTGACCACCAGCAGGCCATGACGGACGTCGAGGGCGGCAAGGGCCGCGACGTGCTCGCCGGTCTGCCGACGCCAGCCCTCGTCGGCGGAGACGACGAGCAGCACCGCGGGAACGGGGCCGATCCCCGACAACATGGTGCCCAGAAACCGCTCGTGTCCCGGAACGTCCACGAACGCCAAGCGCCGCCCGGAGGGCAGATCGGTCCAGGCATAGCCGAGTTCGATCGAAAGGCCGCGGCGGTGTTCCTCGGCGAGCCGGTCCGGATCGCTCCCGGTCAGTGCTCGAACGAGCGTCGACTTGCCGTGATCGACGTGGCCGGCCGTGGCGATGACGTACACGTCAGCCGGCGCCCGGGGACCCGGCGGCGCGGCAGACCGCGGCCGCGAGAACGTCGTCGTGCTCCGGGGGGATGGCGCGCAGATCCAGCAG
>DASYGP010000147.1:0-38922 GCA_035999615.1 Mycobacteriales bacterium
CACCGGCTGCCCATTCGGATGCTGATAGGAAGCCAGATCCGGGCCGTACTGCGTGTTCACCGGACCGGCCGCGCTGCGCCCGGTCCGCACCCGCGCACCCCGATGCACCGCATCCGGGCTGCCCGCCGGCATCATCCCGACCGACAGCTGTCCCCCCGGATTCCCCGCCTGCAGCTGCCCCCGGCCCGAGGATGCGGCCGGCGTCGCCTGGGCGGGCAGCGCACCGATCGCCAACGATGCCACCGCGCCGGCAAGCGCGGCCGCGCTCCAGCGCCCCACCCGCCCGCGCCGCCGAAGGACGCCACCCATGGGGGCATGGAACGCTTCGGACTCGGTTTGGGGAGGCACGCGGTACTCCTGCGGTCTGGGACGTGCGGCGGGCTCGCGCTCACGGTGATCGGCGGTGTCGGGCACAGAGGCTGGCACGTTCGTTACGGAACGTGACCGTTTTGACCCCTGTCCGGATAGCTCGGGTTTTCTTACCCGCGGCGCGCTTGCACCGGGACCATACCGACCTATCCGACCGTGGGTATCGGGCCAGAGGGTCATCGGGCCATAGTCAGGGGATGGCACCACATCCTGATCCGATGGTCACCACCCATGGACACGAGCCCGGGGCGCCGCCGATCGACGTCGCCTGCGCCATCGCGCACGGGGACCTGCCCGTGGGCCAGCACGAACGGCGGCTGGTGCTGGTCTTCGACTCGCCGGTCGCGCGGGAGCTGGGGCACCTGGCGCCACGGCTGGGCTGGGAGGTCGTCGTGCTGGATCCCGCCGTCGATGGCAGCGAGGCGGGACACGCCGCTGAGGCGAAGGTCATCGGGTTGGACGCGAACTCCGACGTGGTGATCACCGATCATGACCGGCCGGAGCTGGGCGCAATGCTGGCCGAGATCCTCACCCACCGCCCGCGCTGGATCGGGGTGATGGGCAGCCTGCGCCACACCGCGCCGCACGTCGCCGCGCTCACCGAGCGGGGCGTCGCCGCCGCAGACATTGCCCGCGTGCACCGGCCCATCGGGCTCGACATCGGATCCAAGTCGCCCGCGGAGATCGCCGTGGCGACGTTGGCCGGGCTGCTGGCCGACCGGAACGGACGAAGCGGAGGCCTGTTTGAGCGCCACCCCGGCTAGCCCCGGCCGCATCGAAGAGACGATCTTCACCTGGGGCGCTCCCCCGCTCAAATTCGGCGCCGGCGCCAGCGACGAGATCGGCTTCGAGCTAGCCCAACTCGGCGTTCACCGGGTGCTGGTGCTCACCGATCCCGGTCTGGCTCGCACCGGCATCCCGCAACGGATCGGCGAAACGATTGCCCGCCAGGGCATCGGCACCGAGCTGTTCGACGGGGTGCACATCGAACCGACCGATGCCAGCATGCAAGCCGCGATCGACTGGGCCAGCGCCCACGGCCCCTGGGACGGGTTCGTCGCGGTCGGTGGCGGATCGGTTCTCGACACCGCCAAGGCCGTCAACCTGCTGACCACCTATCCCGGCGAGCTGATGGACTACGTCAACAAGCCGGTGGGGCTCGGTCACGCGCCCCCCGGCGCGCTCCAACCCTTGATCGCTGTGCCGACCACCGCCGGCACCGGCTCGGAGTCGACGGCGATGTGCGTGCTCGACATCCTCAGTCTCAAGGTGAAGACCGGCATCAGCCACTGGCGGCTGCGTCCCACTCTCGCGGTCGTCGACCCGCTGCTCACGATGTCCTTACCGGCTGAGGTCAGTGCCGCCGCTGGCATGGACATCCTGTGCCACGCGCTGGAGTCGTACACGGCTCGTGACTTCCAGCAGTTCGCCCGTAAGCCGGCCGACCAGCGCGTCACCTATTGCGGCGCGAACCCGGTCTCCGACGTCTGGAGTGAACGCGCGTTGGCGTTGCTCGCGGGCTCGTTCCGGCGTGCGGTGCACGCCGGCGAGACGGACCTCGCGGCGCGCTCGGACATGATGCTGGCGGCGACGTTCGCCGGGATGGGCTTCGGCAACGCCGGCGTGCATATTCCGCACGCCAACGCCTACCCGATTGCCGGGCGCGTGACGGACTACCAGCCGGCCGGCTACCCCGCCGACCATCCCCTGGTGCCGCACGGTCAGGCGGTCTCCCTGACGGCTCCCGCAGCCTTCCGTTTCACCTTTTCCAGCCGTCCGGAACGCCATCTGCGGGCTGCCGCACTGATGGCACCGGATGCGGTCCAGCAAGCGGATCCGGCCGAGCAACTCCCGCATGCGCTCACGTCGTTGATGCGGGACATCGGCATCCCCAACGGCATCGGCGAGGTGGGGTACGGCACCGGTGACATCGCCGCGCTGGTGGCCGGCTCCCTGCAGCAGCAGCGGCTGCTGGCCACCGCGCCGCGCCAGGTCGGCGAACCGGAACTCTCCGAGATCTTCGCCGGCTCGCTCGTGAACTGGTGATTCTCGGCGTCGCCGCCTCGGCGCGCCCCCTTCCGGCGAGTCTCCGTTCGATCCGGCGTGGAACACTGCCCTGATGGTGGTGCAGACGCAGGAGCGCAACCTGGCGCCACCGGAGGCGGCCGCGCGGGTGCCGACCAGGCGGCTGCGCTGGTGGCACGAGGTGCTGCTCATCGCGGTCGGCTACGCCATCTACACGGTGATCCGTGATCAGGTTCCGATCGAAGAGAGTTCGGCGTTCGGGCACGCACGCGACCTGGAAGGCCTGGAGCGCCGGCTCGGGCTGTTCCATGAGCACGGGCTCAATACCTGGCTCGCGGCCCACCACTCGCTGGTGATCGTCGCCAACTACTGGTACGCGCTGGCCCATTTCGCGGTGACCGGTGCGATCGCGGTGTGGGTGCTCTGGAAGCACCCGCAGCACGCCCGGCCGCTGCGGCTGGCGTGGTACTCGATGAATGTGGCGGCGCTGGTCGGGTTCGCCCTCTATCCGCTGGCGCCACCCCGCCTGATGCCCGGATTCATCGACACGGTCGTCCAATTCGACACCTGGGGTTCGTGGGGCAGCCACGGCGTCGATGCGGCGAGCAACCAGTTTGCGGCGATGCCCAGCATGCACATGGGGTGGTCGACGTGGTGCGCGGTCGTGGTCGTGGTGCTGGCGCGGCGGTGGTGGGTCAAGCTCCTCGCGGTGAGCTATCCGGTGATCACGCTGCTGGTCATCGTCGGGACGGCAAATCACTACTTCCTCGACGTCGCGGGCGGCCTCGGCGCGCTCGCGATCGGCTTCGGGGTACAACGGCTGATCACCCGACGGGCACCGTTCGAACCGGTCACGGCCAGCGCCACACCGCGTGCAGTCGCCGCGGCCCCGGTCCGTTGACGGTGAGTCGTGCCCAGGCGCCGTCCCGCTGAACGCTGCCGCCGTCCAGGACGAGCCACGGTGACCAGCGCACGGCGAGGCGCACGGTGCCTCGGCCGGTCGCGGTGAGGTCAGCCCCGGTGTCGGTCAGCCGGGTCACGCGGGCCACCCCGGCGGCGACCGGTGCCGGCGCCGTGACCGCGAACAGTTCCCAGTGCGGATCAGACCAAACCAAGGTCAGGTACGGCAAACCGGCCTGCACCAGCGCCGCCTCCGCGCTCGAACCGAAATCCACCGGGACGCCCCTGGGGGCGGCCACATACGCCACCGCGTAGCTGTCGAGGAAGGATCGATACGTGTCGGCGGTGAGCGGAGCGCGCCCGTAAAATTGCGGGTTTCGTCCTTCGTCAACCTGTCGGATCCAGCCCCTCGCGAGGCTGAGGCCCTGATTGGCGAGCCGTGTCTCGGCCCAATGGGTTCGCGGCTGCACCACTTCAATGCGGTGGGTTACGGCCAGCGGGTCGGCGCGCAGCCGCTCACCCAGGGCGGTGGAGAACCCGGGCTGCGCCGAGGCGTCCCGCGCCGCGAGCAGGTCATCGTGCAACTGATGCCAGGGCCACAAGGCCAGCGCGAAAGCCACCGGTGCCAACAGCACCAACGGCAGGCGGGCGGCGGCGATGACCGCCGGGACCGCGACGAGGATCGACAGCCGGGTCACATTGCTGCCCACCGGCCCGGGGACGAGGTAGGCAAGTGTCACCGCGAGGGCGCCGAGCAGCAGCCCCAGCCGGACCCGGCGGGAGACCGGCAATAGCGCAGCGAGCAGCGGGATCTCCACCGCCGGACGGAATACGAAGTCCGCGAAGGGTTCCCGACCAGCGACCGGGAACACGGCCGCCACGACGGCGATGGTACTGCCCGCGGCGACACCCAGCGCGAAGCCGCTGCGCCGCCGGGGCCCCCCGCTCAGCACGTACACCGCCGCCGGAAGCAGCAGGAACAGCCCGGCCACCGGGCTGGTCAGCCCGGCGAGGACCGCGAGTTCGGCGGCGACAACCGAGCGCCGTCGCTCGGCGGCCAGCACAGCGCCGAGCGCGACGGCGGCACCGGCCGCGAACGTCACCCGGCCGGAGTAGAGGTCGGCGACCGCGGCCAGGGCCAACGCGCTCGCCCCTGCGGTCGGGCGGCGGGCGCCCGCGAGCAACGGTCGGGCCAGCGCCGCGGTGGCCAGCGTCGCCAGCGCCCCGACGGCACGCACACCCAGCGCCGCCATCAGCGGGGGCGTCACCAGGCTGTAGCCGCCGACCGGCACCCCGCCGTACCAGCGGGCGAACCACGGCACGTCCCCGGCGCGGCGCACCAACTCGGCCCAGGCCTGCTGCGCGGCGAGATCCCCGACCGGGGGGGTGTGCCACCACCACAAGGCGACCCCGACGGCGGCCACGATCAGCGGCGGCAGGTTTGCACCCACCCCGCCGCGGGACCTGATCCGGCCCCCCCGGCCGGCCCCCCTCATCCGGCGCGAAGGAAGTCCGCGATCGCGGGCAGCACGGCTGTGGGCGCCTCCAGATGCGGCCAATGCCCGGCGCCGGGAACGGTTATCTGCCGGGTATCGGGGGTGCCGGCCTGCAGATCGCGCATCGCCGCTGCCGCGACGGGCAGGGTCAGCACCGGGTCTCTCGCGCCCCACACGATCAGCGCCCGCTGCACCGCCACCGGCCCGATCCGGTTCGCCGACCGGTGCCGGGCCGCCGCCCGGTAGTAGCCGAGCATCGCGGCCGCGCGCTCGGGTGCGGCATAGCCATCGGCGGCGGAGAGCAGGGCAGCCGGCGGAGGCATGACCTGTTTCCACGCGGCCCGCACCATCCACCGGCTGAGCGCCGGACCGGCCAGCCGGAAGGCAAGCTCGGGCAGCACCGGAAGCGCGAAGAACGGCACGTGCGGGGCCCGATGCCAGGCCAGTTCGCGGTACGGGGCGTTCACCAGCACCAGCCGGCGCACCAGATCGGGGCGCGCCGCCGCCAACGCCAAACCGACCACACCGCCCCAGTCGTGACCGACCACGTCCACCCGCCCATCGCCGGTGAGCCCTTCGGTCGCATGCAGCACCAACGCCGCGAGTCGGGCCGCGACGGTGGCCGTGTCGTACGGGCCGCGCAGCTCGCTGTCCCCGAGCCCAGGCAGATCGGGGCGCAGGACGACCCGGTCGCTGCGGAGCACGTCGGCGAGCCCGGCGAAGGTACGGCCGTCATCGGGAACGCCGTGCAGCGCGAGAACCGGTGTGGTGCGGCGCGGGCGCGGTGGGTCATCGCGTCGTAGCGCCAACCGGAACCCGTCGGCGGCCACCATCTGGGGGACGGTGGTCACCGGGGTTGCGGCGGCATCGGTCACGAGGATTCTCCGTAGAACAGCCGGTCGGTGACGGCCCGCGCCCGCCGGGCCTGACGGCGCAGGTCTTCCAGCAACGAAACGGAAGCGTCCGGAGGGTAGCCGAGCAGCCGGGCCACCCCGGCCAACTCGCGGGTGGCAGTCGGCGGCACCAGGTCGCTGGACCCGCCGCTGACCAAGGTGACCGCGTTGCGGACGCGGGAGGCCAGCACCCACGCCCGCTGCAACGCCTCCGCGTCCACGCCGGGCAGGAGGCCCGCCTCGGTGGCCGCGCGCAGGGCGGGCAGAGTGCCGGTGACGCGCAGCGCGGGCACGGCGTGCGCATGGCGAAGTTGCAGCAACTGAATGGTCCACTCGACGTCGGAGAGCCCACCTGGTCCCAGCTTGACGTCCCGAGCCCGCCGCGCCGGGCTGACCCGCTCGGCCTCCATCCGGGCCTTGAGCCGGCGCACTTCGCGGACCTGGTCGGTGCCGAACGCCGTGGGGTAGCGGATCCGGTCCGCGACCCCGGCCAGGAACGCCTCGGTGAGCCTGGCGTCGCCGGCCAGCGGCGCGGCGCGCAGCAAGGCCTGCGCCTCCCAAACCGAAGCCCACCGGCCGTAGTAGGCGTCGTAAGCGGCAAGCGTGCGGGCCAGCGGGCCCTGCCGGCCCTCCGGCCGCAGGCCGGCGTCGAGGTTCAGCGGCGGGTCTGGGGCCGGCAACGCCAGCAGCCGGCGGGCCTCATGCGCCACGGCCTGCGCGGCGCTCGACGCGTCATGCTCGTCCGCTCCGGGCAGCGGGTCGTGGACGAACAGCACGTCGGCGTCGCTGCCGTAGCCGATCTCGCCGCCGCCGAGCCGCCCCAACGCGATGACCGCGATCCGGGTGGGCAGCGGGCCCCGCCGCTCGGCCGCCACCTTGTCCGCGGCGATCCGCAGCGCCGCGGCCACCGTCACCCCCGCTGCCTCGGACAGTGCGACACCGACGGCCGTCACATCCAAGCGGCCCAGCAGGTCCGCGCAGGCCACCCGGAACAGCTCGGTCCGGCGCACGCCGCGGGCGAGCGCCACCGAGTCCTCCCAGGACTCCGAGCGGTCCAACGCGGCGTCGAGCATCGCCTCGACCTGGGCCCTCGGCCGGGGCAGCAGGGCGGCGTCGTCGGCGAGCAGGCGCATGGCCTCCGGGGCGCGGCTGAGCAGGTCCGCCGCGTACCGGCCGCTGGCCAGCACCTTCGCGAAGCGTTCCGCGACCACGCCCTCGTCACGCAACAGCCGCAGGTACCAGGGCGTCGCACCCAGGGCCTCCGACACCTGCCGGAAGGCCAGCAGCCCGGCATCCGGATCGGCGGCGTCGGCCAGCCAGCCCAACAGGACCGGCAGCAGTGTCCGCTGGATGTCGGCCCGCCGGCTGACGCCCGCCGTGAGGGCCCGCAGATGCGCCAGCGCCCGGTCCGGATCGGCGTAGCCCAGCGCGCCGAGGCGAACCCGGGCCTGCTCCTCGGTCAACCGGGCGCTGTCCGGTGGTAGGCGCGCGACCGCGTCGAGCAGCGGCCGGTAGAACAACTTTTCGTGCAGGCGCCGCACCTGCCCGGACTGACTGCGGCGGGCTTCCTCGAAGGCGGTCACGTCCACGTAGCCGCTGGCCCGGGCCACCCAACGGTGGGCTGCGGGATCGACCGGCACCGTGTGGGTGCGTCGCAGCTGCTGCAGCTGCAGCCGGTGTTCCACCGCCCGCAACCAGCGGTACGCCGCCGCGAGCAGGTCGGCGTCCGTGCGCCCCACGTAACCAGCATCGCGCAGCGCCTGCAGCGCGGGCAGGGTTGCCGGTGAGCGCAGGCGTTCGTCGGACCGGCCATGGACCAGCTGCAGCAACTGGACGGCGAACTCCACATCCCGGAGTCCCCCCGGGCCCAGCTTGATCTGGCGATCCGCTTCCGCGGCGGGCACCGAACGCTCGACCTGGCGGCGCATGGCCTGCACGTCGGTGACGAAGCTGTCCCGCCCGGCCGCGGACCAGACCAACGGGGCGATCTGATCGCAGTAGGCCTCGCCCAGCTCCAGATCCCCGGCGACCGGCCGGGCCTTCAGCAATGCCTGAAACTCCCAGGTCCGGGCCCAACGCTCGTAGTACGCCCGGTGGCTGGCGAGCGTACGCACCAAGGGGCCGGAGCGGCCCTCTGGCCGCAAACCGACATCCACCGGGAACAAGGCGCCATCCGGGCCCGGCTGCCCGCAGATCCGGATCAATCCCTCGGCCAGCCGGGTGGCGGTACGTAGCGCCTCCGGGTCATCGCGGCCGTCTCGTCCGTCTCGGCCGTCGCGGCCGTCGCGGCCGTCTCGGCTGGCGGAGGCCGCGACGAACACGACGTCGACGTCGCTCACATAGTTCAACTCGCGGCCCCCGCATTTGCCCATACCGATCACGGCAAGGCGCGCCGGCGCGCCGCCGCGCGGGAGGGTCGCCGCGGCGACGGCCAATCCGGCTTCCAGCGCGGCCGCGGCGAGGTCGGCGAGCTCGGCCGCAACGTCGTCCACCAGCAACCCGCCGACCAGGTCCCGCGCGGCGAGCAACAGCTGCTGACGCCGGTAGGCCAGCCGCAGCGCCGCCAACGTGCCTGGGCCGGCGTCGCGGGCAGCCGCGTCGCCCACCCCCCACGGGCGGCGCTCATCTGGATCCGCGCCCACCGCCTCAAGCAGCATGCGGCGTAGGCCGTAGGCGCTCGGGCGTGTGGCCACGAGTGATTCGTCCGCGAGAACGCGCCACTCGGCCGGCTGGCGCACCAAATGCTCACCGAGCGCCGCGCTCGCGCCCAGCACGGCCAGCAGCCTGCCGCGAAAGCCGATGTCCGTGCGCAACGCCGCCAGCAGCGCCGGCGCCTGGGCGGGGGCGCCGGCCATCCGGTCCAGGGTGCGCAACGCTAGATCAGGATCCGCGCTGCGGGCCAACTCGGGCAGGAAGCCGAACCCCGGGGGCGCGGTTGCCGCCGCGCCGGCTTGCTGCAGCCTCGTCAACGCCGCCGCGGCCGCCGCGGTGTCGACAAAGCCGAGCCGGGCGAGCTGCGCCGCGGAGGGCAACACCGGGCCCGCGCTCACGAACTGAGCGTCGTCCCGGTGAACAGTCCCTGCGCCACCCGAGCAAAACCCGCCATGGCCGCACGCCAAGTGCGGGCCAAGTCAACGTCCGCACCGAAAGGCACTACAGCGCTCGGGTCCACCCCGTCGTCGGCCGCCCATCGCGCAACGGTCGCTTCGTCCACTTCGATGTGAAACTGCAGGCCCCACGCGCTGGTTCCCACCCGAAAGGCCTGATGTTCGGTGTGTTCACCACGCGCCAACGGCACGGCCCCGGGGGGCAGAACGCTTACGTGATCATGGTGCCAATGCACCACGTCCGGCAGGAAGGGGACCGTACGGAACACGGGATCCTCGGCCGCGGCGTCGGCCCGCCGGACCAGACCCACACCAAACTCCGGGCCGGCCGGGTGCGGTGCCACCTGTCCGCCAGCGGCGAGAGCCAGCAATTGGGCGCCCAGACAAATCCCGAGCAGCGGCACTCCGTCGTCCAGCGCGGATTTGATCAACGCGATCTCGGCGGCCTGGGTGGCGTCCTGCCGGTAGGCCGCCATCGGGCCGCCCATCACAATCAGAGCATCGTGGCTGGGCCTGGTGGGCAACTGATCCCCCGCCCAGAGCCGGCATCGTTCCAGCCGCAGACCGGCTTCCGGCAGCCACATCCCGAGGTGGCCGGCGCCTTCCTGCTCGACATGCTCCACGACCAGCGCGGTCGTCATCTGGTGCCTCCCGTACGTGCCCACCTGGAGAAGCAGCGGGGCACGACGAGGCTAGCCGCTGCCGCCCGGCTAGAGCGTCGGGAGGTAGCGCTCCAGTTCGTAGGGGGTGACCTGCCGACGGTAGGCATCCCACTCCGCGCGCTTGTTCCGCAGGAAGAAGTCGAATACGTGCTCACCGAGGGTCTCGGCAACGAACTCGGACCGTTCCATGGCGCGGATGGCATCCGACAGCGAATGGGGCAGCGCGTCGATGCCCATCGCGCGTCGTTCCTGGTCGGTCAGCGACCACACGTCGTCCTCCGCGCCGGGGGGCAACTCGTACCCCTTCTCGATGCCACGAAGTCCGGCCGCCAATATGAGGGCGTACGCCAGGTAGGGATTGCAGGCACTGTCCGGCGACCGGAACTCGATCCGGGTGGAGTTGCCTTTCGTCGGCTTGTACATCGGCACCCGGACCAACGCGCTGCGATTGTTATGTCCCCAGCACACGTATGCGGGTGCCTCGTTTCCCGAAATCAGGCGCTTGTAGGAATTGACCCACTGGTTGGTCACCGCAGTGATCTCGGCGGCGTGGACCAGGAGGCCGGCGATAAAGCTCTTGGCGGCGGCCGATAGGTGGAACGGGTCGCCGGGATCGTGGAACGCGTTGCGGTCACCTTCGAACAGGGAGAGGTGCGTGTGCATCCCGGAGCCGGCGAGATGGGTGAACGGCTTGGGCATGAACGAGGCGAAGACTCCTTGCGAGAGAGCCACCTCTTTCATCACCACGCGGAACGTCATCACGTTGTCGGCGGTGCTGAGCGCGTCGGCATAGCGTAAATCGATCTCTTGCTGGCCGGGGGCTACCTCGTGGTGGCTGAACTCGACGCTGATCCCCATCTGCTCCAGCATCGTGATCGCCTCGCGGCGGAAGTCATGCGACTCCCCGTGCGGGGTGAGATCGAAGTAGCCGCCCTGATCGATAGGGGCCGGGGTCGGCTCACCACGACGTGGCGGCCCCTGCAGCAGAAAGAACTCGATCTCGGGGTGGGTGTAGAAGGTGAAGCCTTGTTCGGCCGCGTGGCCGAGAGCCCGGCGTAGCACGTGGCGAGGATCCGCGGGGGCGGGCGAGCCGTCCGGCAGCAGAATGTCGCAGAACATGCGCGCGGTGCCCGGACTTTCCCCTCGCCACGGCAGGACCTGGAAGGTCGCCGGGTCGGGGCGCGCGAGCATGTCCGCCTCGTAGACCCGCGCGAAGCCTTCGATGGCCGACCCGTCGAAGCCGATCCCCTCAGCGAAGGCGCCCTCCAACTCCGCGGGTGCCACCGCGACGGACTTCAACACACCCAAGACATCGGTGAACCACAGCCGCACGAAGCGGATTTCGCGCTCCTCCAAGGTGCGGAGCACGAATTCCTGCTGCTTGTCCAAAGTTCCCATCTCCATAGGTAAGTGGGGTGTCCAGTCCCAGCAGGAACGTAGTCGGCCGCATGGTCTCGCGAGAACGGTACCGGCGGGGACGCCGACCCCTTCGAAGATCATCGTGTCGGGAGGCAGACATTCTCACGCTGCCGCCCCGACACGATGATCACCGCGGGTGGTGGGATGCGAAGATCACCGCGCCGGGTGGGAAGCGTCCCGGTGCGACACTCACCATGACGAACAGCAGCCCACGATGACGAACAGCAGCCCAGGGCAAGCACGAGGGGGCGAGGAGATGCGCTTCACCCGTCGGCGCGTGCAGGCATTCGATGTCGTCACCCCCACCCCGCGGGAGGCCCTGGAAGCGGACGTGGCCCGACGCAAGCGGCGCTACCTGTCGTTCATCCTGCCCTGCCTGGCCTTGGTGCTGTTCGGGTTCTTCGTGCCCGCGCCCACCCCGATCCGGGTGGCGGCTCTGGTGCTTGCGGCGCCCCTGGCCCCGATCGCGGTGATCGCCGCCGGATCCGGCTCCCGGCCACGACGGTAGCCAGCCCGCGGAGCCCCGGTCATCGCTAGCCGCCGGCCGATGACCGTCATCGAATTAGACCAACAGCTGCGGACGAGGCATCCGCGCCGCGGCAGCACCGAGCACCTGGGCGCTGTCGGCGCCGAGCACCCCCTCGAGCAGCGTGGCGTAGATCGCCCGGAAATCGGAGTTTGCCTTGAGGTCCCCGTTGTCCAGATCGGTCAGGCTCGGCTGCTGTCCCACGACCCCGCCGCGCACCCCTTCCCCGAGCACCAGCACCGGGTTGGCGGTGCCGTGGTCGGTGCCCTGACTCGCGTTGGCCGCCACCCGCCGGCCGAACTCGCTGTAGACCAGAACTGTCACGTCCTTCCCATGCGGGGTCTTCGCGAGATCGGCCCGAAATCCCGCGAGCGCCGCATCAAGTTCGGCGTAGAGCCGGGTGGAGGTCGCCTTCTCGTTGCTGTGGGTATCAAAGCCGCCGAGGCTGACGGCATAGACGCGAGTGGGCAGGCCGGCCGCCACCAACTGCGCCACGGTGGACAGTTGCCGACCGAGCCCGCTGGCCCCAGCCCCAGCCCCAGCACCAGCACCAGCCCCAGCAGCAGAACCGGCAGCAGAACCGGCGGAAGAACCGGCCCCGCCAGCCGCGGATCCGGCGAGCGCCGCGTCCACCCTCCCGGCCACCGTGTGCAGGTCCAACATCGACTGCCGCGTCTCATCGGCTGCCGTGATCGGGGCCGTGATCGGGGCCGTCGCCGGACGGGCCGCCATCTGCCAAAGGGCGTTGGCGAAGGCCGGGGCAGGCAGATGCAGCGGGCCGGCAGGCACCGTGGCCCCCGCCGCGGAACGCCCGGCGAGTAGCGGCGGCAAGGTGGTGTCCAGCGCCAGCGCCCGCAGCGGGTCGGTGCCGGTGGCGTCCAGCCAGCGGCCGAGCCACCCGCTGTCCGCCGGCCCGGTGGGGCTGGCCGTCTGCCAGATGTCCATTGATTGAAAGTGGCTGTGGCTCGGCGCGGGATACCCGACACCGAGCATGACCGCTAGCTGCTTGGCATCGAAGGCCGCCTTCAACCCCTTCATCGCGGCGTTCAGCGCCAGCCCGTCGCTGAGCGGCACGGTCTCCTCCGGGGTGAGCGCCAGCGTCGGGCGGGCGTCGTGGTAGGCGCCGACGCCCGTCGGCGCCACCATGTTCAAGCCGTCGTTCCCGCCGTACAGGGTCACGACGACCAGCACCCCGGTGCCTGCCGCGCGCGGGCGCGTCGCTGCGGCGTGGCCGAGGTCGGACCAGCTCACCCCGGTCGCCCCGGCGGCCAGGGCGCCCGCGCCCACCACCCCACTGAGCAGCAGAAACCGGCGACGAGATAACGCATCCATTTCTCGCTCCTCAGCGCGTGACGTACTCGGGGCTGCACAGCGCCAAGGCCATCAGCCGGACGGGATCGGCGCGCACCGCATCGAGCGCGGATCGGGAAGCCGGCGACCAGGCGGAAATCGCCAGCAGATGGGCGGTCGCGTCGACGCGGCTGGTCGGGGCCTGGTCGGCGACCGCGGCCAGGTCAGCGGCGGCCGCCAGTTGCTGGGCGAACGCCGCCCGGGCCAACACCGCGGATGTCGATAGCCAGGCGCGACCGGCGGGCCATCCGCCGACGCTCGGCGGGGCGAAGGGCACCTGTCCCAACGCGAGCAGGGCCCGATCCAGGAGGGCCCCGTGCTCCCGCGCCCGGACGGCGAGTTGGCGCATCGCCCCCACGGCCCACTCCACCGGCTGGGCGACGAGTTGGCCGCGCACGGCCGGGTCCCGGAAGGTTGCCGACAGCAGGATGCGACGCCACACATCGGCGAGCAGCACGGCGCCCGCCGGCGTACGGGCGGCGGCGTCGGCCACCGCATGCACCGTCGGGTCCCCCACCGAAACCGGCGCGACGTGGCGCTGCCAGATACGCGCGGTCACCCAGCGGGCGCTCTGCGGTCGCTGGGTGACGAGGTGCACCAGATCGGCCCCATCCAGCGCACCGGTCACCCCGAGGACGGTCTTACGGCCCGCGTCATGGCGAGCAGCCCGGACGCTGAACGCGCCGGATCGGCGGTCGAGGGACCAGCCGGTCAGGCAGCGGGCGGCTTCCCGGACATCGGTTTCGGTGTAGTTCCCCACCCCGAGGGTGAACAGTTCCATCAGCTCGCGCCCGAGATTCTCGTTCGGGTGAGCCGCAACGTTGTCCGCGGCGTCCAGCCACACCAGCATGGCCGGGCCCTGCGCCACGGAGAGGGTCAGCGCGTCGAAGGCAGCGAGCCCCTGCTGCCGGAACGTCTGATTCTGGCCGGCCATGTACCCGGCGACCTGCACCTTTTGCACGGAGGTCGCGAAGTGACCGTGCCAGAAGAAGGTGCGCCGCTCCAGCGCGGGGTCCTGGGTGCCGGTCATCCGGTCCAGCCACCAGCCCTGCAACTGGCGGGTCTGCTCGCGCAGGACCAGCCGCCGGGCCTGGGCCGCGGCCCGATCGGAGCGGGCAGCGGGCGGTGGGGGCGGCAACGTGGGCATCGGCGTGGCCGCGGGATCGGGGGGCGTGGACAGCAGCAGGTCCACGACCCGGTCGTACCCGAGCCGTTCGGCGTGATCCAACTCGGCGACACTGGGCGCAAAGGCGCCTCGTCGCAGCAGATGAGCCAACTCGGCCCGGGTGGCATCGCTCACCCGCGCAGCGTGCGCCTTGCAGATGCAGGATCGGATCTGCGCCAGGTCAGGGGTGTGTAAACAATCACGGGCTCTGGGACACTGGGCCCGATGACGTCAAACCAAGAACATCGTTTACGGGTCGCTCTGGCGCAGTGCCGCCTCGTTGTCGGCGACCTCGCGGGCAATGCCGAGTTGATCACCGGATGGGTCAAGGAGGCGTTAGCGATCGGGGCGCAGCTGGTGGCCTTCCCCGAGATGACGTTGACCGGATACCCACCCGAGGACCTGGTCCTCCGCGACTCCTTCGTCCGGGCCGGCGAACGCGCCCTGCTCCAACTCGCGGCCCGGCTACACCAGGAAGGCTGCGGGGACATCGCAGTCGTCGTCGGCTACCTGCGCGGCACCCGGGGCAGGGTGCAGAACGCCAGTGCGGTGCTGTACGAGGGCAACGTCGTCGCCACCTCGGCGAAGGTGCACCTGCCGAACTACGGCGTGTTCGATGAGGCGCGTTACTTCGTTCCCGGCGACAGCTTCGCGGTCGTTCGGGTGGCCGGCGTCGACGTCGGGTTGACAATCTGCGAGGACCTCTGGCAGGCCGGCGGCCCGGTCTCGGCGGCGGCGCACGCACAGATCGACTTGCTGCTGTGCATCAACGGCAGCCCCTACGAGCGCGGCAAGGCCGCGTTTCGCACCCAGCTGTGCCGGGACAGCGCGGCCAGCGCCGGCGCCCCGATCGCCTACGTCAATCAGGTCGGCGGCCAGGACGAGTTGGTCTTTGACGGTGGATCGCTGTTCGTCGACACCGAGGGGGCCGTGTTGGCTCGCGCCGCACAGTTCACCGAGGAACTGTTGGTCTGTGACCTCGACCTGACGGTGCACGACAGCCAGCGCGAGGGGATCGTCGACGGCCTTCGCATCAGCCGCAGCGACCTCGGCGCGGGTTTCGGGCCGCCCTCAGTTCCGCTCCCCCGCCGCGTCGCGCAGCCCTTGCCGGACCTGGCGGAGGTATACGCGGCCATCCTCACCGGGACCCGCGACTACGTCGACAAAAACGGCTTCCGGTCCGTGGTGCTCGGCCTTTCGGGCGGCATCGATTCGGCGCTCACCGCGACCGTGGCCGTCGACGCGCTCGGGGCGGACCGGGTCCATACCGTGGCGCTGCCCAGTGCCTACTCCTCGACGCATTCCCTGGCGGACGCCGCGGAATTGGCCCGCCGGCAGGGGACCCACCATCGGGTCATGCCGATCGCGGCGATGGTGGCGGCCTATCAGCAGGCCTTGCACCTGACCGGCCTTGCCGAGGAGAACCTGCAAGCGCGGGTACGGGGCACCCTGCTGATGGCGCTGTCAAACGCCGAGGGCCATCTGGTGCTCACCACCGGGAACAAGAGCGAACTGGCGACCGGGTTCTCCACCCTGTACGGCGACAGCGCCGGCGGCTTCGCCCCGATCAAGGACATCCCCAAGACGCTGGTGTGGGAACTCGCCCGCTGGCGCAACGCCCAGGACCCGCACGCCCCTCCCATCCCGTCCGAATCGATCACCAAGCCGCCCTCGGCGGAGCTGGCACCGGGCCAGCTGGACACCGACCGGCTACCCAGCTACGACCTGCTCGATGCCCTGCTGGACGACTACGTGACCGGTGACCGCGGCCGGGACGAACTGATCGCCGCCGGCCACGACCCGGAGCTGATCGACCGGACGGTCCGGCTGGTGGATCTCGCGGAGTACAAGCGACGGCAGAACCCGCCCGGGCCGAAGGTGACCTCCAAGGCCTTTGGCCGCGATCGCCGGCTGCCGATCACCAACCGCTGGCGCGAGGGCGCCGACGAGCCGGCATCACCGCGAGAGCGCCCCGATCAGGACCACGTCGACGCCCTGCGCGATGCTCTCGCGGGTGGGCAGACCGCGGGCAGCGGCGAACAGCTTCCGGTAGACCATCGGCCCGAATAGGCTGTCGCACAAGCTATCGAGGTCGAGGCCGGAACGCAGCTCCCCGGCGTCGACCGCTCGCTGCAGCCGCGCGACGACCAGGGCCCGGCGGGGTTGAATGGCCCGCTCCCAGTAGGTGCGCATCAATTCCGGGTCATCGATGGCGGCGCTCATCAATCGGGGCATGATCCGGCCCGACACGGTGCTGCCCATCTTGCGGCGGGCGTTGTCCATGATCGCAATGAGATCGGCCCGCAGGTCGCCGGTGTCCACCAGCTGCGCCGGTTCGCTGACGCGCATGACGGCGTCGACCAGCAGGTCGGTCTTGTTCTTCCAGCGCCGGTAGATCGTGGCCTTGCCAACCCCGGCGCGGGCCGCGAGGGCCTCCATGGTGATCCGGGCCGCTCCTTCATCCGCCAGCATCTGCAGCGCGGCATCGAGGATCGCGGCCTCGGCCTTCTCCGACCTGGGCCGCCCCGGTCCACGGGGGATCACCCCGGCACCGCCGGCCAGCGCGCGGCTCACCCTGCCACCACACGGAATCCCGGCGTCATGGTCCAGAAGTGTCACACGCCGGCGGCGGCGCGCGCAGCACGATGGCGAGTATCCCCCGGATAGGTCGTGTCCGTTCCGGCCCGATCGCGCCCCGGCAACCAGACCGCCACAATCACCGCACCGACCGCCGCGACAAGCGCCGAGCCCAGCGACGCCAGATGCATAGCCTGCACGAACGCACCATCCGCCGCGGGCCGGACCGCGGCCAGTAGCGAGCGGCCGCCGTGAGCACGCGCGACCGCAAGCGTGCCACCTATCGATTCGCCGGCGGCGCGTCGGGTGCCCGACGGCAGGAGCGCCAACGCCGAACCGGCGTGCGCGCGATAGGACGCCGACAGGACGCTGCCGAGGATGGCCACGCCCAACGCCCCTCCCAGCTGGCGAGTGGTGTTGTTCACGGCCGCGCCGGCGCCAGCCCGTTCCCGGGGGAGGGCGGACATGATCGCCGTTGTGGCCGGCGCCATCGTGTTCGCCATGCCGACTCCCTGCAGCACGAGCAGCAGCTCCACGACCCAGATACTGGAGTGGACGTCGACGAACTGGTAGATCACAAAGGCCACGGCCACCAGGCTCAGCCCGCCGGCGACAACGCTCTTCGGCCCGAACCGGGCCACGAGCCGGGCGCTTCGCGGGGCCAGGAACACAATCGCCGCGGCCACCGGGAGCAGCCGCAGCCCGGCCTGAAACGGCGAATAGGCGCGCACGAACTGCAGGTAGAAGGTCAAAAAGAAGGTGGCTCCGAACAGCGCGAAGAAGACCGCCGTGATGGCGGCGGAGCCGGCCGCGAACGAGCGATTCCGGAACAGGGCGATATCCAACGCCGGATGATCCGAGCGGGATTCGACGAAAGCGAAGGCGACGAGAAGGACGACACCGGTCGCCATCGGCAACCACGCTGTCGTCTCGGTGAAGGAGTTGTCCGATCCGGCGCGGATGATGCCGAAGATCAACGCGCCGAGGGCCGCCACCGACAGCAGCACCCCGGGCACGTCGATCCGGGCCCGGTCCGGCGTGCGGGACTCCGGAATGATCAGCATCGCGGCGGTCACCGCGATGCCGACAATCGGCACGTTCACCAAGAACACCGAGCCCCACCAGAAGTGGGTGAGCAGCGCGCCGCCGGCCAGCGGGCCGGCCGCAATGCCCATGCCCGAGAACCCGGCCCAGATGCCGATGGCCCGGCCCCGCTCGGCCGGCTCGAACACTGTAGAGATGATCGACAGCGTGCTCGGCATGATCGCCGCTCCCCCGATGCCCATCAACGCCCGGGTGGCGATCAGCCACCCGGGGGAGGTGGCCAGCGCGCTGGCCAGGGAACCGGCCCCGAACACGAGCAGCCCAGCGACCAGCATCCGGCGTCGGCCATAGCAATCCGCGAGCACGCCGGCCGTGAACAGCAGGCAGGCGAACACCAGCACGTACGAGTCGACGATCCACTCCTGCTGGCTCTGGGAGGCATGCAAGGTCTGCTGGATGGTCGGCAGCGCGACGTTCAAGATCGTGTTGTCCAAGATCACCGCGACCAGCGAAAGGATCAACACCGACAAGATCCACCATCGACGGGCATGAATCTGGTCGTTCATGGGTGCCTCCGGCGCCGGTTACGGAACGCGGTCGTATCGAAGCACTGATCGCCTGACAGGCCCGGTCTATTCCCATGGAATGATCGGCGGTGTCCCGTCGTCCGGGGACCTACCCAGGCCCCGAGTCCAGGAGGGTCCGCCCATGACCATGCCCGCCGCAGCACCCCCCACCGAGCAGCCCGCGCCCTACGCCGCGGCGACCCGGCTGCAGCGCACCACCGTCCGGGATGTGCACGGATTCAAGGAGCGGGGCGAGCGTTTCGCCATGCTCACCAGCTACGACCGGCAGAGCGCCGCCGTGTTCGACGAGGCCGGGATCCCGATCCTGCTCGTAGGCGACAGCGCCGGCAACAACGTGCTGGCCTACGACGACACCCTTCCGGTCACGGTCGAGGAACTGTTGCCGATGGTCCGGGCCGTGGTCCGGGGCGCCCCGCACGCCATGGTGGTGGCCGACCTGCCGTTCGGGTCCTACCAGTCCTCGCCGCAGCAGGCACTGGAGACCGCCGTGCGCTTCGTCAAGGAAGGCGGCGCGCAGGCGATCAAACTGGAGGGCGGCGCGCGGATGTTGCCGGCGGTGCAGGCGATCGTCGGTGCCGGCGTGCCGGTGATGGCTCATCTGGGCTTCACGCCCCAGTCGCTGCACGCGTTCGGGGGCTACCGGGTGCAGGGACGGGGTGCGGACGGCGATCAGATCATCCACGATGCACGCGCCCTGGCCGAGGCCGGCGCGTTCTGCGTGGTGCTGGAGATGGTGCCCGCCCCGGTCGCCACCCGGGTCACCGCCGAGTGCCCGATTCCCACCATCGGCATCGGCGCCGGGCCGGACTGCGATGGCCAGGTACTCGTGTGGGGCGACATGGCCGGGCTGTCCCCTCAGCCCACCCCCCGGCTGGTCAAGGCCTACGCGGACCTGCGCGGAATCCTGCTGGACGCGGCCCGCACCTATGCCGCCGAGGTACGCGCCGGCGCCTTCCCCGGGCCCGAACACAGCTACAGCTGACCGCCCGGTGCCTCCGGGTCGGGCAACAGCTGGCCACCCAGCACCGCCCGCGCCTGCACCAGGCTCGGTCCGTACCAGGTCAGATGACGGCCGGACACGCACCGGCTGGGCAACCCCGGGAACGCTTCCGGACCGTCGTGCAAGTTGAAGGGATACGGCTCGTCCGGCAGGATCACCAGCTCGCAGGGGGGCAGCCGGGCGGGTTCGAAGCGGGGATAGCGCTCCGGATCACCGGCGAGCACGTTATCCACGCCGATCCTGCGCAGCACGTCGCCGGCGAAGGTGGCCCGCCCCAGGGCCATCCACGGGCGGCGCCAGATCGGGATCACCGCCCGCCGGCGCGGGCCGGTGTGCGGCGCGGCCCAGCGTTCCCGGGCCTGCGCCAGCCAGTCGGGCTGGCGCAGGCCGCAGGCCGTAAGCATCCGGCCGAGCGAGTTCAAGGCGTCGGGGACGGTTGTCGGCGCGGTGATCCACACCGCCGCGCCGGCGTTCCGGAGCGCCTGCAGGTCGATGTCGCGGTTCTCCTCCTGATTGGCCAGCACCAGATCAGGGGCGAGGTCCAGCACCGCGGCCACGTCGGGGTTCTTGGTGCCGCCGATCCGGGGCACGGCAAGGTCGGGTGGGAACGAGCACCAGGCGGTGGCGCCGACGATCAGGCCTGGCGCCGTGGCCTCCACCGATTCGGTCAACGACGGGACCAACGACACCACCCGGCGCACCGGGTGCGGCAGGCGGACCGATGCACCGGTGTCGTCGCGCAGCTCCCCGGTGGCCATCGGCGCCGATCAGATGTCCGTGACCCGCAGGCCGGCGTGCGCCGAATAGCGCCGGTTCACGCTGATCAGATTGGCGGTCAGTGCTTCGAGCTGGTGGGCGTTGCGCAGCCGGCCGGCGTAGATGCCGCGCATCCCCGGGATCTCATCGGCGAGTGCCTGCACGAGATCCACCGCATCGCGGTCATCCCCCACCACCAGCACATCGGTGGCCACTTCGGCCACGCTCGCGTCGGTCAGCAGCACCGCGCTCACGTGGTGAAAGGCTGCCACCACGCTGCTTTGCGGCAGCACCGCGGCCGCCTCCTGCGCCGCGCTCCCGGCCGGGACGACCAGCGGATAGGCGCCCTGCTTGTCGAAGCCCAGCGGGTTGACGCAGTCGATCACGATCTTGCCGGCGAGGACCGCCGCGTGGGTGCGAAGCAGGCTCTCGTGCCCTTCGTACGGCACCGCGACGATCACCAGGTCCGCCGCGGCGGCCGCGGCGTTGTCGACGCCGGTGATGGTCAGCCCTTCGGCGGCCAACGGTTCGGCCACCTGTTCGGCCCGGGTGGCGACCCGGGACCCCAGCAGAACCGGGTGTCCTGCGGCGGCGAACCGGCGGCCTAGGCCGTGGCCCTGCGGGCCGGTGCCGCCCAGGATCCCGATCGTGGCACCGGCCAGCCGAGCCTGCACCGGCCGCCGGTCAGCTACCCCCGGAGAAGTCATGGGGCAGATCATCACCTACGCAGCACCGAGGGGAAGCGAGCTGCGAATTCGACGCCCCCGGATTCGGCGATACAGGCTCGCGAAAGCGCCAGTACCCGGCTATAGTGAGCCCTGCTCGTGAAACTTTTCACAAGGTGGGTTTCGCGGGGTAGCAGCGCCCTTCGGCCGGAAAGTTGAGGTGGACGATGGCAACGACCGCGCATCCCGAACGTCCCCCCGCCATTAGCGAGCACTGGGAATGGCAGCTGCAGGGCGCCTGCCGCCAGGCCGACGGCGAACTGTTCTTCCATCCCTACGGGGAGCGGGAGCCCTCCCGCAGCCGGCGGGAACGCGACGCGCAGGCCGTCTGTGCCAGGTGCCCGGTTCTCGTCCGCTGCCGGGCCTATGCCCTTGCCGCTCAGGAGCCGTATGGCGTCTGGGGTGGACTCACCGAGACCGACCGCCAGCACATCCTGGCGGAGGTGGACGCCTCGGTCGTCGGCGCGAGCCGCTCGGCCGACGTCGCCTGAATCCAGGCCGCTGCGCAGCTAGCCGCGACGGCGCGCCTCGACCCGCTGTCGCTGCGGCCAACGCACCGCGGTGACCAGACGGGTCCGCTCCAAGATCGCAATGAGTCGTGCGCTGGAATCCAGCTGACCGGGCTCCACGCCGTGGCGCGCGCAACGAGGCTCGGCGTGATGCCAGTTGTGCCAGCTCTCCCCCATCGAAAGCACGGCGAGCGGCCACACGTTGCGGGCCTGATCCCGGGTGGTGAACGGGCGGCTCCCAAACGCGTGGCAGATCGAGTTGACCGACCAGGTGACGTGATGAAGAAGTCCCACCCGGACCAGGCCAGCCCACAGGAATCCACTGAGCGCGCCAAACCAACTGCCGGTGGCGAGCGCGCCGACCGCCGCCGGCGCGAGCAGGCTCAGCCCCGCCCAGAGCGGGAACAGCCGATCCACCAGGACCAGATCACGGTCGGCGACCAGATCGGGGCAGTAGTGCTCCCGGCGGGTCCCGTCGTGGGAGAACAGCCAACCGACCTGGGCCCACCACAGTCCCCGCGCCAACGCCCAGGTGCTGGTTCCGTAGCGCCATGGGGAGTGCGGGTCTCCCTCGCGATCCGCGTGCTGATGGTGGCGCCGATGGGCGGCAACCCAGCCGATGACAGCGCCCTCGATGGCCATGGACCCGGCGATGGACAGCGCAAGGCGCATCCCCCGGCCGCAAGTAAAGCCACCGTGGGTGAGATACCGGTGGAACCCCACGGTCACCCCGTGGCCAGTGACGAGATACAGCGCTATGCCGAGGGACACGTCCAGCAGCGAAGGGCCGCGGCCGGCGACCACGAGCAGCACCGTGCCCAGCGCGAGGGCCGCGAAGGGCCCAACCACCATCAGCAGCAGGGCGATGCGCTCCCAGGCAATGGTGCCGCATCTCTCGATCGAGGCGGGCAGTTCAGCGTCGACGTTGGGCGCCCGCACGGGCGTTGAAGTGAGGGTCATCAGCGGCTTTCGGCGCGTGAATGCCCGGGGGCCCGGCCACGAGCAAGGTGCTCACGGGGGCGGCTGCGTGCGGCGATCCCGGTCCGGGCTGGCTGTGGTCCAGCCCGCTCACCGTACGCCTCGATTCCCCCAGCAGGGGGCGACCGCATACTGGTGAAATGTGGACCGGCTCGCGCTCGCTGCGGCTGCAGGCCGAACCGGCGAGCGCTGGGATCGCGCGACGATTCGTGACCGAGGCGTTGCGCACCGCGCAGCGGGACCGCTGGGTGGAGCCAACCAAGCTGGCCGTGTCCGAGCTGGTGACCAATGCGGTGCTGCACGCGCACACGCCCATCGAGCTGGTCATTGCGATCAGCCCGACCGCCGCCACCGTCCATGTTCGGGACTGGTCCCGGCAACTGCCGGTGGCCCGCCACTGGGGACAGACAGCCACCACCGGCCGTGGCCTTGCCTTGGTCGCCGCGACGACCACCAAGCACGGCATGGAGGTGTTGGCCGATGGCGGCAAGGTCATCTGGTTCGAAATTGATGACCACGCGTCCGTCACGTTGGACCCGGGGCGCATTCCGGCGGAGTGGGATCTCGACGCGCTGCTGACCGAATTCCCCGACATCGAGGGCGATCTCGCCACCCCGGAACCCGCTCCGGCGCTGCTCCGGAGGGTCCCAGTCATCTTGTGGCTGGCCGGACAGCAACAATACGAAGCGGTTCTGCGGGAACTGTTCCTGTGCCCCACCGACACGCTCATCGCCGCCGCGCCTGGTCGCCTGGACCTCGACGCAGCAGCCCGGGGGCTGGCGATGCTCAGTGCGGCGATCGACGTGGCCCGGCGCGCGGCAGGACCCGACGCCGCCACGGTCGATGCAGCACTCGCGGTATCGCCGGATGATCACGCCACCTACGCAGCGCTGCCCGATGCCCTTGATGTGGGTTTCCGGCTGGCGGCGTCCGGGCAGTTGCTGCTGCGCCCCTCGTTGCCCGAGATCGTGGGCCTGCGCGACTGGGCCTGCGAGCAGATTCTCGCGCAGGTCAACGGGGTGGCCCCCACCCCCTGGAGCGGGGTGAACCATCCGCGGTTCGCGGATCCGGCACCGCACGAGACCCTGGTCGCGCACAACGGCGATCACCGGGCGATCCGCGAATCCGATCGGGCCGTGGTGGCCGCAGACGACAACAACCGCATCGTCGCGGTCAGTCACGCAGCCGGGATTTTGCTGGGCTGGGCCCCCGACGTGCTCACCGGTCGACGCATCATCACGATCGTGCCGCCCCGACTTCGAGAGGCGCACATCGCCGGCTTCACCCGCTACCTGACGACCGGGCAGTCCGTGATGCTGGGCACGGTGATCGACCTGCCGGTCCTGCGCGGCGACGGCACCGAACTGCTGTGCCGCTGCCTGATCGAACAAAACAACGAGAGTTCGACCCCAGCCCTCTACCTGGCCTGGCTCACCCCGGCCGATGGCTCGGCTCAGGTGTAACGGGTTCCGACCCAGACCTCCTCGCAACCCAGTCCGGCCGCGCGCAGCGTGCCGTGGACACCGTCTGCCGCTGTGGACGAATCCAGCGAGGCAACGACGAAGCGCGCGGTCACGTTCCAGGCGCCGTTCTCCTCCGCGACTGCCGCGGTCACCTGATCGAAGGGGGCCTCGGCGCCCACCAGCCGTCGCTCGACGGCCCGGAGCGCTTCCTCCCGCGTGCCGGCCGGCTCCCGAAAACGTGCCAACACCGCGAAGGTGGGCAGCGCCATGTCGATCGAGGGGTCGTCCCCCAGTCCCGTGGTCATGGCCGGGCTCTACCCCGAAACACCCGAATGAAAGCCACAAAAGCCCATTTCTACCGACAGCGCCGCCGCGGCTGCTACTTCTTCTGCCGGCGGCTCCCGGCGTGCCAATCCTGCTGGATACCGACCTCGTCCGGATTTCCCCCGAGCGCGCGCAGCTGGGGCACCTCACGCAGGCTGCGCTTCATCTCGGCGAAGCCGGGGAAGCTGGCCAGCCCAATGACGTGATCCCAGAGCCGGAGCGCATCGGCCCGGTCCGGGAGCCGACTGATCACCGGACCGAAAAACGCCACCCCGGTCGGTGGCTGAAAATGCAGAATCGGGGTGCCGACATCTTTACCAGTCAGCGCGAGCGCCTCGTCGGTCTCGGCGTGGATCTCGGCATCCCAACCGCTGTCCTCGAGCGCATCGGCGAGCCCCACGGGCAGTCCGGCGTCGGCGAGGATCGTCTCTACCAGCGCGCGGCTGGTCCGATCCTCGGGCGGGTTCGGCGCGTCCCAGAGGCGAGCCCCGAGCGCTGCATAGAGCGGCCCAACCGCCTCCCGGCCGTGTTCGGCGCGCGTTCTCGCGGCAACGCGCAGCAGCTTGAGCCCGGCGGTGTGGCCGGCTTCGTACTCCGGCGGGAAATGCGCGTCGTAGTCGACCTGGGCATTGATCAGGCGCAGGGAGATAAGGCGCCAGTCCACGGTGTAGGCGCGTTCGGCCGCGACCGTGCGCACCCATGCGCTGGTCATCCACGCGAACGGGCACACCGGATCGAAATAGAAATGCAGGTCGAAGTCACTCACCCGGGTGAGCCTAGCTACGCTCGCCGGATGCAGGTGGACGTGGAAACCGAGATCGAGATCGATCGGCCACGCGCCGCGGTATCCGG
Organism: Mycobacteriales bacterium; assembly: GCA_035999615.1. Classification (GTDB taxonomy): domain Bacteria; phylum Actinomycetota; class Actinomycetes; order Mycobacteriales; family CAJCIY01; genus DASYGP01. The sequence continues at coordinate 24,728 of DASYGP010000147.1, forward strand.
GTACGCCGGGAACCCGGACAACGCCACCGCCTGGTACCGGAACATCAAGGCGGTCGAATGGAAAACCGCCCGGCCCCTCTCGGCCGGCTCGAGCGTGGCTTTCGTGGCGGAGTTCCTCGGCCGGAGACTGTCGTACACCTATCACATCCAGGTGTTCGCGCCAGGCGAGAAACTGATCATGAGCACAGCGCAGGGCCCGTTCCCGATGGAGACGACCTACACCTGGCAGGACACGTCCACCGGTGGCACCCGGATGATTCTGCGCAACCGCGGGAAACCCACCGGCTTTCCCGCGCTCGCGGCGCCCGTGATGGCGATGGCCATGCGCCAAGCCAACCGGAAGGATCTGCGCCGCCTGAAGGGCATCCTCGAAGCGCAGCCCTGATCCGCTCAGCTCCGCTGAACAGCACCTCGGCCAGCCCGCCGGCCGGCAGATCGACGAGCACGTCGTCGACGGCCCCCTCCGGCCCGCGTTCGACCACGTCCAGGCTGAGGATGTCCCCGCCGGCGGTCCCGATGGCGGTGGCCACGGCGCCCAACGACCCGGGGCGGTCCGGCAGCAATACCCGGAGCGGGTAGGCCACCCCCAGCAGCATGCCCGAGGGCGGTTGCCGCCAGGTTCCGGGCGGTATCCGGCGGGTCACCAAACCGCCGGCGAATACGGTGGCAGCGTGAGTAAACCGACCCGGTGGGTGACCGCGCACGGGGCGGATCATTCCCAGTGGTACATCGACCGTTTCCGTGGCCTGGCCGCCGAAGGGGCCGACCTGGCCGGGGAGGCCAGGCTCATGGACGCGATGCTGAGCCCCGCCGCGCGGGTGCTGGATGCGGGCTGCGGTACCGGGCGGGTCGGCGCGGCACTTGCCGCCCGGGGCCATCAGGTGGTCGGGGTTGACGCGGATCGAAAGCTGGTCGCCGCCGCGGTGGCCGATCACCCCGGACCGCGCTGGCTCGTCGCTGACCTGGCCGAACTCGATCTTGCCGCTGCCGGGGAGCCGGAGCCATTCGACGCCGCCGTGCTGGCGGGAAATGTGATGCCGTTCCTCGCTGCGGGAACCGAGCAGGCGGCGCTCACCCGTATCGCGGCGCATCTGCGGGGCGACGCTTTCCTCGTGGTCGGGTTCGGCGTGGACCGCGGCTACTCCCTCCCCGACTTCGACACGCACGCTGCCGCCGCGGGCTTGACGCTTGAGCACCGCTTCGCCTCGTGGGACCTCCGGCCCTGGCACCGCGATGCGCCGTTCGCCGTCACGGTGCTGCGGCGCCTCGCATCCGTGCTGTCACACCCGGAAGGGGGATCCACGCATGCGCGCCGCGGATGATGCTGTGCCTGCCTCGGTCCCGCTGGCCGGCTGGGGGCGGACGAACCCGGCGCGGTCCGTTGTCGTGGCGGCCCGATCGGTCGCGGAGGTGCGCACCGAAGTGCTGGCCAGCGGTGGTCGGGGGCTGGTGGCCCGCGGCCTCGGCCGGGCCTACGGGGATGCGGCGCAGAACGCCGGCGGGGTGGTGCTGACCCTTCCGGGGCTGCGGGTGATCGGCGAGATCGACCCGACCACCGGCCAGGTCGACGTCGACGCCGGGGTGGCCCTGGACGACCTCATTCGGCGGGCGCTTCCCCTGGGGTGGTTCGTTCCGGTGACGCCCGGGACGCGATACGTCACGGTCGGCGGGGCGGTGGCCAGCGACATCCACGGCAAGAACCACCACGTCGATGGGTCATTCTGCGCCCACGTGGACGCCCTGGACCTGCTCACCGCGGACGGCCAGGTTCGCACCGTCGGGCCGGACCGGGATCCGGAGCTGTTCTGGGCCACCGCCGGGGGGATGGGGCTGACCGGGGTGGTGTTGCGGGTACGTCTTCGCCTGCTGCCGGTGGCTACCTCCCGGCTGATGGTGGAGACCGACCGGGTGGCCGACCTCGACCAGCTGATGGCCCGGATGGCCGACGACGAGCGTTACCGCTACTCGGTGGCCTGGGTGGACAGCCTGGCTCGGGGTCGCGCGCTGGGACGGTCGGTGCTGACCCGAGGCGATCACGCCGCGGTCACCGATCTGCCGGCTGATGAGCGGGGGGAGCCGCTGCGCTACCGGGCCCGCGCCCTGTTCGCTGCCCCCCGTTGGGTGCCCCCAGGACTGCTCAACCGGGCCAGCGTCGCGGTGTTCAACGAGGCCTGGTTTCGGCGGGCCCCCCACCACCGGATCGACCTGGAGAGCATCCCCGCGTTCTTCCATCCGCTGGACGGGGTGAAGGACTGGAACCGCATCTACGGGACCGCCGGGTTCGTGCAATACCAGTACGCGGTGCCCGATGCCGCCGCGGAGGTGGTGCGCACCAGCCTGGACCTGCTCGCCGCGCAGCGAGCCCCCTCGTTCCTGACGGTGCTCAAGCGCTTCGGGATGGCCAACCCGGGGCCGCTGTCCTTCCCCCATCCCGGCTGGACCCTCGCCGTCGACCTGCCGGCCGGCCTGCCGGGGCTGCCCGAGCTGTGCACCCGGCTCGACGATCTCGTCCTGGCCGCGGGGGGCCGGGTGTATCTGTCGAAGGACTCCCGGCTGCCGGCGGCGCACCTGCCGCTGATGTATCCGCGGCTGGCGGAGTGGCGCGCGGTGTGCAACCGGGTCGACCCCGCGGGGGTGTTCAACTCCGACCTGGCGCGACGGCTGCGCCTGCGCGGATGACCGAACCGCGATGGATGAGCGAACCGCGATAGATGACCGAACCGGGCAGGATGGCCGTTGGCGGCGCGGAACGGTGAACCGGCCGGTCAGCCGTCAAACGCCGACCAGCAGATCTCGTTCCGCAACCGCTGGTCGTCGAGTACCAGCGCGCGTATCGCCTCCGGGAGCTGATCACGCTGCCACCGGCACTCACGTCGCCCGGCAGCCTCGGTGGCGCCCTCGGGCGCGCCAGCGCGCGCTGCCTTGATCGCATAGGCGGCCGCGCCGAGTTCGTGCGCGGCGACGTGCGCGACCGCTCCGGCCTGACCGGCCGCGTAGGCGGCATGCCGGGCCGCCCCACGCAGGTCTCGGGCCGCGCCCATGGCGTGGCCGGCCGCGGTGCGCGCCTGCATCATCTTTACCTCGCCCCGCGCCCAGGCGCGGGCATGCTCAATCGCCTGACGCGGTCGCGGGTCCTCCGGCTGAGCCGACTCGAACAGGTCGAGGACGTGCTCCGCGCACGAGGCCGCCCAGAGCGCCAGCAGCCGGTGATCCGGATCGGTGAGGGTCCCGCCGCGGCGAATCGTCACGAAGCGTGCGTCTCGGACCTTGGGAAGGATCATGGTTGGTGACGGTCAAGGAACGAGCTCGGCCAGATGGTGCAGCGAGTTGTGAAGGTGATCGGGGCGAAAGGGAGGGAACGCCGGCCCGGTTCGGCGTACCTGTTCGGGCACCGCCGACCAGTCATAAGACAGACGCACCTCGGTCTGGGCCTGGCCCAGCGGAGCCAGGTCGTAACGCCAGATCCAGCCACCGAAGCGCAGGACGCCGTCGCCTGGGTCGTAGCCGGGCGTCCAGGAGATGGCATACGGCGGATCGAACACCTGGACCAGATTGGCCATCTCGTAGTTCCCCTTCGGATGGTTGGGGTGGTACATGGCCATCCGGAATATCTGCCCCGACTCCGTCAGGGGTTGGCGCTCGCCGGGGTCGCGGACCCAACCGGTGCCGTCGATTGCGGCATGACTGGCCGGGTCCGCGATTATCGCGAAGACGGTGTCTGCCGGTGCGTTGATGGTGAGGGTGGCGCTGAGGCACTCGTTCGTCATGCTGAAGGCTCCGTTCGGGCAGCCGAGAGGGGACGAGCCGGTCTGTAAGCCGGGTTCTGTGCACCCACCGTCTTACGGCGGCGGGCCGGCGACCATCTATCTAGTCCTGACGTTGCCGTCAGGATCATGCGGTCCACCCGCAGGCTCGGGCGGGCCGCCCTCGAACGCCTGCGCAGCATCGTCTTTCAACGATGCCTTTCGACCTTGCTCCAGGTGGGGTTTGCCCTGCCACCCCTGTCACCAGGGGCGCGGTGGTCTCTTACACCACCCTTTCACCCTTACCGGCGTACCGGCGGTCTGCTTTCTGTGGCACTTTCCCGCGGATCACTCCGGGTCGGCGTTACCGACCACCCTGCCCTGTGGAGCCCGGACTTTCCTCGGCCACCGAACCCGCCTTCGCAGCCGGAATCGGCGGACGCGGCCGCCCGACCGGCTCGTCCCGGGCCGATGGTACGCACCCGGCCCGTAGGGTCACCGCTCGTGTGGGCGGTCGCGGCAATAGCGGGGCTTCTGGCCGTGCTCACCACCGCGTTGCCGTGGCATGACGCCGTCGCCACCACCCAGCGGGTTGCGCCAGTACTCACGTTCCTGGTCGGGGTCACCGTCCTCGCCGAACTCGCCGACATCGCCGGCCTGTTCGAACTGGCCGCGCGCCGGGTAGTCCCGTTCGCCCGCGGCTCGACGCGGGTGCTGTTGCTGCTGGTATGCATCCTCGCGACGGCGACCACCGTGCTGCTATCGCTGGACACCACGGCGGTGCTGGTGACCCCAGTGGTGCTCGCGGTTGCGCTGGCGGTGGAGGCCGACCCCATGCCGTTCGCGTACGCCACGGTCTGGCTCGCGAACGCGGCGAGCCTGTTGTTGCCGGTGTCCAACCTGACCAACCTGCTCGCCCTGGACCGTCTGGGCGGGCTGGGGAACGCGGGTTTCGCGCGCCGCATGCTGCTTCCCGAACTCGCGGCGGTCGTCGTGGTGGTGCTGGTGCTGCTGATCCGGTTCCGCCGTCCGCTGTCCCGGACGCACCGCCCGGCGGAGCCGTTCGCGATCGGCGACCGCTGGCTGGTGGCGGTGGCCGCCGGGTGTTGCCTGGCGGTGGCGCCGGCGGCGTTGGCCGGCCTGCCGCCCTGGCAGGCGGCGCTGCCGGCCGCGTTGGTGCTGGCTGCGGCCTTTGCGTTGCGCCGCCGCCGGTCGGCGCTGCGCTGGTCGCTGGTGCCGTGGCGGGTCGTGCTGCTCACCGAGGGTCTGTTTCTCGTGGTCGCCACCGCAGGTCGGCACGGGCTGGATCACCTGCTCAGCCAGGCGGCGGGTCACGGGGTGCTGCGCACCGAAGTGGTCGGGGCAGCGACCAGCAATCTGGTCAACAACCTGCCCGCGTACTTGGCCTTGGAACGGGCCGTGCCGGCCGGCCACCAGCAGCAGCTCCTCGGGCTGCTGCTCGGAACCAACGCCGGCCCGATGCTGCTGGTGACCGGATCGCTGGCCACCGTCTTGTGGCGCGAGCGGTGCCGCGCCCGCGGCGTCATCGTCCCGGCCGGGCAGTTCCTCCGGCTGGGCCTGCTCGTGACACCGCCGCTGCTGCTGGCGACCTACGGCGGCCTGCTGGCCGGCTAATCCTCGAGATGCGCGGTGTCGTTCCAGCGGCGAAGGACCGCCTTGCCGTCGGCCTGAAGCTGGACCTCGCTGAGCGCGGTGAGGTCAAGGTGCAGCGCGAACAGCGTGCTCGGCGGTCCGTCGAGCGCAAGGCGGGCCAGCACCTTGATCGGAGTCACGTGACTCACGATCAGCACCGTTCGCCCGGGGCTGGCCGCGACGACGGCATCCCGGGCCGCCACGACTCGGCTGGTCACCGCGGCGAAGGACTCCCCGTTCGGCGGTGGTGTCGCGGCATCGGCCAGCCATGCCGCGACCGCGGCCGGATGCTTTTTCCTGGCCTCGGCGAAGGTCAACCCCTCGAAGGCTCCGAAGTCGCACTCCCGCCAAGCCGCATCGACGTGCGCCGTGAGCCCCAACGCCCGCCCCACCGTCTCGGCCGTGGCCCGGGCCCGGGCGAGCGGGGAGGTGATGATCGCGTCGATCCCCCCGCGCCGGGCCAGCCGCCGCGCGACGGCCTGCGCCTGCTGGCTGCCTCTTTCGGTGAGCGGAGGATCGCCGGCGCCGGAGAAGCGCCGCTCCACCGACAGCGCGGTCTGGCCGTGGCGCAGCAGCAACAGCACGGTGGGCGCGGTGGACACCGGGTCCGCCCAGGTGCTCGCCGCGGGAGCTGCCGGTTCCGCTGGGGCCGGGTGGCTTTCGGGGGTGTCGTCGAGCGCGTCGTAGGTGGCCCGGCGGGCATCCATCGCCGCGTTGGCCAGCCGGTCCGCCTCACCGTTCTGGGCCCGAGGGATCCACGTGAACGACACGGCGGGAAAGCGCGCCACGAGGTCAGCGGCCTGCTTGGCGAGCGGACGCATCGCCGGATGCTTGATCTGCCAACGACCCGACATTTGCTCGACCACCAGCTTGGAGTCCATCCGCACCACGACCCGGGCCGATGGCTCCAACGCGGTGGCCGCCTGCAGCCCGGCGATGAGGCCGCGGTATTCCGCGACATTGTTGGTCGCGGTCCCCAGAAAGCCGTTCCGGCGGGCCAGCACCTGACCGGTGTCGGCGTCTCGGACAACGGCGCCGTAGCCGGCCGGACCGGGGTTGCCGCGGGAACCACCGTCGGCCTCGACGAGGAGATGCTTCACCGGGAGAAGCCGTCGCTGGCGGGGCTCACAGGCCGGAGTCCGCCGTCCGGACCAGAATCCGGCCGCAGTCCTCGTGCCGCAGAACGTCATCGGGAGCGGCGGCCCGTACATCCACAAGATCGTTGCCACCCAACTCCATGTGGCAGCCCTCGCACCGGCGTCGCACCAGGGCAGCCGCGCCGACACCAGCGCGGCCGGACCGGAGCCGGTCATAGAGCGCGAGGAGTTCGGTCGGAAGGCTGGGCGCAAGCTCGGCGCGGTCGGCGGTGACCCGAGACGCTTCGGCGTCGAGCTCGGCCAGCTGCCCGTCCCGCTCGGCGATGGCCGCGGCCAGTCGTGACTCGATGTCCGCGGTCTGCCGCAAAGCCTCGTTCAGTGCCAGCTGCGCCTGCTCGCGCAACTCGAGGATCTCCAGCTCGTCATCCTCCAGGCTTGCTTGCCGCCGGCTGAGCGAGGCGATCTCGTGCTGCAGGCTTTCCAGCTCCTTGGCGTTCCCTACGGCCCCGGAATCCAGCCGAGCCTGGTCGCGGGCGGCGCGGGCCCGGACGAGGTCGACGTCGTTTTCTACCTTGGCCGCCGCGCGCCCGCGATCGGCCTCCTCGGTGCGGTGCGCCACCACCTCAGCGTGGACCGTCGCCAACTCGCTCTCGGCCGCCGCGATCACCGCGTGGACGGGCAGGCCGGTGCGCCGAGATGCCAGCCGTTGCAGGGCGATGTCGAGTGCCTGGAGGTCGAGCAGCTTGAGCTGGACGAACGGGTCGGCTTTCACGGGTGAGTGTCTACACCGTTCCCGAGGTCGCGCCGGCGGCCAGCGTCCACGGATCGGTGACGAGGGCTGAGACCGTCACCGCAGCCGCCGGAAAGCTCTGCCGAAGCCGCTCGGCCAGCGCCGCCGTCCACGGCCATTCCCCGGCCCAGTGCGGCACATCCACCACCGGTAGGGGCGCCTCCTGGGCCCGGTGGTGCTTGGCGTCGGAGGTAACCAGGACATCCGCGCCGGCCGCGGCGGCCTGCTCCGCCAGCCCAAGGCAGGCGCCTCCCGCAACGGCCACCGTGCGCACCGTGCAGTCCGGGTCGCCGGTCGCCCGCACGCCCGCGGCGGTCGCCGGCAGCGCGTCGGCGACCTGGGCGACGAACGCGCGCAACGAGCGCGGGCTGGGAACGGTCCCGACCCGCCCCAGCCCGAGCGGGCGCTCACCCAGATTCCGGACCGGCCCGGTCCGCTCGTCCGCCGGCTCGGCGGGGGCAGCAGGTGGGAGCGGGCGGGTGTCTACCAATCCCAGCGCCGCGGCGAGGGCATCGGAGACTCCTGGGTTGGCCACGTCCGCGTTGGTATGGGCGACGTAGAGCGCGCACCGGGCCGCCTCAAGGGCGCGGTACGCGTGGCCCTTCTCCCCCGTCATCACGCAGATCCCGTCCAACCACAGGGGATGGTGGGTGACGAGCAGGTCAGCGCCGAGTGCAACCGCTTCCTGCGCGACGGCCCGGGTGGGATCAACCGCGATGTGCACACTGGCGGCGGGCCGGAGTGGGTCGCCCACCACGAGCCCCACATTGTCCCAGGGTTCGGCCCAGCGGGGTTCGAACCACCGTTCCAAGGTTGCGATCAACTCGCCCACGGACGGTGCCTGCGGCGCGACGGTCACCGGATAACCCTAGTGGTCCAGGGCGATCCGCAGCTCCAGGATGCCGGGGCCGGTGTAGCGCCGTTCGCTGACGTCCCCGAGCCGTCGCAGCAGGCGCAGGCTCGCTTCGTTGTCGGCGCCGACGGTTGCCGCGAAGTGCGTGATCCCGTTGCCGAGGGCGTGGCTCGCCGCGTGTCGGGCCAAGAGCTTGCCCAACCCCTTGGCCTGCAGCAGGTCGCTGACGGTGATGGCGAATTCGGCGACGGCCGGCTCCGCGACGAGGCGCACGTAGCGCGCGACTCCGACCCGGGCCTGCTTCGCCTCCTCCCCCGGATTGATGATCGCCACGAACGCCACGTGGTCGGTTCCATCGACGTCATCGACAAGCCGGATCAGCATCGCCTCGGACAGGGTGCGCAGCGGGACCAGGAAACGGCGGTAGCGGCTTTCCGGCGACAGGCCCGCGACGGCGGCGGCGATCCAGGACCGGTCGGCGGAAACGAGCGGTCGAAAGGCGACGGCCGTCCCGTCCCCGAGGCGCAGCACGCCGCCAACCGTACGGCCTGAGGCGCGGGTGTCGGTGATCGCGTCGGTGACGCCGACGGGGGGAAGGGAGCAACGGTGATGAGGCCGTCCCGGGCTCGGGGGCAACGGTGGTGATGCCCGCCCGGGGGAAGATCATCGTGTAGCTGAAGGGACACCTTCAAACGCCCCCGCCGACACAATGACCATGAGAACGGCCGGCCACGGCGGCGCTACCGAGTTGGGGAAGATCATCGTGTAGCTGAGGGGACACCGCCGAGCGCAGCCGCCGACACGATGATCATGAGGCCGGCCGGCACCCGGGAAACCACCGACCAGCGAAGATCATCGTGTAGCTCAGGGGACACCTTCAAGCGCGGCCGCCGACACGATGACCTTGAGGACCTGGGGCTCGCCCTCGGTGGGCGGCCGTTCCGTTCGCAGCAGCCGATGCCGCTGCTCGCGAAGGGTCCGTGCCTGGGTGGGGAGCTGAAGTGGGCACGGCTGGGTTCGAACCAGCGACCACCCGCTTGTAAGGCGGGTGCTCTACCGCTGAGCTACGCGCCCGAGCTGACCGGCACAGAATAGGGGAACCGAGCGCGCGCCGGTCCAACTCAGGACAGGTCGGCGAGGACCTTGGCGTAGGCCTGCTGATCCCGCGCGTCGGGAATGGCGTTGACCACGGTCCAGCGGACGACACCCTGCTTGTCGATGACGAACGTGCCGCGCAGCGCGACGCCCATGGCGTCGTTGAAGACGCCGTATGCCTGCGCCGTCGCCCCGTGCGGCCAAAAATCGGACAGCAACGGGAAGGTGTAGCCCTGCTGTTCGGCCCAAACCCGGTGCGCCTGTGGACTGTCGACGCTGATCGCCAACACCTGCACGTTGTCGTTCTGAAAGGTAGCCAGCTCATCGCGGACTGCACATAACTCGCCTCGGCACACGTTGGTAAACGTCAGCGGGTAGAACAGCACGACGACGTTCTTGTTGCCCCGGAACGAGGACAGCGTGACGTCCTGGCCGTCCTGGTCGCGCAAGGTGAAATCGGGCGCGGGTGTTCCCACCTCGACGGTCATGAAGGTCCTTTCGTTGGTGCGGAGACTGGCCTGGCCCGTGCCAGGATCCGAAGCATGCCACCCGCCGTATCGCCGGACGACTTGTCCGCGCACGGCCTCGCGACCGGCGACCGCGACGCCTTGCGGAAACGGATCTTGACCGCCTGGGACAGCTTTCTCGGGCTGGCCGAGCAGGCTGACCTGACCCAGCCCTCCCGGCTTCCCGGCTGGACCGGGCGCGACGTTGTGGCGCACCTCGGCGCGTGGGAAACGACGCCGCTGGCTCGGGTGCTCGCCAGCGCCCGCGCCGGGGCAGCGGGACGGCCACCGAACGCCGACCAGGACAACGCGCGGGTGCTGGCCGCGCAGGCCGGCGCTTCGACGGCCGAAGTGCTCGCCGCGGGATATCGGGCTCGGGACGCGGTGGCCGAATTCTTGGGCTCGCCGGCCGAAGACGAATGGGGGCTCAGCCCCGCGCTGGCCGCGGTCGGGCCCCTGCCGGTGCTTACCATCGTGCATGCCGGCGCATACGAGTTGGCTGTGCATGCGCTGGACCTGGCGCCGTGCGGTGCACCTGCCGCGCCACCGGAGTTGCTCCTGGCCGGTGTGGCCGCGCTGGTCGACGTCACCGGCGCCCTCGCGGCGCGCACCGGACGGGTCGCAGCAGCCACCGTGCAGACACCTGACGGCGGCTGGTACGGGAGCGCGCCGGTCGGCCCGCACGGATGGCGCACCGAAGCGGTGCCGCCTGGCCCGGTCAGCGGCCCCGCCCTGTTCGGGACGGCGGCGGACCTGCTCGATGCCTCGGCAGGTCGCGTGTTCGTCCCGCAGCTGCTCGCGAGCCGCCGGATCAGACTGCAAGAGGTCGGCCGGCTGCTCACGTTGACGCCCATCCTCAGCGAGGTGCCGGGGATCCCCGGGCGGGCCGCCATGATCATCGCTGCTCGTTCCCTGAGCACAGTGAGTGGCGCGCTTGGCCGGTTGGGTCGGTTGCCGGGCTGGCCGGGCTGAGGTTAGCGGCGCGGGGCGCGGCTGCCCTTGGGTGCGGCCAGCTTCATCGCGGTCCAGTCCGGCCCGACGCTCACCGTTGAGGTCTGGGCGAGCCCCGCGGTGGGGACCGCTTCCAGGACGTCGGCGGGCTCGACATGTCCCTCGCGCCCGGCCTTCGGCGTGAGCAGCCAGATCGCTCCGGTGTCGGAAAGTTGGGGACGGGCATCGACCAGCGCGTCGACCAGATCCCCGTCGTCTTCCCGGAACCACAGCAGGACGACGTCAACCACATCATCGGTGTCGGCGGGCACCAGATCGGTGCCGGCCTGCGCGAGGATCGCCGGCAGGACCGACTCATCCACGTCATCGTTCTCGCCAAGCTGCTGGACAAGGTCACCGGGCTTGACGCCCAGCTTCGTGGCGACCCCCCGCTGCCCTGCCGCGTCCGGCGCGGTGGAGCTCAACGTGCGTCCTCCCTCGTTCTGCCCATCGTGGTTCTGACGCGGCGCAGGCTAGTCCAGCGGACGACGCGCTGTGCTGCAAGTCGGGAACCCCGGCAGTCGCGCCGCCCGCGGCGCGCTCATCCGGGCAGTCGCGCCGCCCGCGGCGCGCTCATCCGGGCAGTCGCGCCGCCCGCGGCGCGCTCATCCGGGCAGGAACGAGAGTCGGACCTGACGAACCGGGTTGTCCACGTTCAGGTCGACGAGGGCGAGGGACTGCCAGGTACCCAAGGCCAGGCGGCCGGCCAGTACCGGCACCGACAGCTGCGGCGAAACCAGCGCCGGCAGGACGTGACTGCGGCCATGCCCTCGACTGCCGTGCGCGTGCCGCCACCGGTCGTCGGCGGGCAGCAGCTGCCCCAAGGCGAGCAGCAGATCCTCCTCGCTGCCCGCCCCCAACTCGAGGATGGCCAGCCCGGCGGTGGCGTGCGGGACGAACACATGCAGCAGCCCGTCGCCGCGCGCGGACACGAACTCGGTCGCGACCGCGGTGAGGTCGAGCACCCGATCCGTGTCGCCGGTGTGGATCTCGACAGTGGTGGTGTCCATCCGCGTGGTGTACCCGAGGTTCGGGCTACCAGCCAGTAACAGTCAAGATGGGAGGTGGGCGTACGACGCCGACGGGGCAGTAGGCAGCGAAGACGGGAGCAGCGGCATGGCAGAGCAGCGCAGGGCGGTCATCACGGACGGCCTTCCCAGCCAGATTCCGGACGTGGACCCGGCGGAGACGGCCGAGTGGATCGAGTCGTTCGACGCGGTCGTCAACGAGGGCGGGGCGACCCGCGCCCGGTTCCTGATGCTGAAGCTGCTTGAGCGCGCCCGCGAACGCCAGGTCGGTGTGCCGAGCCTGACCAGCACCGACTTCGTCAACACCATTCCCGCGAACGCCGAGCCATGGTTCCCTGGCGATGAGCACATCGAGCGCCGGATCCGGGCCTATATCCGGTGGAACGCCGCGATCCTGGTCAGCCGGGCGAACCGGCCGGGCATCGGGGTGGGCGGGCACATCGCTACCTACGCCTCCTCGGCCAGCCTCTATGAGGTGGGCTTCAACCACTTTTTCCGCGGCAAGGACAACGGGGCTTCCGGCGATCAGGTGTTCATGCAGGGGCACGCCTCCCCCGGCATCTATGCCCGCGCCTACCTCGAGGGCCGCTTGAGCGAGGAGCACCTCGACGCCTTCCGGCAGGAGAGCAAGCCGAACGGGCTGCCCAGCTACCCGCACCCCCGGCTGATGCCAGATTTCTGGGAGTTCCCGACAGTCTCGATGGGCCTGGGGGCCCTCGGGGCGATCTACCAGGCCCGGTTCAACAGATACCTGCTCAACCGCCGGTTGAAGGACACCTCCAGCTCGCACGTATGGGCGTTCCTCGGCGACGGCGAGATGGACGAGCCGGAGTCGCTCGGGGCGATCGGCGTGGCCGCCCGTGAGGAGCTGGACAACCTCACGTTCATCGTGAACTGCAACCTGCAGCGCCTCGACGGGCCGGTCCGCGGCAACGGCAAGGTCATCCAGGAGTTGGAGAGCTACTTCCGCGGTGCCGGCTGGAACGTCATCAAGGTGGTGTGGGGCCGGGACTGGGATCCGCTGCTCGCTGCCGACCACGACGGTGTGCTCGTCAACGCCATGAACACCACGCCCGACGGCCAGTTCCAGAATTACAGCGTTTCGGACGGCGCGTTCATCCGCAATGACTTCTTCGGTCCCGACCGGCGGCTCCGCGCGATGGTCGATCACCTGTCCGACGAGCAGATCACCCGGCTTTCCCGCGGCGGGCATGACTACCGCAAGCTCTACGCCGCGTTCAAGGCCGCGCGCGAACACGTCGGCCAGCCCACCGTGATCATCACGCACACCATCAAGGGGTGGACCCTCGGCAAGGACTTCGAGGCCCGTAACGCCACCCACCAGATGAAAAAGCTGACCAAGGCCGAGCTCAAGGAATTCCGGGACCGGCTGTACCTGCCGATCAGCGACGCCGAGCTTGAAGGAGATCTCCCGCCCTACTTCCACCCGGGTGAGGGCAGCGAAGAGATCGCCTACCTCAAGGAACGGCGCGCGCTGCTGGGCGGTTCGCTGCCCAAGCGGGTGGTCCGGGCCAAGCCCCTGGTGCTGCCCGGCAACGACGTCTACGCAGAACTCAAGCGTGGCTCAGGCAAGCAGGAAGTCGCCACGACGATGGCCTTCGTCCGGCTCCTGAAAGACCTGATGAAGGACAAGGAAATCGGGGCCCGATTCGTGCCGATCGTGCCGGATGAGGCGCGGACGTTCGGCATGGACTCGCTGTTCCCGACCGCGAAGATTTACAACCCGCTGGGCCAGCGGTACGACGCCGTCGACCGCGAACTCCTGCTCTCCTACAAGGAATCCGAGCAGGGTCAGATTCTGCACGAGGGAATCAGCGAGGCCGGCTCGATGGCGTCGGTGACGGCCGCGGGCTCCGCGTATGCCACCCACGGCGAATACATGATTCCGGTCTACGTCTTCTACTCGATGTTCGGCTTCCAGCGCACCGGCGATCAGATGTGGGCGCTCGGCGATCAGCTCGCCCGCGGTTTCCTGCTCGGCGCGACCGCGGGAAGGACCACGCTGAACGGGGAGGGGCTGCAGCACCAGGACGGTCACTCGCTGCTCCTGGCCTCGACGGTTCCGGCCTGCATCGCCTACGACCCGGCATTCGCGTTCGAGATTTCCGTGATCATGCAGGACGCCCTGCGCCGGATGTACGGGCCGGAGCCGGAGAACATCTTCTACTACCTCACCGTCTACAACGAGCCGGTCCGGCAGCCGGCCGCCCCTGAAGGTCTCGATGAGAAAGCCGTGTTACGGGGTCTCTACCGTTACCAGTCCTCGCCGCTGACCAACGCCCCCCGGGCCCAAGTACTGGCCTCCGGGACCGGGATGCATGCCGCGCTCCGCGGCGCGCAGCTGCTGGCGGAGGACTGGGGTGTTGCCGCGGACGTGTGGTCGGCAACGTCCTGGAACGAACTGCGCCGGGACGCTCTT
>DASYGP010000168.1:0-10906 GCA_035999615.1 Mycobacteriales bacterium
TCCCGTGCGTCGAGAAAAAGCTGCCAACCACGCTCGGCGAGCGCGGTGGCCAGCGCGCGACCCAGGCCGCGGGATGCGCCGGTCACCAGAGCAATTCGGGTTTCGGGAGCTTGCGTCGCGAAGGTCATGGGTGCAGCCTGCAACGTGAAGTCCACTTGAAGTCAAGGAGTTGGCTCATGCGTTCGGATGACCTGCTGCCGATCGGGGAGGTGGCCCGGCGCGCCGGGTTGGCGACCTCGGCTCTGCGCTTTTACGAACGCGAAGGCCTGGTGCACGGTGAACGGACCTCGGGTGGCCAGCGGAGATATCCCCGAAACGTGCTGCGACGGTTGGCGTTTATCCGCGCTGCGCAGAATGTCGGCCTGTCCCTCGAGGAAGTCCGGGCCGCCCTGGGGACGTTGCCCGATGGCCGCACCCCGACCCGGGCGGATTGGGCGCAGCTCTCGCGGGTCTGGCGGATCCGGCTCGACGAGCAGATCGCCGGATTGATGGCCCTGCGCGACGGGCTCACCACCTGCATCGGCTGCGGCTGCCTGTCCCTACGCCGCTGCGCGCTGTCCAACCCCGATGACGCCGCCGGCGAGAGCGGATCGGGAGCGCGCTTCCTGCCGCCGGCGCTGCGCCGCGCTCGTGCCGCTCTCTGACTGGCGACCTTGATCCGGTCAGCGGTTGCTGCGAAGCGCTCGGAACGCGTCGCGGAGGGTCTGGGCGAGCAGCTGGGGTTCGGCGACGGCGGGGAAGTGACCGCCACGAGCGTGTTCGTGCCACGCGCTGATCGTGAAGTAGCGGTTCGCGAGCTCTCGCGGCGGCTTGGGGAACGGCACCCTTTCGCCGCCGAAGACACTGACAACGGTAGGGACCCGGGGGGGCGCGTCGGCGGGCAAGACACTGCCCGGAGTGTGGCGGGAAGCCCAGTAGGGCCGCAGGGAGGACGTGATCGTCCCGGTGGTCCAATAGAGGGTGAGCGTGCCGAGGAGTAAGTCCCGATCGAATGCGGGTTGCCCGTCGCCGGTCGTGCTACTCCAGGCGACGACCTTCTCCCCGATCCAGGCCGCCAGCCCGGCCGGCGAGTCGTGCAGGCCGGCGCCGAGGGTGGACGGCTTCGTGGCCTGCTGATGGGCGTACCCGCCTTCTTCGGCGGTCCACGTCTCGGCCGCGTCGAAGTACGCCTGTTCCGCCGGACTCCACGGTGCCGGTGGAGCGGGTAGGCCGGGGGTCGCAAGGTGAATCCCCGCGACCACGTCGGCATGAAGCCGGGCGAGGTGCGCGGTCACCCCGGCGCCGAGGTCGCTGCCGTGCGCCACGTACCGGCGATAGCCCAGGCCCACCGTCATCAGCCGGTGCCACAGCCCGGCGACGACGTCCGCGGTGAGCCCGCCCGCCGGCGGAGGCGCGGAGAAACCGAAACCAGGCATCGACGGCACCACGACAGTGAACGCGTCCGCGGCGTCCCCGCCGTGCGCTGCCGGGTCAACCAACAGCGGAATAAGATCCAAGTACTCGCAGAAAGAACCCGGCCAGCCATGCGTCAGCACAAGCGGCAACGGGTCCGGGCCGCGCCCAACGACGTGGACCAGGTGCACCGAATGACCATCCAGATCGGCCTGCAGCTGGGCCAGCCGGTCCAGCCGGTCCTGGAATCTGGAGAAGTCGAACGTCTGCCAATCGGCGAGCAACTCAGTGAGCCAGCCGGCGGGCACGCCGCGTTCCCATCCGTCGTCGTCAGCGATGGCCACCCGGCTGCGGGCAAGCCGTTCACGCAAGTCGACGAGCGCCCTCGCATCGATCCTGACTCGGACCGACTCGACACGCAGCGCGCCGCCCATCCGACCAGCATCCCAGTTGCCGCGTTACTGCTGGCATCCAGCCCAGGCCTAGCGCGCTGGAATCGATGGACAACGAAGCTGGCCCAACCGCGAATGGGATTGGACCGTGCGATTGGGTAGCTTTGCCAGGGGGCGGCGCTGCCCGCCGCGATGTGCTCACCGGCGTTCCCTGCGCCCGAACCGAAGGAGCTGTCATGCCCGACCAGCCGCGCCCCCCGTTGCCCTACGACTTTCTGCCCCAGGTCCCGTCGTTCGCGCTGACCAGCACCGACATCAGCGACGGCCAGCCCCTCGGCACCCCCCACGTTTCGGGGGTGATGGGCGCCGGCGGCGAGGACCGCTCCCCCCAGCTGTCCTGGTCGGGTTTCCCGGCGGGTACGAAGAGCTTCGCGGTCACCTGCTACGACCCGGATGCGCCTACCCAAAGCGGTTTCTGGCACTGGGCCGTGGCCAACATCCCCGCCGCGGTGACCGAGTTGGCGTCCGACGCCGGCAACGCGGACCATGCCAACATGCCCGCCGGAGCGGTGACCCTGGCGAACGACGCGGGCATGGCCGGGTACATCGGCGCCGCCCCGCCGCCCGGCCACGGACCGCATCGCTACATCTTCACGGTGCACGCCGTCGACGTGGACCGGCTCGAGGTCGACGCCAGCGCCTCACCGGCGTTCCTCGGGTTCAACCTGTTCAGTCACACCCTCGGCCGGGGGATCCTGATCGCGACGCACGAACAGTAGGCAGCCGCCTCCCTACACATCCGGCCAGCTACACATCCGGGCCTTCCGTACGCAGCTTGTCGACGTCCGACATCGCCGTGCGCAGGTCCGCCAGCCAATCGCCGGCGTGCTGACCGACCAGCTTGACGCACCAGGACAACGCATCCGAGCGAGACCGGGCCACCCCGGCATCGACGAGGGTGTCCAGCACGCGCCGCTCGTCCTGCCGCAGCCGGGTCATGACCGGCGCGGCCAGGTGGGTGAACAGGATCTGCTGCTCCCCGATCGAGGCCCCCCAGGCGATCCTGCGCCCATAGCGGGCTTCGGCCTCGCGCGCGATCTGGATGCGCTGATCGCGGGTCTCCTCACGGAAGCGGGTGATCCGACCGAGGACGGCGGACTGCATCGTGCTCTCGTCGGCGTCGGCCGGGCGATCGGGGGCGGCAAGTTCACCGCTGATCACGATCTCATCGCGGTCCACGGTCACCACCGGGGCGCCGACGAACCAGTCCGCGGGCAGCCGGCCGCCGAGCCAGGCGGCCGCATCATCGACCCCCGGGAGGTCGGCATGCTGCCAACCACCGGGTCGGCCAAAGCCATGCCCGCCGCGTCCGTGACCGTGCCCGCCGGGTCCGCGCCCGCGACCCTGCCCGCGATCCTGCCCGGGCCCCCGCCCGCGCCTGCGGTCCGGTCCCTGCGGTACCTCTTCGTTGCTGTCTCTCATGATCCCTCCACGTGATTACGTTATTACCTCCTTACAACCAAGAGGATGGTACGTCATTCCCGGGCCGGCGCCAGCAGTTCGTTCAGCGTGTTCACCGCGTCAACCAGCTCGTCAGCCGAACTGAGCAGCGGGCCGGTCTCCGGCCGGCCGGCGAGCGCCCCGGCGAGCTGCTCATAGCAGGCCCGCAGGTTCGGTTGCTGGCTGGCGCCCACCTGGCTGGCGGCCAGCCGCCCCGGGCCCGGCTGGAGCCGGTCGCCGGCGACGGCGAGCGCGCCGCTCAGGGCGGCCGCGAGCGCTGCTGCCTCCGGGACAGGCCCACCCGGCCGGCCGTCCTCGACATCGGTGCGCAGCGCATGGATGGCCAGACTGATCCGGCTCGTGGCGGCGATGATGCCCTGCCCCTGGGCCAGCCGAAAGCGGTGGCGTTCGGGATCATCTGCGGCCCGTACCAGCGCTTCGTCGGCTTCGGCCTTAGCCCGCCGCGCGTCCCGGGCCCATCCGCGCAGCTCGTCACGGTGCAGGGAACGCTCGCCGCTGACCACCGCCAGGACGGCGACCAGGTAGTCCCGCTGCCGCGCCACCAGCGCGGCGAAAGCCTGCGCGGCCTGCTGCTGCGACCAGGTGGGCCACAGGGCGTAGACGGTCAACGCCAGGACGCCGCCGACCAACGTGTCGGCCAGCCGGTCGAAGGCCGTACCCACCGTGCTGGGGGTCGCGACCCCGACCAGCAGGACGACCAGGCCGGTGAGGAACCCGGTGAACATGGCGTAACTGGCCGGGAAGCTGGCCAGCGCCGCCACGCACAACACCCCGATCGCGATGATGTCGGCCACCGCGCGGCCGTGCAGCACGACCGCCAGCAGCCCGGCCAGCACCACCCCGACACTCGTCCCGAGCATTCGGGCGAAGCCGCGGCTAAAGGTGACTGAGAAGTCCGGACGAAGCACGACCGAGGCGGTCAAGGCCACCCAGTAGCCACGACCGAGTGGGGTGTGCCGGGCGATGAGCTCGGCAGCAGTGACCGCGACCGCGAGGCGCACCGCATGCCGGCCGATTGGGGAGCGCACCGTCGCCTGCGCGGTGAGGGTGTCCCAGGCCTCGCCGGCGCCGGCCCGGAGGTTGGCCACGGTGGAGCGCCCCACCGGCCGGACCCGCCGGCGCGGGTTCCCGGTGCCAGCTCGCCCGACCAGCTCGGCGGCGGCGCGCAGCTGGCCCGCCAGCGCGGCCAGGTGAGCCTGGAGAGCGTCGAAGACCGCACCGGACGGGTTTGGCTCCGCTGCGGCCAGATTGCGGCGGGCGGCGTGGGCGGCCTCGGTGGAGCGCTGCACTGCCTGCCGCGCGTGGCCCGTCGGCGCGGTGAGCTCTTCGGCCAGCGCCGTGAATGCTCGAGCGGACTCGACCAGGGCGCCCTCGACCGCGGCCCACCACGCGGCGACCGGTGGGTCATCCACCCGGGTCAGGCGCCGGCCGAGGCCCTCGATCACGAGCAACTCCAGCCGGGACCGGCGGGCCACATCCAGCAGCGCCCGGAGCCGCAGGTTCTGTTCCTCCTCCAGGCGCAGACCGCTGCCCAGCAGCCGGTCGGCGGCTTCCAGCGCCTCGGCGGACGCCACCCCCTTGCGTTGGGTAACGCCGGCGCCGGCCAGCTCCGCCAACGACGTGAGACCGGCGGCGATGCTGCGGCGCTGCAGCGCCGCGGTCACCGGCGGGCGAGTCAGCGCCATGATCGCCGTGGCGAGCAGACCCCCCGCCAGGACGTAGCCGGCGAGATGGGCGGCCGCCGCAGGCGATTCGGCGAACCGACCGAACACGATCATGGCGGCAAGACCCTGGGTGCCGATCGACGTCGCCGCGCCGCCGAGGGCCAGCAGCAGCCCAGCCAGCAGGCACCACGGGACGACCACGGCCGTGTGCACCCAGCCGAGCTGAGCGCTGGTCGAGCCGACGAAGGTCGACACCGCCATGCCCGCGGACAGCACGACCAGGGAACGCACCGACATCCGGCCACCGCTGACCGCAGCGGGAATGCCGGCGAGCAGTGCCCCAGCGGCAATCGAGGCTTCCGCGCCGGGGTTGTGGAAAAGGCGCCCGATCACCAGCGCGATGACCACGCCGAGGGCAACCCTGATCCCCGCCAGCGGCGCGAGCGCGGCGCGGTCGAATCGGGCCGCCTCCCGCATGGCCCGCCGCAGCCCCATCCCGATCTCGTCGGGTCGCACGATGAGGTGCGCGATGCCGTAGGGCCCCGGTGGCAAGCGATGCGGCATCGCCGTGATGTTCGGCGGCCGGGCGTGGTCCGTCAAACCGGACCGTCAGGCCGACTAGGTGTTACGCGAGTACCAGTCCCGCCAGATCAGCCGGTGCACGCCGAGGCGGCGGGGCAGCGAACGGATCCCGGGCAGGAACGGCACGAAGGTGAACGCCAACACCAGCACGGCCATGACCGCCCAGACCAGCGCGTCGCCGTTACCGGAATGGTTGAACGGCGAGATCTGATACCAGAACGTGTAGAGCCACAGCCAAGCCTGCCCGGGGAAGCTCCCGGTCTCATTCATCATGCCCCACTGATTGCCGGACAGATGCTGGGTCGCGGAGGTGTCCGCGAGGTAGGAGCCGTCCTGCAAGAACAGCAACGACAGGGTGTAGTCGGAGGCGTAGAAGCCGGCATTGCGCCCCAAGGCGCCGTCCAGCCCGCCGGCCTGGGCCAGCGAGAGCTCGGCATTGGCCAGCGCGGGCACCGGGCCGTAGTCCCCGGCGGCCGCCTTGGCCGGGTCGCTGTCCGGCGCCTTGCCGATGGCGGTGTCATACGCCGTCGCCCAGTTCTGCTGCTGGGTGCTACTTGCCGCACGCCACTGCTGCAAGGCGGCGGTCAGCGGCGGGGTGGCCGGCAGCTGGGACAGCGGGTTGAGGACGAAGTCCGCGGCGGTGTCCACCGGAATGCGGTAGCCGCCGATCCAGCGGGCCAGGGGTAGGGGGCCGAGCTGCTGGCCGCCGGCCGCGTGGTTGTAGGGGGGTCCGTAGCCGGCGGTCGGGCTGCTGCCGTCCAGTTCGGTGACCGTCGTGGTGACGAAATCCGCGGGCGCGGCCTTCGCCCAGCCCTGCAGGGTCAAGGCCTTCTCATCGGGCGAGCCGAACAGCGCCGCCAGCGCGACCACCAGCATGCCGACCACCACCGTGGCGATCACGAATTCCTTGACCAGGTCGTAGGGCCTGGTCGGGCCGCGCCACGGCTGCCCTTCGGCGCGCCGACTCGCCTTCGACGGCCGGCTGGCCGCCGGGCGCCGGGACGCGGTGAGGGTCATCGACTCGCCACCGCATCGATTGCTTCGTTGGCCGCGCTGCCATCGCCGGCATCGAAGGGCGGCACCACGCCATGCCGTCGCACCAGCAGCACATGCAGGACGACGAGCACACCGAGAACCAGCGGCAGCAACAGCACGTGCCACAGCAGCATCTGACCGGTGTTCATCACGTTGAACCAGGCGCCGAAACCGACCGAGTTCAAGCCGTCCTTGGCCTGCGTCGAGATCCATTGCGAATCGAAGTTGGTCTGCACGAGGTAGCCGGTGAACGCGGTGCCCACCGAGCCGACGAAGGCCAGCGCCCCGGTGATCCAGGTCAGCGCCCGCTTGCCGCGCCAGGCCGCCATGAAGAACTTGCCCCACAAGTGCACGACCATGAAAAAGAAGAACAGCTCCACGCTCCACAGGTGCAGCGAATTGGCGAAATGCCCCACCACCGAGGTGTGGTACCAGGCCGGCCCTTCCAGGGCCAGGATCCCGCCGCTGGCCAGCACCGCCAGCAGCGCGGCGATCGTCAGCACCCCGAACACGTAAATCCAGCTGGCGACGTAGACCGGCTGGGTGTCGGGCAGCAGCTTGTCCGGGGGCAGCGCGGCCACCGCCCGGCCGCGTACCAGGGCGGTCCAGGATCGTGGCTCGGGCTTGACCGGCGGGGCTGTCATGACCGGCCGCCGTGACCCGGGAAGCGCAAGAACAACGCGGCGAGGAAAACCGCCACCATCACCAAGATGACGACGAGATTCGCCAGCGAGATCTGAATGATTCCCCAGTGCAGGTAATGCCCTGGGTGGTTGAGATTGATGATCGCTGACTGGTGAAGCCACAGCGCCGGGCCGGCGGTTGTCACGGGGTAAACCTCCTGGGGGATGATGGAGAACGGTTCGAGCCTCCCGCCCCGGGACCGCCACCACTAGGGACGAAAGACCCCCGTCGCCTCCGCGCGCAGCATCCGTCCGGTGAACAGCTCGGGTTCGATCAGCAGGTAACGCTCGCCGTGGCCCGGGGTCCAGGCCGGCAGCGGCAGCCGGTCGAGATGCGCGATCTCCACCTGGTCGATGCACAACCGGGCCGGCCCGGTGGCCACGACACTCCAGCCGGTGTGGCTGCCGCGGTCGAGCTCATCGACCTGGAAGGCAACAATCGCGTGCCGGCCGGCGCCGACCACGGCCGACCCGGCCGAGGTCTTGATCACGATGCGCTCGCCGTCCAGCCCGTAACTCACCGGGATGACCGCAGGGAGCGCGCGTTCGGTGAACACGATCCGTCCCACCGCCGCGGTTGCCAGCAGCCGCAGGCATTCCGCCCGATCGAGCACGGCGTGGTCCGTCGAGGACAGTTCACTCATCATGGCTGACGATCCCGACTGGGCGCGGTGCGCACCTCGGTCGCGAGAACCGCCGCTTGGGTGCGACGTTGCAGGCCCAGCTTGGCAAGCAGCGCGCTGACGTAGTTCTTCACCGTCTTCTCGGCCAGGAACATCTGCTCGCCGATCTGCCGGTTGGTCATCCCCTCACCGATGAGCTCGAGAACCCGCCGCTCCTGGGTGGAAAGGGCGGCCAGCGGGTCCGCGGCACTCGCCTGATCGCGCAGCCGTTCCAGCATCCGGGCGGTGGTGTGCGGGTCCAGCAGGGATCCGCCGGCGGCGACGGTGCGGACGGCGCCGAGTAAGTCCGATCCGCGAATCTGTTTGAGCACATACCCCGAAGCGCCGGCCAGGATCGCCTGCATCAGCGCCTCGTCGTCGGCGAAGGAAGTCAGCATCAAGCACGCCGTATCAGGCGATTGGGATCGCAGCTCCCGGCACAACGAAACACCGTCACCGTCGGGCAGGCGTACATCGAGCACGGCAACTTGAGGGGCGGCGGCGGGTAACCGGGCCAGTGCCTCGCCGACGCTGGCCGCTTCGCCGACGACGCGGACATCTCCGTCGACCTCCAGCATTTCCCGGACGCCCCGCCGGACCAACTCGTGGTCATCGACGAGGAACACGGTGATCGGGTCCTGGCCGTTCGACACAGAAGGCTCCGGCTTCGATGCGAGGTCCGCGGTCATGCCGTCAGTGCACGCCACCTGCATGATGCCCGGTAGGGGCGAACGTCCCCCGCTCGCGGTCCGCACTGGCGGCCTCGAGCGGTACCCACCAGATGAGCTCGGTGCCTGCCTCGCCGGTCGACGGCCGCCCGGCGCTGAACTCGCCGCCTAAGCCGTGGGCCCGCTGCGCGAGGTTGTCCAGGCCGCTGCGGCGCCCTGACTCGGGCAGCCCCTTTCCGTGGTCGACGATCCGCACCGTGAGCCGCCCCGGACCGGAGCTGTTCGGCGGCGAGGCGCTGACGGACAAGGAAAGGTCCTTCGCCTCGGCATGACGAGCCGCGTTGGACAGGGCTTCGCGGACGACCGCAAGGACGTGCTCAGCGATCGGGGGCGGAACGAGGCGATCCAGCGGGCCGTCGAAGTGGGTGCTCGGCGGGAATCCCAGCGCGTCGGTGGCCCCCTGCGCGGTCTGCAGCAGCTTGGCCTGCAGACCTTGACCGGTCGCCGGCAGTGGTGCCTGCAGCTGGTAGATGCTCGAGCGGAGCTCGCGAATGGTGTCGTCGAGGTCATCCACGCAGCTGAGCAACGTGTCGCGGTGCTCGGCTGCGTCCAGCCGCCGGGCGAGGCTCTGCAGCCGCATCCCGGCGGCGAACAACCGCTGGATGACCAGGTCATGCAGGTCCAGGGCGATCCGGTCCCGATCCTCGAAGACCGCGAGGCGCTCCCGGTCCCGGGCGACCTCGCCCAGCCGCAGCGCAAGCGCGGCCTGGTCGGCGAACGACTCCACCAGTTTCAGCGTCTCGGTGCTGAACTGCGCGCCGCCGGCGCGGTTGGCCACGATCAGCGTGCCCACTGCCTGATCGCCGGCCCGCAACGGCACGAACAGGGTCGCCCCCGCGTCGGCCGCGAGGATGATCTCTTGCCAGACCCGCGGGTCGGCCTGCGCGTCGGCGACGGCCAATGAGCGGCCCGTGGCGAGCACCCGCCCGGACATGGACTCGGCCGGAATGTGACTACCCAGCAGGCGTTCCGCGCCCGTTCCGTCGGCGGCCTGAACGATGAGCTCCCCGCCCTCGGCGCGCACGCCTAGGTAACTGAGGTCGGCGCTGGCCAGGGCCCGCGCCGATCGGGTGATCAGGGCCAGCACCGCCGCCGGCGATTCCCCGGCCAGCAGCTGAGTGGTGACCTCGCCTGCGGCGGCCAGCCAACGCTCCCGGGCATGACCGCGTTCGAACAGCCGGGCGTTGTCCAGCGCAACCCCGGCGGCCGCGGCCAACGCGATGATGACCTGCTCGTCCTCCGCGGTGAACGCGGCACCGCCGCGCTTCTCGGTCAGGTACAGGTTCCCGAAGACCTCGGCCCGCACCCGGATCGGAACGCCCAAAAAGCTGGCCATCGGGGGATGGCCGGGTGGCACGCCGAACGAGGCCGGGTGAGAGCTGAGATCGGTCAGCCGCAGCGGCCGCGGATCGTCGATCAGCAGCCCCAGGATGCCCCTGCCGCGCGGCAACGGCCCCAGCGCTGCTCTGGCGGCGTCGTCGAGGCCGACGGTGACGAACTCCACCAGCTCACCCGGCCGGTCCTGCCCGAGCACCCCGAGCGCGCCGTAGCTGGCGCCGGTGAGCTGCACCGCGGCCTCCACGATGCGCTGCAACACCACCGGGAGCTCCAGGTGCTCCCCTACCGAGACGACTGCTTCGAGCAGCCCGCGCAGCACGTCCCCGGTGGTGAGCAGGTCCTCGATCCGGCGGCTCACCTCGGCCAGCAGATCGGGCAGCTGCACCTGATCCAACCCTGGCAGCAGCCCGGTCATTACCGGGGCCGAAGCATGCGTCTCCGCTGAATCGGTCACGGCCCATCGTGGCATCTCCGCGGCTGCCGGCGGCATGCCGCAGCGCCGCACCTACGGTTTCAGCACCTCCGACATGGGCCGCCGCGGGGAAACCGGGCCGGCACCGTCCTGCGGGTACCCGACACGCATCAGCATCTGGGGATGGCCCCGAAGGCCCACCTCTTGTTGCAGGCGGGGGCGCAGGGCGGAGATTTCGACGCTCTGGTTGAGATACGAGGCCATCACCCCTTCGCAGGCGGCGGTCAGCAGCAGTCGCTGCAGGGCCATCCCGGCGCGCAGCCAGCCGGCGGAATCGTCGTACTCGGTGGCGAGGACCAAGAGCTGCACGGCCTCGTCCGCGGCGGCGCCCGGGATGTTCGCGACGGGTCGGCCCATAGCGAAGTCGCGTTGCGGGAACCGTGCCTCGTGGTTCGCGGCGGAATCGCGGCCGAACGCGGCAGCGACCACCCCGTCGG
>DASYGP010000190.1:0-8064 GCA_035999615.1 Mycobacteriales bacterium
CGTGGCGCATCCGGCCGTGCTCGCGGCCGGCGCCGGGTGGGCCGCTCGGCGGCTCCGCCAGATCGGTCCGCGGCGGTTGCTGCGACATCCGCGGGTGCGGCCGGTCGCGTTCGTGATGCATTCGTTCATGGACGCGGCCGATGTCGCACCGGCCTGGGCGGCGATGCAACGGGGTGAGATCAGTACCGAGCCACGGCTACGCGCCACGCAGGAACGGCTTTCTGCCTGCTTCTACGCGATGGCCCACCCCGAGACCGGCCAGTTGGTACCGGCCTGCGTGCAGCACTCCGTCCTCGATCCGATCGAGAATGTCGAGCTGCGACGGCTCCTGCCGTTGACGCCTATTGATCGGACCGGCTCAGCCGGGCAGCCGGTCGAGGCCAGCTGATGCGACTGGGGATCATCAGCGGCTCGGGCGGCTACCCGTGGCCGGGCATCACCGACCGGCAACCGCGTACCTGCCACACGCGGTACGGGACGGTCGACGTCACCGCGGGCCTGCTGGCGGGGATCGAGGTGGTCCACCTCGAGCGGCACGGTGCCGCCCACGCGCGGCTGTCCCATCAGGTGACGCACAAGGCGAACCTGGCGGCGCTGCGCGATCAGGCAGTCGACGCGGTGGTGTCACTGACGGTGTGCGGCGCCGTCGATCCGACCCTCGCCGCGGGGACGGTGATCGTCTTCGATGACCTCTACTTCCCCACCAACCGACTTCCGGACGGCAGCCTGTGCACCTGGCACGAGGATGCGGCATCGCCCGACCGCGGGCACTGGATTTTCGATACCCCGATGAGCGGCGAGCTGCGGCAGGCCCTGGTCGACGCCGCCCGCGGGCTTGACCTCGCCGTCCGCGACGGCGGCTGTTACGGGCATGTGGACGGTCCGCGGTTCAACAGCCGCACCGAGATCGCCGCGCTGGCCAGGGCCGGCGTGTGCGCGGTCAGCCAGACCGCGGGGCCGGAGGTGGTGCTCGCCGGAGAGGCGCAGTTGCCGATCGCGTTGCTGGGGTTCATCACCGATCACGCCAACGGGGTCCTCCCAGAACCGCTCCCGCTGACCGAGCTTTCCCGGCTGATGGCCGCCAGTGGTGAGGTCTTCGCGCAGGTGGTGACCGCGGCGGCGCCGACGCTGGGCACGCCGACCCCGGCCGGAGTGGTCTACCGGTTGGAGGAGCCGCGGCGGTGAGCGGCGTCAGTCCAACAGTGCTGATCATGGCCCGCACCGCCGACTCCGGCACCGGCACGGCGGCGCCCTGATGAGCGGCGACCCGTTGTCGGTGTCGATCGTGACCCCGACCTTGAACGAGGCGGCCCGGATCACCGGCGCCCTCACGCGGCTGCGCCGGGATTTCGGCGACTGTGAGCTGGTCGTCGTGGACGGCGGCAGCAACGACGGCACCGTCGAGCTCGCCGCCGAGTTCGCGACCGTGCTGCGCAGCAGCCCCGGGCGGGCGGTACAGATGAACGCGGGTGCGGCGGCCACCGCCGGCGCGGTGCTGTGGTTCGTGCATGCCGACTCCGTCATCGACCCTGCTGCGTTGGGTCAGCTGCGCGCCGCGCTGGCCGACCCTGATGTGGTGGGTGGCGGGCTGAGCCTGCGCTTCGATCGACGCAGCCGGGCGCTGGATCTGCTGTCGCACAGCTCAAATGTCCGGGCCCGGCGGCTGCACCAGATCTTCGGCGACCAGGCGCTGTTCGTCCGCCGCGATGCCTTCGAGGCACTGGGCGGCTTCCCCCCGTACCCGCTGATGGAAGACCTCGAGTTATCCCGACGCCTGCATCGCCGCGGCCGGCTGATGCTGCTGCCCGCCACGTCGACCGCTTCGGCGCGCCGCTTCGTCGAGCACGGCACCTGGCAGATGGTGCTGTTCATGCAGTACCTCAAGCTGCAGTATTTCGTCGGCGTCGACCCCCAGCGGCTCGCCGAGCGCTACGCGCGTGGCCCCCGTCTCCCCCACCGCTCCTGTCACCCGGAGGTTTCTCGTGCTGCCTGAACGCGCCATCGGCGCCCGCCTGGACCGCGCCCCTTGGCAGCGGCTGCACACCGTCATCCTGATCGCGCTGGGCGCCGGCTGGTTGTTTGACTCCTTCGAGGTGCAGCTGTTCTCCAGCGCCGTCGGCCCGCTGGGGGATCACTTCGGCGCCTCGACCTTCCAGCGGGACGCGGTCCTCGCGGTCTGGTTGGCCGGCATCCTGCTCGGTGCGGTGACGGGCGGACGCCTGGCGGACCGGTTCGGCCGTCGCCGGCTGTTCGTCACAACCTTGCTGTGGTACGCCGGTTTCACCCTGCTCACCGGCCTGGCCCCGAACCTGTCCGCCGTGTACGGGTTGCGTTTCCTGGCCGCGCTCGGTGTCGGCGCGGAGTACGCGATCGTCAACGCCGCCATCGCGGAGTTCATGCCGGCCCGGGTCCGCGGCCGGGCGAACGCGCTGGTGATGAACTTCTGGCCGGCCGGGGCCATCGGCGCGGGACTTCTCGCCTACCTCGCGCTGGACACCCTCGCGCTTTCCAGCGCCACCTCCTGGCGCTACATGTTCGTGTCCGGTGGGCTCGTTGCCTTGATCGTGCTGGTGTTCCGTCGACGCATCCCCGAATCGCCGCGTTGGCTGGCCAGCCGCGGCCGGATCGCCGAGGCCGAGCGCATCGTCCGGGCCTTCGACGGCGCGGAGGAATCCGCCGCGGCCGCGGTGCTGGTGCTCGACGTCCACCCGCACGGCGGGTTCGCCGAGCTCGTTCGGCACTACCCCGGGCGCCTCGCGCTCGGCGCGCTCCTCGACCTGGCCGAGGCTTTCGGCTACTACGGAATCTTCGCGTTGCTCTCGGTGGTGGTGCTTCCCCAGGTGCACATCTCCCAAGCGGGGATCCCGCTGTTCTACATCATCGGCAACATCGGCGCCCTAGCCGGCGGGCTGGTCATGGCCGCACTGTTCGACCGGGTCGGGCACCGCCGGATGGTCGCCGCTACCTATCTGCTTTCCGCCGGCGGGGTCGCCTTGCTCGCTGTCGCGACCAGCAGCGGTAGCGCAGTGTGGGTGACCGTCGCCTTCGTCATCGCCAGCGCCTTCGCCACCGCCGCCTGGACCTCGGCCTATCCCACGTTCACCGAGCTGTTCCCGACCCACCTGCGCGGCGTCGGCGTCGGTGCGTCGGTCGCCGTGGGCCGCATCGGGGCGATCGTCGGCACCCTGGTCCTCCCCAGCCTCGCCGGGCAGCTGGGCGCGTCGGCGTCCTACCTGCTGGTCGCGGTCTTCTGGTTGGCCGGCGCCGCCGGGATCGGTATCTATGCGGTCCGAGGCGGCGCCGAGGGCGCGTTCCGGCCGCTGGAACTGCTGGCCACCCGACGCGCAACGACCAGTACGCCAGAGGCAGCCTGATGCGCATCGCGATCTGCGGCGGTCCCTATGCCAACCCCCACGCGTTGCGTGCTTTCCTCGACGACGCGCGGCGCCGCGGCGCCCAGCGGCTGTTCTGCCTGGGCGACCTGGGCGGGTTCGGCGCCGACATCAACGAAATTTGGCCGCTCCTGACCGGCGGCGATGTGCAATGCATCGCCGGGAATTACGACGTCGCGCTCGCCCGCGGCGACGCCGACTGCGGCTGCGGCTACCGCGACCCACGTGACAACCAGTACGCCCAGTTGATCTACGATCACACCCGCGCCCAGACCAGCGAGGCGTTCGCCGCGTGGATGGGTCGGCTCCCCACCGAACGGCGACTTTTCATCGAGGGGGTGCACCTGCACCTGGTGCACGGTTCGCCGCTGGCGCTGAACGACTTCTGGTGGGAATCCCTCTCCGACGCCGAGCACCAGGCCCGGGTCTCGGCCAGTGGCGCGGACGTCATTGCCTGCACGCACAGCGGGCTGCCCTGGCAGCGCCGCACCGGCACCAGCCTCGTCGTGAACGTCGGGGTTCTCGGCAAACCCGCCAACGACGGCACCCAGACCGTTTGGTACGCGCTGCTGGATCTCGCCGACGGCGCCGCGACGGCCGAGCTGGTGCCGCTGGACTACGACTGGCCCGCGCAGGCCGCCTCGATGCGCGCCGCCGGGCTGCCCGAACCATTCGTCGAAACCATCGAAACCGGCTGGTGGACCACCTGCCTGGAAGTCCTACCGCCGCGCGAACGGGCCGCCGGCAAATACCACCTGTACTGCAGCACATTGCCCACCGCCTTCCAGCCCATCGACGACGGCTGGGCGGACGACCCAAGCACGACCGACAACGCGAGGCTGCCGGTGATGCCACTGTTCGCCAGCCAATACTTCCCAGCCCGGCTGTGGATCTACACCAATTTTCATTGCAACCTCGCCTGCGACTACTGCGCCGTCGCGTCGAGCCCGGCGGCGGAGCCCCGTACCATGCCATTCGAGATGTTCTGCGACCTCGTGAACGAGGCCGTCGCCGAAAACTTCACCGAGTTGTACCTCACCGGCGGCGAACCACTGTTGCACCCGTCCCTGCCCGACCTGCTCGACCAAGCCACCGACCGGCTCCCCACCGTGTTGCTGACCAACGCCATGCTGCTGGGCGGCCGGCGTCTCGATCGGCTGCGCCATCTCGCGGGGCATCCCAACCTGGTCCTGCAGACCTCGCTCGACGGTGCGATCCCCGCGACGCATGACCGGCACCGCGGCCACGGCTCCTGGAATCGCACCATCGCCGGGATCCGGCACGCGCGGGATCTCGGCTTGCCGTTACGGGTCGCGCTGACCCAGACACCCGAGAACTCCGCGGAGATCCCGGCGGTCGCCGCCCTGCTCGCCGACCTCGGGCTGCCGGCGGACGCGTTCGCGGTGCGGCCGATGCTGCGCCGCGGCCTGTCCACGGCGGGCATGGACATCGGCGAGGACACGACGGTCCCCGAGCTTGTCGTCACCACCGACGGCCTGCATTGGCACCCCGCCGGCGCCGACATCACCACCAGCCCCGACATGCACCTCGCCCCAGCCGGCACGTCTTTGCACGAAGGGAAACGCCTAATCACCGAACGATTCCTCACCGCCCGGCTCGCGGATGCCAGCCTGCCGGCTCCCTATCGCTGCGCAATCTGAGTTGCCCGCGCGGTCGCGGCGCCGAACTCGCGCTGGTTTCCTCAACTGGTCAGTTCGATCCACCGGCGACGGGCTGCGCCGAGCGTGGTGATAAGGCGGGCGCTCGCGGGCCGTTGGAGCCGGTTCCGGACCTCGGCGATCGCCGCATCCCAGGTCCCGTAGAGGTAGGTCGGGTAGGCGTGGGTGGTAGCGGCAAGGTCGCGGGCACGCAGCCCTCGCCGGATGGCCAGCACGAGTTCGCCGAGGGCTTCACCGGCCCGCGGCCCGACGATGGTGGCGCCGACGATGCGGGATTTGCGGTCCAGCACGAGCCGGGTGAAGCCCTCGGTGTCGCCGTCGGTGACGGCCCGGTCGACGTGCTCGTGCGGCATCGTGCGCACATGCAGGTCGCCGTGGTGGTGGCTGGCGTCGGTGCTGACCCCGATCGCGGCAACCTCAGGCTGGGTAAAGGTCACGCGCGGCTGGACCAGATCGGCGCGGCGGCGCACTCCGAGGATCGCGTTGCTGGCCGCGACGCTGCCGTGAACCCCTGCGGTGTGGGTGAACTGCGGGTGGCCGGTGATGTCCCCGGCGGCCCAGACGCGGCGGTTAGTGGTGCGCAGGCGGGCATCGACGCGGACGTAGCCGCGCTCGTCGACCGCGACGCCGGCCGCTTGCAGATTCAGGTCCCGGCTGCGCGGGCGTCGACCCACCGCGACGAGCAGCTGGTCGTAGCCCAGTCGTCGTCCGTCGTCGAGTTCCCCTTCACCGGGGTGCACGGCGACCACCTGCACGCCGAGGTGCACCGCGACGCCGTCGCGGCGCAGCGCGGCGGTGACGAGCTCGGCGGCATCCGGATCTTCGCCGGCGAGCAGCCGGGGGGCGGCTTCCACCAGCGTGACCTGGGCGCCGAGCCGAGCGAAACCCTGCCCGAGTTCGCAGCCGACAGTGCCGCCGCCCACCACCAGCAGGCGGCCGGGCATGGACTGCAGCGCCCAGACCGTCTCGCTGGTCAGGGGATCCGCCTGCGCCAGTCCCGGGATCGGCGGCAGCAGCGGGGCGGAGCCGGTCGCAATCACGGCCTGGCCGAATCGGACCGGTCGCCCTTCGATCTGCACGGAATTGGGCCCGGTAAACCGCGCGCAGCCGCGCTGCACATGGACTCCGGCGGCGGTGAGGGCGGCGACGGAGTCGTCGGGTTCGATGGCGGCGATCGCGGCCTGCACGTGCGCCATCACCTCGCCGAAGTCCACCCGCACATCGACGGCGTGCACGCCGAAGCGGGCAGCCCCGCGGGCCTGCGCGGCGGCAGCCGCGGCGGCCAGCAGCGCCTTGGAGGGCACGCATCCGGTCCATAGGCAGTCCCCGCCCGTGCGGTCGCGTTCGACCAGCAGCACCCGCGCGCCGAATCCGGCGGCGGTTTTCGCCGCAACGATGCCGGCCGTGCCGCCGCCGATAACCAGCAGATCCCAGCTGGTCGCGCCGCCGTCGTTCCGGTCCGGAAGCTCGCCACCGGGTGTCCGCGGGGCTGTCCGAGGGGGTGTTCGCGCGGGTGTTCGCGCGGGTGTCATGCCGGCTCCTGGGTGATGATCTGCTCGGCGGTTGCCCGTAACCGCGCCACCATCAGCGGGTCGGGGCCGCGTTGATCCGACCAGGCCCGCAGCGCGCGACCCAACGCGCGGTATTCCTCCACCCGGCCGGTGCAGCGGGCGCATTCGGCCAGGTGGGCCTGCAGCCGGGACACCTCGTCGGGCTCAAGCCAAGCCGCGGGATCGGCGTCGAGGTAGCGCTGGATGCGCCGGGCAGCCCACCGGCAGGTCACCATGCTCCACAGCGTCATGTTCACGGGTGCGTCCCCTCCCCGGCGGAACAAGCCCGTAGCTGGCGACGCAGCTTGTCCCGCGCCCGGGACACCCGGGACATGACGGTGCCCAACGGGATGCCGAGCAATTCGGCGACCTCTGCGTAGCTGAGCTGGTCGACGTCGACCAGCAGCACCACGACGCGGTAACGGGGATCCAGACCCGCGACCGCGCGGTCCAACGCGGTGCTGAACTCCCGGTCGGTGTGCCGCTGCTCGGGGCTGTCCGCGGCCCGCGCGCCGAACGCCGGCCGATGCCCCTCCAGTTCGCTCCGGTCGCCGATCAGCTCCGGGCGCCTGCGCCGCAGGGAGTTCAGATGGCTGTGACGCAAGATCGTCAACAACCACGCGCGGGGGTGGGCTCCATCGAAACGGTCGACGGCACGCCACGCCCGGATCAGCGCGTCCTGCACCACGTCTTCGGCATCCGGCCAGGAACGGGTCAGCGTGTACGCGACCCGGAGCAGCACATCGATGTCCGGTTCCACATAGCGGCGAAACGCCCTCTCCCGTGCCAGCTGACGCTCGCCGACCGGATCGCTGATGACCGGCTGGGATGCTGGACCGCTCACATGTGCGGAACCCGGCGACTGGCGCCGATCCTTCCCGCCGGACGCGCCGGCGGCGCGACTCCGCGTCACGCTGGGCCCGGTTCGACGTTCGGCTCCTGGCGCAGATCGGGGCGGCTCGTCCCAGCCGCGACCCGGATGTGGCCGGAGCGCAGCACCCGCTGCTGGACGCAGGCGGTGTCGCACGCGACCCACTGCCACACCTTGCGCCGCCACTGCACGCCGCCGGTAATACAGGCCAGCTTCGCCAGGGGAGCCAGCACCGCCGCCGGACCGTGTGGCATGGCGAGATCCACGATGGCAATCCGGCCGCCGGGACGCAGCGCGGCGAGCGCGGTGCGCCACGCCGTGGTGGAGTCGTCGATGACCGAGAGTGCGTAGGTGAACAGCACCGCGTCGAACGAATTCGGGGCGAGTAGCCCGCTCGCGTTGCGGGAGCCGACGTTCGCCTGCTCTAGGTAGACGTTCGCCCACCTGTGCCGCTGGGCGCGGGCCTGGGCGCGGGACAACATGGACCGGCTCAGGTCGAGGCCGACGATCGCGCCGGCCGGGCCCACCGCCGCCTGCAGCCGCGCGAAATTCAGGCCGGTGCCACAGCCGAG
>DASYGP010000045.1:0-3182 GCA_035999615.1 Mycobacteriales bacterium
CGCGGCCGGGTCAGCCTTGAAGGCGCCGGCGAGCTCAGCGCCGGCGATGCGGTCCGCTTCACCGCGACCGGCGGACAGCAGGTCACGGCGCGTGAGCCGGCCGAGCTGCTCGTGTGGGAGATGCACGCCACTCTCGCGAACTAGCGCCGCACACCCAGCCGGTCGACAATGCTGCCGCGGGGCAACCGCGGGCCGGCGCACGGATCCAAGGAGATGCGATGACCACCATCGACCAGGACAAGTGCGCTGCCGAACGGGACCGGCTCAGGCGCGCCTACCTGCAGCCAGAGGACAGCCGGCCGCCCTCGTCCGCGCGCGGCGTGCACCACGCCGCCCTGATCAGCAGCGACGTCGAGCAGACCATCCGCTTCTACCAAGGCCTACTCGAATTCCCGCTGACCGAGGTGATCGAAAACCGGGATTACCCGGGCTCCACCCATTTCTTCTTCGACCTCGGCAACCGCAACCTGCTGGCCTTCTTCGACTTCCCGGGGCTCGACATCGGCCCGTACGCCGAGGTTTTCGGTGGCCTGCACCACGTCGCGATCTCGGTCGACCCCGAGCGGTGGACGCACCTGGTCGGCAAACTCACCGCGGCCGGCGTCGAGCATGAGGTGCACAGCGAGGTCTCGGTCTACTTCCGCGACCCCGACGGCGCGCGGCTGGAACTGATCGCCGACCCCCTCGGCGAGATGTACGGCTCACCGGTCCTCTAGCGAACGGCGGGATACGACGTGAGCGGCCCGGTGACCACCCTCGATCTGCCCGCAGCTGACGCGGGCCTGGCCGCGGCCGCCGCGCCCGACGTCGAGGTCACCGACAGTCGGCGCAGCACCGTCGGGCGGTTCACCGTGCGCCGGGCCCTGCCGCGCCGCGACCGCCGCACCATCGGCGCCTGGTGCTTCGCCGACCACCTCGGCCCCGCCTCGGTCACCGAGAACGCCGGACTTGATGTCGGCCCGCATCCGCACCTGGGACTGCAGACCGTGACCTGGCTGCTGGACGGGCAGGCGCTGCACCGCGACAGCCTCGGCTCCGAGCAGGTCATCAAACCCGGGCAGCTGAACCTGATGACCGCCGGTGCGGGCGTCTCGCACGCCGAGGAAGCGACCGGCGCCTACCGCGGGGAGTTGCACGGAGTGCAGCTGTGGGTCGCGCAACCTGACGGCACCCGGCACGGCGCCGCCGCCTTCGAACACCACACCGAACTCCCCCGGGTGGAGCGCGACGGGGCGATCGCCACGGTCCTGGTGGGGGAGCTGGCCGGCGCCCGAAGCCCGGCCCGGCACGACACGCCGTTGGTCGGCGTCGATGCCGCGCTGCCCGGCGGCCGCAGCAGCTGGCCGCTGCGCCCCGAATTCGAATACGGGCTGATCCTGCTCACCGGGGCCCTCACCGTCGACGGGCAGCCGGTCCGCCCCGGCCAGCTCGCCTACCTCGGGCGCGGCCGCGAGGAGCTGGTCCTCACCGCCGACGGGCCGACCCGGACGCTGCTGCTCGGCGGCGAGCCGTTCGCCGAGCCCCTCCTCATGTGGTGGAACTTCGTCGCCCGCAGCCGGGCCGAGATCGACGAGGCGTACCTGGCCTGGGATCAGGCGAGCGAGCGATTCGGTGCGGTCCAGTCCACGTTGCCCAGGATTCCGGCCGCCGCGCCGCCCTGGCGCCCGGGTAGCTAGCGCTGCTACCTCGCGGCGAGGTCCAGCGGCGGCGCTGGGCACGCCCGTGGCGGCGCCGACCGCAGCGCCAGCAGCGGCAGGGTGAGGTGCACCAGCGGGCCGATCGCCGCGGCGTACAGGACCGTGCCGACACCGACAGTGCCGCCGAGCAGCCAGCCGGCTACGAGCACCGAGACCTCAATCCCGGTGCGCACCACCCGGACCGAATGGCCGCGGGCGGCGATCCCGGTCATCAGGCCGTCCCGCGGTCCCGGGCCAAGGCCCGCGCCGATGTACAGGCCAGTGGCCACCGCGTTCAGCCCGACCGCCGCCACCATCAGCACCGCGCGCAGGACCAGCCCGTGCGGCACCGGGGTGAAGGCCAGCACCAGGTTGACCACCACCCCGATGATGATCGCGTTGGCCACCGTGCCGACGCCGGGCCGTTGCCGCAGCGGGATCCAGCCGAGCAAGACCGCGGCACCGACGATCACGATCCAGGTCCCCACGCCGAGCCCGAAGGTGCGGGACAGCCCCTGATGGAACACGTCCCAGGGGTCGAGTCCGAGGCCGGCCAGCACCAGGGTGGCGTTGCTGATCCCGTACAGGACCAGCCCGACGGTCAGCACCGCCAGCCGGGCCGGACGGCGGTCCGGCGCGACGGGGGCCAGCAGGGCGAGGCGGCGCATGCCAGCACGGTGCCACACCGACCCCGAATTTGGCTATGTTCGGACCAGGCCAAGCGGGTAGTCTTGGCCGCATGGACAACGGCCGGGCCCCGCGGCTGGCCCAGCTGCTCCGGCCGGCACTGGGCCAGGGCGACACGTACCAAGCCTTGGCTTTGGGTCTTCGCAGTCTTGTCCTGGACGGCCAACTCGTCGTCGGGGCGCGGGTCGCCTCCGAACGGGACCTGGCCCGGGAACTGACGCTCAGCCGGGCCACCGTGACCGCCGCGTACGGGCGGCTGCGGGCGGAGGGCTTCCTGCGCAGCGACCGCGGCGGCGGCACCCGCGTCCACGTCCCGGGCACCCACCCGACCCGTCCGGACGAGGCGCTGGCCGCGGCCGAGGACGTCATCGACCTGACGATCGCCGCGCTGCCCGCTCCCGGGTTGCTGCTCGAGGTCGTGGCCGAGGCCACCGGGATGCTGCCCTCGGTGCTGGCCGGGCACGGCCTGCACCCGTTCGGGCTGGATCAGCTGCGCCGCACGATCGCCGGGCACCAGGCGGCCCGCGGCCTGCCCACCCGCCCCGAGCAGATCCTCATCACCCAGGGCGCGCTGCACGGCTGGGATCTGGTCCTCCGCGCATTCGTGCGGCCCGGCGACCGGGTGCTGGTGGAGCAACCCACGTATCCCGCCGTGCTGGACGCCGCCCGGGCGCATCACGCCCGCCAGCTGCCCCTCGGCGTGACCGACGACGGCTGGGACACCGGCGCGACCGGTGCCGGGCGGGGCACGGTCGCGCCGGTCCTGGCGCATGTGACCGCCGAGTACCAGAACCCGACCGGCCTGCGGCTGCCTACCGC
>DASYGP010000120.1:0-6139 GCA_035999615.1 Mycobacteriales bacterium
TCGGCCGCGTCCATGAACGAATGCATCACGAACGCGACCGGCCGCACCCGCGGATGTCGCAGCAACCGCCGCGGACCGATCTGGCGGAGCCGCCGAGCGGCCCACCCGGCGCCGGCCGCGAGCACGGCCGGATGCGCCACGAGCACCCGTGCCAGCTTCACCACGAGCACGGGCACCGACCGGTTCGCAAAATTCATCCCACCCAGGTGCCGGAACCACAGGTCGCGCGCCCGCAGGTCAGCCGGAACCGCATCGTCGAGCAGCGGGAACCACTCCTCGCCGACATAGATCCCGTACGCGGTGCGGTTGCACCGCTCGTCTCCGGTCTGCAGGGCCCGATAGGGGAGCCGCGCCCCGACCCCGGCCTCGACCTGCGCCCACACCGCATCGTCGGAGAACTCCCGGTAGTCCTCGTGCCAGCGGCGCTCATCGCCGACATACGCCGCGGGCTGAAAGGAGAACATCGCGAACCCGCTGGCGTGGCAATCCCGAATCACCTGGGCGACCTGGCCCAGGTTGCGCGGCGTCACGGTCATGTTGTGCGCCAGATACGAGCCCACGCCGTGCTCACGGCGCAGCCGGGCGAACATCGCGCAGAACGCCTCGCGGTACGGGTTGAGCGACGCCTCGTCCGGCGGACGCTCGAGGCCCCGCCGCCCGAACATCATCATGTCGAAATGCCCAGCGAAAGACATGCGGCTGAAACGGCGCGCCCCGTCCGGGCCGACGGCAACCGCGCGTAGGTAGTCGTAGTCGAAGTCCCCGTGGGTCATGCTCATCGGTTCACGGCCGTAATCGCGCATCGTTTGCAACGCCTCGGCATGGGCCTCGGGCGGCAGCAGGCTGACCTCACCGCCGATCAACTGGGCGTGCGCCCGCGGCCCGCGACGCTCCCGGGTCAGCGCCATTTGCGCCCGCACCTGCGCCACGGTATGCGCGCCGTCGACCGCGACCCGGTTCGCCTCGCGCGAGTGATAGCAGGGAGTGCACGCCAGATTGCAGCGCGGAAAAACCCCATGCGTTCCTTCGCAGCCGACGGCGATACGGCCCAGCGTCTGTGCCGGCGTGCGGACATGGGCTGGCAGCTCCGCCCACCGCCGGTCCATCACCGCCCGGGTCTCGGGATCGATCGGCCGGGTGATCCGCTCGAGATCCTGCATTCGCCGCAGCCGCTGCAACACCCCGCTCACGGCGCCGTCGGCGGGTCGTCGCGAACGTCTACCCCGCCCCAGAACGCGACGTGGTTTTTGATCCGGCGGGCCAGCGGCGATGGATGTCGATACGTCCACGCCGCATTCGGCGCCTGTTCGCCGTCGACATCGACCGTGTAGTAGGCGGCGAGGCCCTTCCAGGGGCACAGCGACTTCGCCCGGCTGCGGCCTAGATACCGCTGCGCCACCGCCTCGGGCGGGAAGTAGTGATTCCCCTCCAGCAGCACCGTCTTCTCGCTGCGGGCGACCACCTGCCCATTGAACACGGCTTCCACCACGCGCCACCTTCCTCATCGCTGCGCCAACACCGGGCAGCATCACCTGCACCGGGAACCCGGCGGGCAGGTCGCAGCCATCCCGGATCTGATGCCGAGAAGATGGAGCACCGCTCGACTGGGCTACAGATCCGCTTCGTGGGCGAGCACCAGCAGCGCCACGTCGTCGTCCCGCGCCTTGTCCCGGCCGAGCACCGCCAGGATGTGGTCGGCGACGAGCTCAGGCGGCAGCCGAATCTCGACCAGCGCCAGTCGCAGCCGTTCCAGGCCGTCGGTGAGGCTCTCCCCGCGGTTTTCCACCAGGCCGTCGCTGTACATGACCAGGCTCGAACCCGGCGGGATCGCGACGGTGAGCTCCGGGAATTCGCCGGCGCCGACCCCGAGGGGCGGCCCCGGATCCAGCGCAAGATACTGCGGCGCAGCGTCTGGGGTCGCCAGCAGCGGCGGGGGATGTCCGGCCGAGGCGTAGGTCAGGGTCCGCTGCTCCGGGTCGTACAAGGCGACGAGCAGCGTCGCGAGCTCCAGGTCCAGAAGCTTGTCGGTTTGGCCGGCGAGGAACTGCAGAAGCTGCGCGGGGCGCTGCCCGGTCAGGCCGAGGGTGGCCACGATGGCCCGCAGCTGTCCCATCCGGGCGGCGCTGCGCATCCCGTGGCCCATCACATCGCCGAGGGCGAGCAGCACCTTGGAACCGACGGCGACCGCCTGGTAGAAGTCGCCGCCGGCCATCGCGCCCTCAACGGCGGGCAGGTATCGGGTGGCGACGGCGACGTTGCCGAGGTCGGCGCTGTCCCGCGGCAACAGGCTGGCCTGCAGCGTCTGCGCGGATCGGCGTTCAGTGTTGTAGAGCAGGGCGTTGTCCAGGGCGGAGGCGGTCCGCCGGGCGATGTCGATGAGCAGCTCATCGTCGAAGGTGGGTCCGGCGAGGGCGGCCACCGTCATTGTCCCCAACGTCCGGCCCCGCGAGGACAGCGGGACGACAAGGGCGGCCGACCCGGCCAGCGCCCGCAGCGTCGGCAGGTCGCTGCCGGCGGTTGCCAGGCCCGCGAGGTCGTCGTCCGGCACGCCGGGCAGCCACTCGGTGACCGGGCCATCGGCGAACTCACCGTCGGCGGGAATGTCGACGGCCAGCGGAAACGCCGAGACCAGCGCCCGTAAACCTGCGACGCGAGCCGGGTCCTGGTGGGTGACGTGTACCGTCCGCAGCTGGCTGGGGTCACCCGCCGGCTCGCCGAGCAGGGGGCCCGCTATGTCCCCGCGCAGGGCGACGACGATCCACCGGCCGAGGGCGGGGACGACCAGCCGGGCCAGGGTCCGCAAGATTTCCGTGGGCTCCAGCGACTGCGCCATCTGGATGCTGGCGGTCGCGAGGAGTCGGAGCCTTGACTCGGCCGTCTTGCGGTCGGTGATGTCATGGAAGTAGATGCTGAGCCCGTCCGGGTCGGGCCAGGCCCGGACCTCCAGCCAGCCCTGCGTGGGCGGGTAGAACTCCTCGAAGTTGACCGGCTCGCGGCTGTCGACGGCTCGCTCGAACTGCTGTTGGAAGGCCGTTCCCGCTGCTTCCGGGAAGGATTCCCACACCTTTTTGCCGAGCAGCTCGCCGCGGCTGCGGGAGATGAGCTGTTCGGCCCGGGTGTTGATGTAGGTAAAGCGCCAGCTCGGGTCCAGGTGCATGAAGGCGTCGGTCATCGTCTCGAGCAGCCGGGCTAGTTCGTCGCGGCTTTGCCGCAAGGCGGTCGAGTCGTAGGCGGCGCCGACGACCCGCGCCGGGCGCCCCAACAGATCAGGCAGGACCCGCCCACGGGCCTCGACCCATCGGACGGTCGCGTCGGGGCGCACGACGCGGTACTCCACCTGGAAGTCCCCGACCTGCTCGAACGCGACGTTCATCGCCGCCTGTAGCCGGTCCACGTCCTCGGGGTGCACGCGTCGCCGGAAACTGTCGATGTGTGGCACGAAGGTGGCATCGTCGTAGCCGAACAGGTCGCGCAGCCGTTGGTCCCAGGTCATCGTGTCGGTGGCCAGGTCCCAGTGGAAGCCGCCGATCTCGGCCGCAGCCACGGCGAGTTCGAACTGCGCGGAGCTGGCCTGCGCCTGGGCCGCGGCGAGGCTGCCCTCCAGCTGACTCGTGACGATCTTGGATACCGCGGTGATCAGCTCAACATCGCTGTCCGCCCAGGACCGGGGCCGGGAGTCGAACGCGCACAGGGCCCCGATGACGGTGCCGTCGGACAGCGCGAGCGGGACCCCCAGGTAGGAACCAACCAATCCCGCGGTCACCGGGGGCAGGTTCTTCACCCACGGGTGGGTGCTGGCTTCCGGGACGATGAGCACATCTGCTGAGGCAACGGTCAACGTGCACAGGCTGTCTTCCAGCGGTCCCATCCGCTGCGCGATGGTGAGGTCCCGGCCGGAGCTGGCGGCGATGATCTGCTCTTCGGCCAGCAGCGACACCTGCGCGAAGGCCGCCCCGGTGATCTTCGCGGCCAGATCGGTGAGGGCGTCGAGCACCTCTGAGCTCACGCCCTGCGCGACGATTTGCTGGACAACCTGGACCCGCCCGTGCTCGCGCAGCCCCGGCACGTCCCACGGTCCGGGCGCGCTGCGGCTGTCCAAGACTCTCCCGGATTCCTGTGGCATGTGACCCCAGTGTAGTGAGCGCGCGGGCACCTCGGGCCGAGGTTGACGCGGCGCAGGTGTCAGGCTCGCGCCGGCCCCGTGGATCACACGATCCGCCGGGAGCTCGCCCACCGGGCCAGCTCCCGGCGGTTGGACAGCTGTAGCTTGCGCAGCACCGCCGAGACGTGGCTTTCGATCGTGCGCACCGACAGGACCAGGTCCGCGGCAGCCTCCCGATAGGTATATCCCCGGGCGATCAGCCGCAGCACCTCGCGC
This sequence comes from Mycobacteriales bacterium, assembly GCA_035999615.1. Lineage (GTDB taxonomy): Bacteria > Actinomycetota > Actinomycetes > Mycobacteriales > CAJCIY01 > DASYGP01. The sequence goes on from DASYGP010000120.1 coordinate 4,379, forward strand.
TCCCTCGTGGTCAGGGAATCCAGCTCGCTGTCGGCGGCCGAGAGCGCCGGGCCGGCGAAGCTGTCCAGCACGAATCCGGCCAGCCGGGGACCGAACACGGCATCCCCGCCGGCGACCCGCCGAATCGCGTCGGTGAGACTCGCCCCGTCGATGGATTTGGTGACATACCCGCGGGCCCCGGCCCGAACGACCCCGATGACATCTTCGGCGGAATCGCTCACCGACAGCGCCAGGTACCGCGTCGCCGGAAGTTCCTCGCGCAGCGTCCGAATCACCTCGGCGCCGCCGCCGCCCGGTAGGTGCACATCGAGCAGCACCACGTCGGGCCGTTGGGCGCGGACGACGGCGACCGCCTCGTCGACGTCGCCGGCCTCGCCGACGACATCCACCCCGACGCCCAGCTCGGCCCGGACCCCGGAGCGCACCAGCCGGTGGTCGTCGACCAGGACGACCCGAACGGACGGTGCCGGCGCGGTCATGACCGCGCCAGCGGCAGGAGCAGCATCACTTCGGTGCCTGCCCCCGGCGCGGAACGCACCCGGGCTTCACCGCCGTGCCGCGTCATCCGGCCGATGATGGACTCGCGGATGCCGTGCCGGTCCGCCGGCACCTGGTCCGGGTCGAATCCGCCGCCGCGGTCGCGTACCCAGACTTCGACCCGCCGGGCGGTGACCTCGGCGAACACCGCGATCTCGCCGGCCCCCGAGGCCTTCGCGGCATTGACCAGGGCCTCGCGGGTCGCGGCCACGAGCGCGCGCACCGGCGGGTCGAGGGCGGTGTCCCCGACGAACACCACGCTGATGCTCACGCCGTGGTCGTCCTCGACGTCCGCGCAGACCGCCCGCAACTCACCGGCGAGCGTGGTCGGCGCACCGGCCGGGGCCGGGTCATACAGCCATTGCCGCAGGTGCCGCTCCTGCTGCCGGGCCAGCCGTCGGACGGCTGCCGGGTCGCCGGCGCGGGCCTGCAACAGGGCCAGGGTCTGCAACACCGAATCGTGCAGCTGGGCGGCGACCTCGGCCCGTTCCTGGGCCCGGATGCGGGCCCGGCGCTCCGCGGTGAGCTCCCGGGCCAGCCGCAGCAGCCAGGGCCCGGCGACGAGAATCACGCCGACGAAGGTGGCGGCGATCGCCACCGCCCCAGCCCGGGCTTGTGCCAGCGCGTCGTGCGCCGCGAGAAACGCGGTGACCCCCGCGACGACGAGCAGGGCGCCGGCCCCGACGATGAGGACGCCGCGGCGCTGGGGGGTGCCGAGCACGGCGCTGTAGCGGCGCGCCTCCCCGGCCCAGTGCTCCCGCTGGGCGTCCGGGGCGCGCTTCCAGATCAGGAGCGCGCCGATCCCGGCGAGGGTCAACGGCAGCACGCCGCCACCGCCGAAGGGGAATCCGAAGGACTGAAACACGGTCGCCAGCGCCCCTCCCAGCACCGCCCAGGCCGCCAGTTCGGTGAGTTGACTGCGCCTGCTGCGCCCGGGTGGCGGCGGCGGCAGCCACAGTGGCGGCCAGAGCTGAAACGGCGTTTCCACCGCGGCGTCCTCGGCCGGCACCAGCACCCACAGCGCCACGTAGGCCAGCACGCCGACGCCACCCGAGACCAGCAGCGCCAACAGCAGGCGGACGGCCCATACCGGCACCTCAAGGTGCTGCGCGACGCCGGTCGCGACGCCCGCCAACAGCCGCCCCTCGGTGGGGCGGACCAACGCGTGCCGCTCGCGCGCACGCATCGACTGCTGGCTCATTTGCGCAGCATCACACCGCGCCG
>DASYGP010000129.1:0-7504 GCA_035999615.1 Mycobacteriales bacterium
AGGTAGCCGTAAGCCTCGTCCCGAACGGCGAGACCGGCGGCGGCCAGTGCCTCACCCCAGTCACCGCGGCACGCCGGTTCCGCCGCCACGCTGCCGTGATCCGCGGTAAGCAGGAACACGCTGTGGCGCAGCAGGTCTCGACGCTCCAGCAGATCGAGGAAGACACCCAGGCGCCGATCGGAGTCGATCAGCGCGGCGGTCGCCTCCGCGCTGTGCGCACCCCCGCCGTGGTGGCCCGTGTCGGTCAGCGTGGTGTTCCACCAGGCCAGCCGCGGTGGCGCGTCCGCGTCGAACAGGGTCATCATTTGCGCCAGGCCCATCGCATCGACCTGCGTGGACCATGCGTAGTCACCGTCCTTCCCGACCCAGCCCTGGTCGGCGTGGGGGTCCTCGCTGGCCGGCGCCAGGCTGCCGCGCAGCGAGCGAGCACCGTCGTCGGCGCCGCTGGCCCGCACCAGGGCAAAGGTGGAGTAGCCCGCGCCCCGGTCGATCGGTTCATTGACACAAGCGCTGCCGTGATCACCCGCCAGCTCCCACAGGGTGCGCGCGGCCGGACGCAGCAGATCGCAGGCGGTATGCCAAGTGCTCGCGTCGTTGGCGAGGACCTGGCGCTGCAGATGCCGGTCGTAAAAGGCGTTGTGCACGATGCCATGCCGGCCGGGGCTGAGCCCAGTCAGCGCGCTCGCGTGGTTGGTCAGGGTGACGCTCGGGAATTCGGCGACGGCCCCGCCGGTCAGCGCGAACCCGGCGGCAAGCAGCCGGCCCACGTTCGGCAACGTTCCGTCGGTCGCCCCCGCGAGTAGCGCCGAACTGTTCGCGCCGTCCCACAGCAAGCCGATCACGTGCTGCGCCCCCGCGCTCGCGAACTCGGTGCGCGGGCGGCCATCGAGGCCGGCGGGAACCGGGAGACCGGCGAGGTGCAGCAGCGTCGGAGCGACATCGACGATCCGGGCGTGGGTCGGCAGCATGCCGCGCTGGGTGACGCCTGCGCCGCTTTGCAACCACGGTGCGCGCGACTGGAGCACCGACAGTGAGCCGTGCTCGCCCAGGTGACCGCCGCGCTCCGGCCAGAAGTGCGCGTCCGTGTGCATCACGATCACGTCGGGGGCACGGTCCGGGTCCGCGAAAGCCGCTAACAGCCGGGCGGCCGCCAACGGGTAATGGTTGCGTTCGGCGGATGGGTGCGGATCGGCCAGTTCGAGGTCACGACCGGCGAACGCCAATGGGTCCTGCCGGGCAATGGGGTCCTGGCCGTGCACCGGTTCATGTCCGTCGGCAGTGATCCGGCTACAGCCGAAGGCGTTGGCGACCATGACCTGCTCCGGGCCGGCACGCCAGGCCACCAGCCCGACGACGTCGGCGAGCGCCGGGTCGAGCAGCACCGCAAGGGTGCGCGGAAGATCGGTGTGTCCGGAGGTGGTCAGCGCGCGAAAGGTCCGGTCGGGCATCGGCATAGCGGCACCCTACGGATGCCCGTGGCCGGTCCGGGCCGATGTCCGGCCCGGCGGATGGTCCACTCGACCACCCTGACCGGTGTCGATCAGGGTGGTCGGGTGGCGTGGCCGGCTACCAGACGACGACGGCCGTGGCCGCCTGCCGGGCACGGCGAGCCGCCGCCTCGGCGCGCTGGGCCTTGCGGGCGAGGCGCCGCGCGGCAAGGACTCGGCTCGCCCGTGCGGACGACTCGGCCTCGGCGCGCAGCTGGCGCATGCGTTCTCGGGCCAGTTGTTCATGCAACAGATGCATTGTGGGACTCCAAATGATGGCTGGGGTGGCGTCCGTCCGGACGCCCGGGGCATGCGACGGAAGGGTCACGCGGCGACCTCCTTGCGGTTTGCGGGCCGTGCGCCTCGCGGCGCCCGGGTCGGACGTGGGCCGGGGCTGTAGTCCTTGCGGGGACGACCACGGGGACGCTTGTAGCCCACCGCCTCGCCGGCGAGGAACCACTCACCGCCCCAGACCCCCCACGGTTCCCGCCGGGCCAGCGCCGCCGCCAGGCAGACGTCGCGGACCGGGCAGTCGGCGCACAACGCCTTCGCGCTTTCCACCTGCTCCGGTGCGTCGGCGAAGAACAGGTCGGGGTCGGCGAACTGGCAGGGCAGCTCTATCCCGGCCGTCAGGGCGTCTTCCACGCTGGCGAACCCCACGAAGTCCACGGCGACACCGTCGACGTCGGGGCAGCGGGTGGTGCTATCGGCGGCGTTCGGACGGCGCGTCGTGTGGGTGGACGTGGTGGTGGTGGACGTGGTGGTGGTGCGGACCTGCGGGGCCAGAACGGAGCCGTCCTGGTGGCAGGTCGCCTCGAGCGTCACGGCGGTCACCTCCTTGTGGGTCGTGAACTCGGTGCCGGGTCTCGGCGGTCGTGCGGTCGTGCGGTCGTGCGGGCGGTGCGGTCGTGCGGGCGGTGCGGGCGGTGCGGGCGGTGTGGCAAACAAAAAGGCCGCGGATCCCTTGTCGGGTTCCGCGGCCTCGAATGCCGTGTGTCGGTCGGTCAGACCGGGATAGGACTTCGAGGCTTGGAACCCTGCAGATCGACGAGCTTGGTGTTGCCGGTGTTGGGCGCGTAGGTGGACTGGGTGGCGGTGCTGCCGGTGATCTGGCCGACGTAAGCCGGGCGGCAGATACGCCCGAATACCGGGGCCGGAACCTGCATCGTCGGAGCCATGACGGGCCGGGGCATGACACCGGCGCCGGTGCCCGCGAGGGTGACGGCGTCATGCGTGGTGTTGTTCCTCATGGCGCACCTCCCTCATTCGGTTCGCAGCGCGGCTGCGGGCCAGTTTGTCCGGCCCGGCGGACGGTACGCCGCCGACCGGAACGGGGGCAACCTATTTATCGCAGCCGTAACCGGGTCGTGATCAGGTCGGGTCGGACGCTGCGCCGGCGGTGGTCTGCGCGGGGGCACCGTCGACGAGGGCGACCACCTGCGCGGCGTACTTGTCGAGTTTCGTGGCGCCGACGCCAGGGATGGCGGCCAGCTGCTGACGCGACCCCGGGCGGCGCTCGGCGATGGCCGTCAACGTCGCGTCGGTGAACACGCAGTAGGCCGGCTGCCGCAGCTCCTTCGCGGTCAGCGATCGCCATTCGCGTAGCCGGGCGAACAGGGCATCGTCGACCGCTGCGGGGCATGCCGGGCAGTGCCCGAGCACCTTCTCCGCCGGCGTGGCCAGCGGCCGGCCGCAGGTCCGGCACCTGGCCAACGTCTTGGCCTTGCGGCCCGTGGCGGGGGACGAAACCCGGACCGCGCCGGGCGGCGTCAGGCCGTCCAGGAAACGGGAGCGTTGCCGGCTGCGTCGGCCCCCCGCAGATCGGGCGGCGCTCCAGGACAGGGCCAGATGCTCCCGGGCGCGCGTGATACCGACGTACAGCAGCCGGCGTTCCTCCTCCACCTGGGCCGGGGTGACGGCGTGCACCAGCGGCAGCGTTCCCTCGACCAGCCCGACCAGCCACACCGCGTCCCATTCCAGCCCCTTGGCAGCATGCAAGGTGGCGAGCGTGACGCCTTCTACGGCCGGCGCGTGCTGGGTCGTGGCGCGGTCCTCCAGGTCGGTCAGGAAGCTCGCCAGGTCGACATGCTCCCCGGCAAGCGCCGCCAGCGCGGCGACGTTGTCCCAGCGCTCACGGGCGGCGCCGCCACCGGGCGGTGGGCTCGCCGCGCGCCAACCCGCGGCCCGCAGAACCTCCGCGACCTGCGCGGCCAGCGTGTCACCGGGGGGCGCCTCGGCCGCCCGGGCGGCGCCGCGCAGCAGCACCACGGCTTGGCGGACCTCGGGCCGTTCGAAAAACCGTTGACCGCCGCGCAGCACGACCGGGATGCCGGCGGTCGCGAATGCCGCCTCGTAGGCCTCGGATTGCGCATGAATGCGGTAGAGCACCGCCATCTGTGACCAGGGCACCCCGGCGGCGGCTAGCTCCTCGGCGCGCCGGACGACGAGGCGCGCCTCATCCGGTTCACTGTCGCTGCCGAGGAATGTTGGCGGCGGCCCGGCGGCTCGCTGCGCGACGAGCTCGAGGCGGGCACCGGCCGGGACATCCGTGGCCTGGGCGATCACCTCGTTGGCGAGGCCGACCACCTGCGGCGTGGATCGGTAGTCGCGGGTCAGCCGGACCAGCTGCGCGCCGGGGAACCGGCGAGTCAGACCGAGCAGGTAGGACGGCGTCGCGCCGGTGAACGAGTAGATCGTCTGGTGGGCGTCACCCACGACGGTCAGGCTGTCCCGCTCCCCCAGCCACCCGTCGAGCAGGTGCTGCTGCAGCGGGGTGACGTCCTGGTATTCATCGACGACGAAGTGCCGGTACTGCGCCCGAACCTCCGCCGCGACGTCCGCGTGATCGGCCAGGACGCCGGCCAGCAGCAGCAGCAGGTCATCGAAGTCCAGCACGCCGGCGCGGCCCTTGGCCTGTTCGTAGGCCTGCAGCAGCCGGGCCATCTGATCCGGCGCGCGGGGCGGTTCCCGGCGCGCCGCGGCGGCGCGTTCGACGTAGGTCTCCGGACCGGTCAGGGTGGCCTTCGCCCATTCGACCTCGCTCGTCGCGTCCCGCAGATCCGTGCCGCGCAGCTCCATCCGGATCCGGGCTGCGCCCTCGGCCACCAGGCGGAGCTTGGATTCGGCGAGGGGCGGCATGCTCCCGCCGATGGTGCGCGGCCAGAACCAGGCGAGTTGGCGCCGCGCGGCGGCGTGAAAGGTGCGCGCCTGCACGCTGCCCGCGCCCAGGCCGCGGAGCCGGCCGCGCAGCTCACCGGCGGCCCGGGTCGTGAAGGTCACCGCCAGTACATGCTCCGGCGCGACCTGACCGGTGTTGACCAGGTGTGCGATGCGGTGCGTGATCGTGCGCGTCTTGCCGGTTCCAGCGCCCGCGAGGATCACCACTGGGCCGGGCGGCAGGGCGGCGGCCGCTCGTTGCTCGGGATCCAGCCCGACCAACGCGTCGAGCGGCGGGGTTGGCACAGGCACCGGCCCATCCTCGCAGTCGCTCCGGGCCGCGCCGCCCTCGCCTGTGGACCGGCCGGTGGGAAGGGTCAGACCTGCTTATGACGTTGCAACCGATATGACCGATGCTGCCGCCCCCGCCGTGACGATGTACAGCACCCCGTGGTGCGGGTATTGCAAGCGCCTCAAGGCGCAGCTCGGCCGCGCGGGGATCAGCTGGGCCGAGGTGGACATCGAGGCCGACCCGAGCGGGGCAGACATCGTGCGCACCGCCAACGGAGGCAACGAGACGGTGCCTACGCTGGTGTTTGCCGACGGCTCGGCCTTGACCAACCCCTCGCTCAAGCAGGTAGAGGAAAGGCTCGCTGTCCTCGCCTGATCGGGCCGCTGAGCCGAGCCGCGGTCCCGCGGCGCCGGGCCGCTGTCGTCGCCGTGCTGACCGGCGCCGGGCGTCGCCGTGCTGACCGGCGCCGGGCCGCTGTCGTCGCCGCGGTACGGGTCTGTCGCCGCCCGAACGCGGTCCCGGAGTGTCCCGAAGGCGGGTCCGTGTGAGGATGTCGCCCTATGACGCGCCTCGCGCTCACCCACCCAGCCATCACGGCGGCCCTCGCCACGGCGATGGAACTGCTCGGGATGGAGGCCGCCTTCATCGGCGGACTCAGCGACGAGGAGTTCGTGCTGGAGCGGGTCAGCACGGTCGAGGGTCAGCCGTGGGATGCCCTCAGCGAGGGTGGCCGCCGACCCCGACAGGACAGCTTCTGTCACCGCATGCTGGCCGGGGCGCCGCCCGCCACCGCGGACGCGGCGCACGATCCGGCCTACGCGAGCCTCGCCGTCCGCGAAGAGCTGGGCATCAGCTCCTACGTGGGGGTGCCGATCACCAGCCCGTCCGGGGAGATCCTCGGCACGCTATGCGGCATCGATCGGTCCGCCGTTCCGGTGACCGAACAGGCGCTGCACGTGTTGCGCAGCCTGGCGAGCGTGATCGGGACGCACCTGGAGGCCACCCGGCTGGACGGGGTCATCATCCGCCGGACCGCCCAGGGCTGGTCGGTGGAGGGCGATGACAGCACCGACGAGGGCGGCGACCTGATCACCTCCATGGTGCTGGCCGATCTGCTGGCGCAGGACCTTTCGCCCGGATCACGGCCCGGCAAGCCCGAGGTGGACGTCGATGAGGTGACCCGGCTACGGGCCTCGGTCACCCAGCTGGAACACGCGCTCGCCGCCCGGGTGGTCGTCGAACAGGCCATCGGGGTGCTGGCCGAACGGCGCAGGACCACGCCCCGGCAGGCGTTCGAGTCGCTGCGTCGAGTCGCCCGCAGCCACGGTTGGCGGGTGCATGACCTGGCCGTACGGGTGGTCGCGTCGGTGACCGAACCGGCCACCGAACTCCCGGACGGGCTCGGTTAGCTCACGAATCGCGGCCATCCGCGCCAGTAGCTCGCCCATGGCCGGCATCCGCGTCAGCGGATGGAGCAATATCGTCGCTAGTTGATCTTCACAGCGACGATATCGCTCCACGCGCGCGCCATATCGCTCCATCCGCGCGATATCGCTCCATCCGAGCGCGATATCGCTCCACCGGAGCGCGAGATTGCTCCATGTGCGTGGGCGCCCCCGCCGGGCTCAGACAAAACTCTTACCTGATCCTGGGCATCACCGGACAAACCCCTGGGCATCGTGGCACCAGGAGGTGTCATGCCCCGGCACATGCAACGCCCGCGCGGGTGGCGGATGCTGGCGATCAGCGCCGCGCTCGGCGGTAGCGTCGCCGTCGCCGCTTGCAGCCTCGCCGTAGCCACGGGGCTCGGCGTGGGCGGGTCCGTGGGCGGGTCCATGGGCGGGGTCGTGAGCGGGTCCGTGAGCACCGGCACCGCCGACGTGCCGACGGGAGGCGGGCCGCCAGCGGCCGCCGCGGATCAGCTTATCGAGGCGGCCAGCGCCGCCGACGCGGTGCTGTTCGCCCCGGTCCGCAAGGGAGTGGAGCATCCCCGCGCGGCCTCGGCGACCGCCGCTGCGCCGGCACCGCCGGCACCGCCGGCACCGGCACCGCCCCCGGCCCCGCCTCTGGTGGTACGCCGCACAGCGGTGGCTGCCGCGCTGCCCGGCGGCTCGCTCGAGCAACTCAGCTTCCCCGACCCGGCCGACCGTAGCCGCAGCGAACGGGTGCTGGTCTGGCATCCGCCGGGACCGGACAGCAGCAAACTGCCGGTGGTCTACTGGCTGCACGGGGTGCCGGGCCGGCCCGAGGACTTCCTGGGCAGCGGCTATCTCGCCGCGGTAGCCCGGGAGGTGCTGGCGGGCCAGCTGGCCCCGGTCGTGATCGCGATGCCGGACGGGAACTCCGCCCGGCACGCGGACACCGAATGGGCCGACTCGGCCAGCGGAGACCAAGACCTCGCCACCCTGGTCGCCGGCCAGGTCGTCGGCGCCGTCGAACAAGGCCATCCCCGGCCCTCCTCGCTGCGCACGCTGGCCGGCTTCTCGATGGGCGGGTACGGCGCCGCCGACATCGCGCTGCATCACCCGCAGGTGTTCGGGTCGGTCGTCTGTTTGGAGGGCTACTTCCA
>DASYGP010000139.1:0-9929 GCA_035999615.1 Mycobacteriales bacterium
GAGGCGTCCAGGTCTTCGACGGCGATGCCGACGTGGTCGAGGGCGACGAACATCCGGGCGTCGGGCGCCGTGGGGGCGGCAGCGGACGGGGGGCTGGCAGGGGTGTCGGGTGCATCGGTCACGGCCCCGTATCCTGGCAGCCCCTGGACCTGGAGGAGGCATCCCGTGCCCCGTTCTGTGCTTGTCGCCGGCGCCCGCACCCCGATCGGCAAGATGTCGGGCGCGTTGAAGGACTTCACCGCGGTCGACCTGGGCGGGATCGCCATCGCCGCGGCGCTGGAGCGGGCCGGGGTGAGCGGCAGCCAGGTCGACTACGTGATCATGGGTCAGGTGCTGCAGGCCGGCCAGGGGCAGATCACCGCCCGGCAGGCGGCGGTCAAGGGCGGCATCCCGATGGATGTCCCGGCGCTGACCATCAACAAGGTCTGCCTGTCCGGGCTCGACGCGATCGCCCTGGCCGATCAGCTGATCCGGGCCGGCGAGTTCGAGATCGTCGTCGCCGGCGGGATGGAGTCGATGACCCAGGCGCCCTACCTGCTGCCGAAGGCCCGCGGGGGATACCGCTACGGCAACGCCGAACTGCTCGATGCCACCTACCACGACGGCCTGTTCGACGCCTTCGATCACGAGGCGATGGGCGAATCCACCGAGCGGCACAACGCCTCCCACCAGCCGATGACCCGCGAGGCGCAGGACGAGTTCGCCGCCCGCAGCCACGAGTTGGCGGCGGCCGCGATCAAGGAGGGCCGTTTCGCCGAGGAGATCACCGCGGTGCCGGTCCCGCAGCGCAAGGGCGATCCCATCCAGGTCACCGAGGACGAAGGCGTCCGGCCGGGGACGACTGCGGCGACCCTGGCCAAGCTGCGGCCCGCCTTCGCCAAGGCCGGGACCATCACGGCGGGCAACGCCAGCCAGCTTTCCGACGGCGGCTGCGCGGTGCTGGTGATGAGCGCGGCGAAGGCCGCCGAGCTGGGGGTGCCGGTGCTCGCCGAGATCGGGGCGCACGGGGTGGTCGCGGGCCCGGACAACAGCCTGCAGGCGCAACCGGCCAACGCCATCGCGGCCGCGTTGGCGAAGGCCGGTAAGCAGGTGTCGGACGTCGACCTGTTCGAGATCAACGAGGCCTTCGCCGCGGTCGGCCTCGCTTCGGCCCGCAAACTCGGCGTCGACCTGGCGAAGGTCAACGTCGACGGGGGAGCGATCGCGCTCGGCCATCCGATCGGCATGAGCGGTGCCCGCCTGGCGCTGCACCTCGCGCTCGAGCTACGCCGGCGCGGCGGCGGGCTGGGCGCGGCCGCGCTGTGTGGCGGCGGCGGCCAGGGCGACGCGCTCCTGCTCCACGTTCCGGCTTGAGCGTCGCGGTCCGTAGCCCCGTCGAACTCGTCGACGCGGCGCGGTCCGGCCAGCCCCGGGCGGTGGCCCGGCTGATCAGCCTGGTGGAGGACGCCAGCGGCCAGCTGCGCGAGGTGATGGCGCTCCTCGCGCCGCATGCCCGCGGCGCCCAGGTCATCGGGCTCACCGGGGCACCGGGAGTGGGCAAGTCCACCTGTACCTCGGCGCTGGTGAGCACCTTCCGAGCTCGGGGGTTGCGCGTTGGGGTGCTGGCAGTGGACCCGTCGTCGCCGTTCTCGGGGGGCGCCTTGCTCGGCGACCGCGTCCGGATGCAGGAACACGCGCTGGATGAGGGCGTCTACATCCGATCGATGGCCAGCCGGGGCCACCTCGGCGGCCTGGCCTGGTCCACGCCTCAGGCGCTGCGCGTCCTTGATGTCGCCGGCTGCGACGTCATCGTGGTGGAGACCGTAGGCGTCGGACAGGCGGAGGTCGATATCGCCCGCCTCGCGGACACGACGCTGGTCCTGCTGTCCCCGGGCATGGGTGATGGCATCCAGGCCGCGAAGGCCGGCATCTTGGAGATCGCCGACGTGTTCGTCGTGAACAAGGCCGACCGCGAGGGAGCGGATACCACCGCGCGGGAGCTGCGCCAGATGCTCACGATGGCGCCGCGCGCGCCCGGTGACTGGCGCCCGCCGGTCGTGAAGACCGTCGCCGCCCGGTCGGAAGGCATCAGCGAGGTGGCCGACGCCATCTCGGCGCACGCCACCTGGCTGGCTGATTCCGGCGAGGGAGCACGCCGGCGCACGGCCCGCGCCGCCGATGAGATCGAGCAGATCGCGCTGGCAGGTCTGCGCGCGAAGATCGGCGACCTGCGGGGTGGGGCCGCGCTCCCCGATCTGGCGCAGGCCGTCGTGGCGGGAACCACCGATCCCTACACCGCGGCGGATCGGCTGGTCGGCGCCCTCTAGCCACCCTTTGTGATCATGCAAATGCGGTCGCGAAAAGTGCCCTTTCAACGGCCACATTTGCATGATCACGGGGCGTTGTCACCCCCTGGCATGAGCCTGCTCACGCTCCGGAATCACCAGCGGAAGATCCCGAGCTCACCGCCGTCCCGACACCGCTCCAACGCGAGCTTCCAGGATGCGAGGATGGGCGTATGGATCCCGCAAGCATTCGGTTGGCCGGCGCCGTCGACCTCCGCCCCCCGCCGGCCGCCCCGACGGGGGCGCGCGATGGCGTCATCGACGTGTCGGAGGCCAACTTCGAGGCGGACGTGCTGCAGCGCTCCACCCAGGTCCCGGTGGTCATCGATTTCTGGGCGGCCTGGTGCGGCCCCTGCAAGGCGCTGAGCCCCATTCTGGAGAAGCTGGCCGCCGAGTCGGCGGGCGCCTGGGTCCTGGCCAAGATTGATGTCGATGCCAACCCGCGACTGGCCCAGGCGGCGCAGGTCCAGGGCATTCCGGCCGTGAAGGCCGTGCTGAACGGCCAGGTCGTCGGGGAATTCACCGGCGCGCTGCCGGAAGCCGAGGTCCGCACCTGGATCGCGCAGTTGCTGCAGGGGGTGCGGGAGGGCGGCTTCGGTGCGCCGGGTGACGGCTCCGCGGATGGGGACCCGAACGGCGGCCAACCGGCGGTGGATCCCGATCTGCACGAGGCCGACGAGGCGCTGGTCACCGGCGATCTGGCGGCGAGCGCCGCTGGCTACCAGCGGCTGCTTGACCGGCCCGGCGTCAGCAGCGAGTTGAAGGCCGAGGCCCGCGGTGGTTTGGCGCGGGTGGCGCTGCTGAACCGGGCTGAGAGCCTGGATCCGCAGCAACTGCAGGATCTTTTACGGGCCGACCCTACGAATGTGGCTGCTGTGACGGGACTCGCCGACGTGCTGATGCTGAGCGACCGGGCGGCGGAGGCATTCGCCATGCTGCTGGAGGCGGTGCGCGGGTCCGAAGGCGAGACCCGGGACCAGGCCCGGACCCATCTGCTCGGGCTGTTCGAGGTGCTCGGCGACGCTGACCCGCTGGTCGCCAGGTCACGGCGCGACCTGGCGTCCGCGCTGTTCTGAGCCACCGGGTCGGGCGCTCACGGTCGGACCGTCTGGCGCGCCAGACAAACCTTTTGGCGCAAGATCGGCGTGGCGGGCTGCCGAGCGACCACCACGGGTGTATTTCTTCCGCGGTCGCGGATTTATCCGACCCTTCGGGTTGGCTGGATCCTCCCCTGTGGAAGGAGCCTTTCGCATGGCCGCAACCCCACGTCCGCCGGACGGCGCCCCGGTAGCTTCGGGACCACGCGCCGAGTCCAGAGAGGTGCGTAAGGGCTGGTACGTGCTGCTCCTCGTTCCGATTCTCGCGCCGCTATTGGTCTCGACCTACGCGCACAAGACGCCGGAGTTGTTTGGGTTCCCGTTCTTCTACTGGTATCAGATGATCTGGATACCCATCTCGGCGGTGGTCACCGGGGCGGTCTACCTGCTGACCACTGAGCGGGGCCGACGATGAAGGGCGTGGACGGGGTCGCGCTCGGCGTCCTCATCGTCCTGTTCGTGATCGTGACCGGACTCGGGTTTGCGGCCACCCGCTGGCATCGGGTCGCCAAGCTCGACGACCTCGACCAATGGGGGTTGGGGGGCCGTAACTTCGGCACCTTTGTGACCTGGTTCCTGCTCGGTGGCGACCTGTACACCGCCTACACGTTCGTGGCCGTTCCCGCCGCCCTCTACGGGGCGGGGTCGCTGGGCTTTTTTGCCGTCCCCTACACGATTATCGTCTATCCGCTGGTTTTGGTGATCATGCCGCGATTGTGGTCGGTGGCCCATCGCCACGGTTACATCACACCGGCGGACTTTGTCCGCGGACGTTTCGGGTCGGACGCCCTGATGCTCGTCGTGGCGCTCACCGGCATCCTCGCGCTGATGCCCTACATCGCCCTGCAGCTGGTCGGGATCCAGGCGGTGCTCGAGGCGGTGGGGTTGCCGTCCTCCGGCACCGGCAAGGACATCCCGCTGCTGATCGCCTTCGTCGTCCTCGCGGCGTATACCTACACGTCCGGCTTGCGCGCGCCCGCGCTCATTGCGTTCGTGAAGGACGCGCTGATCTACATCGTGGTGATCGTGGCCATCATCTACATTCCGATTCGGCTGGGCGGCTACCACCACATCTTCGCCGCGGCGGCCAAAAAGCCGAAGGTCTCCATCATTCCCAAGACCGCCGGTTACGCGCCCTACTGGACGCTGGCCCTCGGGTCGGCGATGGCGCTGTTCATGTACCCGCACAGCATCACCGCCGTGCTCTCCAGCAAGAACCGCAACGTGATCCGCCGGAACGCGGCCATCCTGCCGGCCTACAGCCTGGTGTTGGCCTTCCTGGCACTGCTGGGGTACATGGCGATCGCCGCCGGGGTGAAGGTTCCGGTCGGCGGCAACAACCTGGCGGTCCCGCTGCTGTTCCGTAAGATGTTCCCCTCGTGGTTCGCCGGCGTGGGTGATGCCGCGATCGTCGTCGGCGCGCTGGTACCCGCCGCGATCATGTCCATTGCCGCGGCGAACCTGTTCACGCGCAATGTCTGGAAGCTGGCCCAGCCCGACATCACCCCTTCCGGGGAGGCCAAGGTGGCCAAACTGGTGTCGTTGCTGGTGAAGTTCGGTGCGCTGCTGTTCGTGCTGTTCCTGAAGGTGGATCTGGCCCTGAACTTCCAGCTGCTCGGCGGCATCTGGATCCTGCAGACCTTCCCCGCCCTGGTCGGCGGGCTCTACACCCGGGTCACCCACCGCTGGGCGCTGATCGCTGGCTGGGCGACCGGGATGGTCAGCGGGACGCTGATGGCCTACTGGACGCCGTCGGGAACAAGCAAGCACTTCGGGGCGTCGGTCTATCACTGGAACTGGCTGGGGCTGAACTTCTCCTGGTACGCGGCGTTGACCGCCCTGATCTTGAACCTGATCGTGGTCGCGATCGGCACCGTGATCCTGCGGGCCCTGCGCGCGCCCACCGGTCACGACGAGACCGCCGACGACGATTTCGAGGCCGTGCGGGTCCCCGAACTGGACCCGGCTCCGGTCGGCTGAGCCCGCAGCGGCTTAGCGCTGCGGGGTCAACCACAGGGCGCCGAGGGGGGGCACCCGAAGCACAGCACTCGCGGGCTGACCGTGGTGGCTACGTGCTTCGGCCTGCACCGCACCGAGGTTGCCCACACCTGAACCGCCGTAGAGGTCGGCATCGGTGTTGAGCGCCTCGGTCCAGGTGCCCGCGTAGGGCAGGCCCAGCCGGTAGCCCTCGTGCGGTATGCCCGCGAAGTTCACGACGCAGGCCAGGCATTCCCCGTCCGCGCCTCGACGGAGAAACGAGAAGGTGTTGTTGCCCGCATCGTTGGCGTCCACCCATTGGAACCCACCGCTGTCGGTGTCCCGCGACCAGAGGGCCGCCGAGTCGCGGTAGAGCCGATTCAGGTCGCGGACCAGGGAGTGCACGCCCCGGTGCTCGGGATGCTCCAGCAGCCACCACTGCAGGGAATCGTCGTGATTCCACTCGGTGTCCTGGCCGAATTCGCAGCCCATGAACAGCAGCTGCTTTCCTGGGTGAGCCCACATGAAGGCGAGGAAGGCACGCAGGTTGGCGAATTGCTGCCAACGATCTCCCGGCATCTTGCGAAGCAGCGACCCCTTGCCGTGCACGACCTCGTCGTGGCTGACCGGCAGGACGAAGTTCTCGGTGAATGCGTACATCATCGAAAAGGTCATCTGGTGGTGGTGGAAACCGCGGTAGACCGGGTCGCGCTGCACGTAGTCCAACGAGTCGTGCATCCAACCCATGTTCCACTTGAAACCGAAGCCGAGGCCGCCCAGGTGGGTCGGACGCGAGACTCCCGGCCAGGCGGTCGACTCCTCGGCGATCGTCATGGCCCCCGGGTGGTACTTGTAGACCGTCGCGTTCATCTCCTTCAAGAACGCCACCGCGTCCAGGTTCTCCCGGCCGCCGTACTCGTTCGGGAGCCACTCGCCTTCCTTGCGGGAGTAATCCAGGTAGAGCATCGAGGCCACTGCGTCGACCCGCAGGCCGTCGATGTGGTACTCCTCGAGCCAGTAGAGCGCGTTGGCGACCAGGAAGTTCCGGACCTCGCGCCGGCCGAAGTCGAACACCAGCGTGCCCCAGTCGGGTTGCTCGCCGCGGCGCGGATCGGCGTGTTCATAAAGGGGGGTGCCGTCGAATTGCGCGAGGGCCCAGGCATCACGCGGGAAGTGCGCCGGGACCCAGTCCAGGATCACCCCGATGCCGGCCTGATGGAGCATGTCGACCAGGTGGCGGAACTCATCCGGGCTGCCGAACCGGGCGGTCGGGGCGAAGTAGCTGGAGACCTGATAGCCCCAGGATCCGCCGAAGGGATGCTCGGCGACCGGGAGCAGTTCGACGTGGGTGAAGCCGGTCTCGCGGACATAGCCAACGAGTTGATCGGCCAGCTCGAGGTAGGAAAGGCCCTGTCGCCAGGACCCGAGGTGGACCTCGTACACGCTCATCGGGGCCGCATGTTGCGCGGTCGCGGCCCGCTTCGCGAGCCACGCCCCGTCGTCCCAGCGGTAGCTGGACTGCGCGACCCGGCTGGCCGTGGCCGGCGGAACGTCGGCGGCGAAGGCGAGCGGATCGGCCTTCTCCCGCCACACGCCGTCCGCCCCCAGAATGGCGAACTTGTAATGCGTTCCGGCACCCACGTCGGGGATGAACAGTTCCCACACTCCCGAGGAGCCCAGCGAGCGCATCGGGTGCCCACGCCCGTCCCAGAAGTTGAAGTCGCCGATCACCCGGATCCCTCGGGCGTTCGGTGCCCAAACCGCGAACGAGGTGCCCACGATGGGCCCGGTCGCCGAGTCGTAGCTGCGCACGTGGGCGCCCAGCACCTCCCACAGCCGCTCGTGCCGGCCCTCCCCGATCAGGTGCAGATCCACCGCGCCGAGCGTCGGTAAAAACCGGTAGGGGTCGTCGACCAGGACCTGCTCCTGCCCGTACCGAACGTGGAACCGGAAGTCCGGCACCTCGCTCACTCCGGGGATGAGCTGGGCGAACAGCCCCTCGTGCGGGGTTCTGGCCAGCTCGGTGCGCTCTTCGCCGATCACGACGGTGACGCTGTCGGCGTTCGGCTTCAACGCCCGGATCAGCAGTCCGGCGGGGATCACGCTGGCCCCCAGCAGCGCGTGCGGGTCGTGGTGGGCGCCGCCGAGGAGCCGGTCCGCCTCCTCGCCGGCCAGCGCGGGCGGCGCGGGCGGCGCGGAGGGCGCGGGCGGCGCGGAGGGCCCGGGGGGCGCGGGCGGCGCCTTCGCCGCGGACCGTTTCGTGGGCGGGCTTGCCTTCTTGCGCGGGGGCATCAGGCGGCCAAGCGCTGAATGGATCCGAGCGGGATCGACAACCAGCTCGGCCGGTGGCGCGCCTCGTAGATCACTTCGTATACCGCCTTGTCCAACTCGAAGGCCCGGAGCAGGACCTCGTCCTCGCGGGGGTCGCGGCCGGTGACCGCGGCGTAGCCCTCGCAGAACGCCGTACGGTTGCGCTCTGCCCATTCCCCTGCCCGGTACTCCAGGCCCGGCTCGTAAGGATGATCTGCCAGCAGCGAGCGGGCGGCGTAGTCGAAGGACCGCAGCATGCCGGCGACATCGCGGATGGGGCTCATCAAGGCGGTGCGTTCGGCCAGCGGCCGGGCCGGTTCACCCTCGAAATCCAGCAGCAACCACCCGGTGTCGGTGCGCAGCACCTGACCGAGGTGATAGTCGCCGTGGATGCGCTGGGTGGGAACCCCCTCCCGGCCCGCCACCTGTGCGAAGGCGGCATGCAGCGTGCCCGCGTGCTCCGCCAGCGCGGGAATCTCGGCTGCGGCGTAGTCGAGCCGGTCGTGCATCTGCTGCGCCGTGGCGGCGGCCTCCGCTCGGTCCGCGACCCGGGTAGGCAGCGCCTGCGCCAGCAGCGCATGCACATCAGCGGTCGCCGAACCCAGCCGGTGGGACTCGCCGGCGAAATCGCCGCCGACCTCATCGGCATGCAGGTCGGCCTCGGCGTACAGGTCCCGGACCGAGGCCTGCGCGAGCTTCCACCCCTCGGTCGCGGAGCGGGCGAAGGCCTGCAGCACCCCCAGCGTGGCTTCCTGCCCGTCGATCTCGGTCTCGATCCAGCCGTGTACGGCGGCGACGTGGACGGATCCCGCTGCTTGCAGCGCCCGGGTCAGCTCGAGGTCGGGATTTAGCCCCGGTGCGATCCGCCGGAACAGCTTGAGGATGAGCTGCTCGCCGTAGACCAGCGAGGTGTTCGACTGTTCGGCGCCGACCAGGCGAGGGCGCAAGTCGGTGTTGATCTCGGCGATCCGGTGAAAGCTCACCTGCCCGGCGCGGGTCTGATCGTGCAGCGCCGACAGCAGCAGTGCGGCCGCGTCCGGGTCGTGCGGCGCGTCGTACACGAACTCGCCGTCGACCTGGCCCAGCAGCGAGTGCGCGATGTCCTCCCAGGGCTCAGGTCGCAGCGCCACCGGCACCTGATAGGTCTCCTCCGGGCCACCGTCGCCGAACGTCACCTGCACGAGCAAGGGAAGCAGCCGTCCGTGGGCGCCGGTGAGTGGCTCCCCGCGGTGGGCAACAAGGCCCGTCACCGGACGTCCTTTCGAGCCGTACCAGCGCTGCTGGGGCAGCCAGCCGGCGAGCAACTCCTCAAGGGTGGTCATGGGGACATCTCCTCCTGCTGGGACAGCGCAAACCAGTAGAAGCCGTGCCCGGCGATGGTGAGCAGGTACGGCAACGTGCCGATCCGCGGGAAGTGCACATGGCCGACGAGCTCGACCGGCACCATGCCTTCGTGGGCGGCCAGGTCCAGCTCCACCGGCTGGGCGAAACGCGACAGGTTTGCCACGCACAACACCTTGTCGTCGCCGAACTCGCGTACGTAGGCCAGCACGCTGGGGTTGGACGCCGGCAACTCGGTGAAGCTACCCAGCCCGAATACCGGATGCTGCTTGCGCACCCCGATCATCTTCTGGGTCCAGTTCAGCAGCGAGCTACCGCTGCGCATCTGCGCCTCGACGTTGAGCGCCTGATACCCATAGACCGGGTCCAGGATCTGCGGCAGATACAGCCGCTGCGGGTCGGCGATGGAGAAGCCGGCGTTGCGATCGGTATTCCACTGCATCGGCGTGCGCACACCGTCGCGATCACCGAGATAGATGTTGTCGCCCATCCCGATCTCGTCGCCGTAGTAGAGAATCGGCGTGCCGGGAAAGCTGAGCAGCAGCGAATTCAGCAGTTCGATGCGCCTGCGGCTGTTGTCCATCAGCGGCGCCAGTCTCCGCCTGATGCCCACGTTCACGCGCATCCGCGGATCGGCCGAGTACGCAAAATACATGTAATCGCGTTCCTCGTCAGTCACCATCTCCAGGGTAAGCTCGTCATGATTGCGCAAAAAGAGGCCCCACTGGCAGCTATCCGGAATGGGCGGAGTCTGCGCGATGATGTCGGTGATCGGCAGCCGGTCCTCCTGACGCAGCGCCATGTAAATCCGCGGCATCAGCGGAAAATGAAAGGCCATGTGGCACTCATTGCCGTCCCCGAAATACGGCCGCACGTCGGC
>DASYGP010000155.1:0-5932 GCA_035999615.1 Mycobacteriales bacterium
GTGGCGGCGCGCAGGAACAGGCTCACCTCGGGGCCGAGACCGCCCGCCGCGATCAGGATCAGGCGCTGCACCGATCGGGGAAACATGTAGGACAGCTGCATCGCGACGCCGCCACCCAGCGAGTGGCCGACGACCGTCGCCGGGGACAGGTCCAGGGCACGCATCAGGTCGCGGAGCGAACTGGCGTAGGAGGAGATGGAGCAGTCACCGCTGGCCGGCTCCGATCCCCCGTGCCCGGGCAGGTCCGGAACCACCACGTAGGCCCAGCGCCCCAGCAGCGGCAGGATCGCGTCCCAGGTGCGGGCATCGCCGGCGATGCCGTGGACCAATAGGAGCGTGGGCCGATCGGGGCCGGCGTCACCGGCACCCGCGCCGTTGGGTCCCGGCGCGCGGCCGGCGGTCCGATAGGCCATCTCGTGCCCGTGGATCGAAACGGTGTGCTCGACCACGGCGGCTGCCCTGGACGCGCCGATGGCGGCGGCCGCAGAGGCGGCACTGGCGGCGCCCACGGCGTCGGACGCACCGGCGGCACTGGCCGCGCCCACGGCGTTGGACGCGCGGGGCGCACGGGATGTACGGGATGCCCGGGCCGGACCGGTCGCGGCGAGCTTCGAGGCGGCCATCACACGATCTTGTGGCCGGAGATGGCCCGACTGACGATCAGCCGCTGGATCTCGCTGGTGCCCTCGAAAATGGTGTAAATCTTCGCGTCCCTGTGCATGCGTTCGACCGGGTACTCGCGGGTGTACCCGTTGCCGCCCAGGATCTGAATCGCCTGCTCGGTGACCCAGACCGCGGTCTCGCCGGCGTACACCTTGCTCATCGAGCCCTCCCCGGCGGTGAACGGGATCTGGTTGCGGGCCATCCAGGCCGCCCGCCAGGTCAGCAACCGCGCCGCGTCGATCCGCGTCCGCATGTCCGCCAGGGTGAAGGCGATCGCCTGGTTCTCCACGATGGGCCGGCCGAACTGCTGGCGATTCTTGGCGTACTCCAAGGCGTAGTCGTAGGCCGCTCGGGCCACGCCGACTGCCTGCGCGGCCACCGCCGGACGGGACGACTCGAACGTCGCCATCGCCGCCTGCGACCCGGA
The DNA here is from genome assembly GCA_035999615.1 of Mycobacteriales bacterium. GTDB lineage: Bacteria > Actinomycetota > Actinomycetes > Mycobacteriales > CAJCIY01 > DASYGP01. Next base: position 1,091 of record DASYGP010000155.1, read on the forward strand.
GCGATGGCCTTCCCTGGAGCGGGCCAGCCGCGCGTCGAGCTTGTCCTTGCCGCCCAGCAGGTACCGCCCCGGCAGCCGCAGGTCGCTCAGCACCACCTCAGCGGTGTGCGAGGCCCGGATGCCGTGCTTGGCGAACTTCTGCCCCTGCGCCAGGCCGCGGCCCTTGAACTCGGCCGGCACGAAGAACGAGGCCTGGCCGCGGGCCTTGAGCTCGGGCTCCACGCTGGCCACGATCACGTGGCCGTCGGCGATGCCGCCGTTGGTCGCCCACGTCTTGGTGCCGTTCAGCACCCACTCATCGCTCGCCTCGTCGTAGACGGCGCGAGTGCGCAGCGAGGAGACATCCGAGCCGGCGTCCGGCTCCGAGACGCACAACGCGCCCAGCTTGATGTCATCCGGGGTGCCGAACATCTGCGGGATGAACTCCCCCACCTGCTCGCCGGTGCCGTTGCCCAGGATGGCCGCGGACGCCAGCGTCGTCCCCACGATGGACAGCGCGATGCCGGCATCCCCCCAGAACAGTTCCTCCATCGCCACCACGATGCCGAGCCCGGTGGGGTCGAACCACTGCTGGCCGAAGAACTCCAGCGAATAGATCCCCGCCTTGGCGGCCTCCTCGATGATCGGCCACGGGGTCTGTTCGCGCTCGTCCCACTCATGGGCGGCCGGCCGGATTACCGTTTCCGCGAACTCGTGCAGCCACTTGCGCAGGGTGATCTGGTCCTCGGTCAGGGCAAGGCTGAAACCCTCGGTCATCAGGTCCTCCGGTGCAGGGTGCGGGCAAAACGGCGGTTACCAACGGTAACATGCACTTGCCGGGGTTCCGTCGTTTCGCGTCGCGGCCGGCGGGTGTAGTAGAACGGCGTTCGGTAATGCCGATGCCCCGGAGAAAGGCCTGTCGTGGACCTGACCTACAGCCCCCAGGACGAGGAGTTCCGCCGCGAGTTCCGCGGCTGGCTCGACGAGCACCTGCCCGAGGCGTGGCGTACCGGCGAGTTTTGGGCCGGGAAGAGCGACGACGAGCAGTTCGCGCTGCGGCGCAGCTGGGAGGCCGACAAGGCCAAGGCCGGGTGGTGCGGAATTCAGTGGCCCACCGAATACGGCGGCCGCGGGGGCAGCGCCGCACAGAAGGCGATCTACGACGAGGAGATGGCGCGGGCCAGCGCCCCGCCGACCGTCAACCCACTGGGCCTGACCTTCCTCGCCCCCACCGTGATGACCTACGGCACCGAGCAGCAGAAAAAGGACATCATCCGGCCGCTGCTTTTCAACGAGGTCATCTGGTGTCAAGGCTTCTCCGAGCCGGGGGCCGGCTCCGACCTCGCGGCCCTCTCCACCCGGGCACAGGACATGGGCGATCACTGGCTGGTCAACGGGCAGAAGGTCTGGACCACCAACGCGATGCACGGGGACTGGATCTTCGCGATGTGCCGCACCAATCCGGACGCACCGCGGCACGCCGGCATCTCGATGCTGCTGATCGACATGCGCTCCGAGGGGGTCGAATCCCGCCCGCTCAAGCAGATGACCGGGGCCAGCGAATTCGGTGAGGTCTTCTTCACCGACGTACGCGTCCCCAAGGAGAACGTGCTCGGCCCGGTGGACAAGGGCTGGGAGGTGGCGATGGTGCTGCTGTCCTTCGAGCGGGGCAGCTCGGCGATGGGGCAATACACCGCCTTCCGGCGCGAGCTGGACGCAGTGATCCGGGTGGCCAAGGAGCGGGCCCGCAACGGCGAGCCGGCCGCCAGCGACCCGGTGCTCCGGCAGAAGATGGCCCAATCCCTGATCGAACTCGAGCTGCTGAAGCTGCACTCGCTGCATGTGCTGACCAAGGTCGAGCAGGGGGTAGAACTCGGCTTTGAGGCCTCCCTTACCAAGCTGCAATGGTCCGAGACCCACCAGGACCTCGGCGAGCTGTTCATGGACGTCGCCGAGCTCGACGGCCAGGAAGTGCACGGGCAGCTGTCCCGGCTGCAGGCTTCGGCGCTGTGGTCGCGCTCGGAGACGATCTGGGGCGGCTCCTCGCAAGTGCAACGCAATGTGGTCGCCGAGCGGGTGCTCGGTCTCCCCCGCTAGCCCCGACCCGCGCGGACCCAGCCGCACGCCGACCCAGCCGCACGCCGACTCAGCACCCAGGGAGAAAAACCCATGTTCTTCGCGCTCACCGACGAGCAGCGGGCCCTTTCGGCCACGGTCCGGGACTACCTGCGGGACCGGTTCGGACCCGAGCAGGTGCGCGCCGTGTACGAGGACCCGACCGGTGACGGTCACCCGGCCGACCTGTGGAAGGCCTGCGCGGAACAGGGTTGGCTCGCCGTCCTGATCCCGGAACGGTACGACGGTCTCGGCCTGGGGCTGCTCGACGCTTCGGTGATCGCCCGGGCCTGGGGGGTCGGGACGGTGCCCGGCCCCTACCTGCCGACGGTGATCGCCGCGGAGGCCATCCGGCTGGCCGGTTCCCCCGAGCAGCAGCAAACCTGGCTGCCCCGGGTGGCGGGCGGGGAGGCCGTGCTGACCCTCGCCACCCGCGGCCCGGGCGGCGCGTTCGACCCCGCCGGGGCCGCGTGCACCGTCGCCGACCCGGCCGGCGGCGCGGGCTCCGACCCAGCGACTGGCCGACTCACCGGCACCGCGGCCCACGTCGAATACGCGCACGTCGCTGACCGGCTGGTTACCGCCACCCCGGACGGCCGGCTCTGGCTGGTCGATCCGGCCGGCCCCGGCGTGCGGATCGACCGGGTCGAGTCGCTGGATCGCACCACCCGGCTGGCCACCGTGCAGTTCCAGGATGCCCCGGGCGAGGCCCTGCTCGGCGCGCCTGACGCCCTGCCGGCCGTCTACCGGGCCGGCGCGGTGCTGATCAGCAACGACCTGGCGGGGATCGCGCGGTCGGCGCTCACCCGGACCGTCGCCTACGACAAGGAGCGCCAGCAGTTCGGCCGCCCGGTCGGCTCATTCCAGGCCATCAAGCATGCCCTCGCCGACCTGCACGTCGGGGTCACGATGGCCGAGCACGGCGCCCTCTACGCCGCCTACGCCGTCGACGCCGGCCGGCCCGACGCGGTGCAGGCGGTGCACGTGGCGAAGGCGAAGGCCAGCGATGTGGCCCGCGACGCCACCGCCGCGATGATCCAATATCACGGCGGGATCGGTTACACCTGGGAGCACGACACCCACTTCGCCTACAAGCGGGCTAAGCGCGAGGAGTACCTGTACGGCGACGCGTCCTGGCATCGCGAGCGCCTCGCCCGCCTGCTCATCGGCGCCTGAGCGCCATGAGCCAGCAGGTACGCGGCGTCGTCGCCCCCGGCAAGGGACAGCCCGTCTCGGTGCAGACCATCACCGTCCCCGACCCGGGTCCCGGGGAAGCGCTCGTGCAGGTGCAGGCCTGCGGGGTGTGCCACACCGACCTGCACTACCGCGAGGGCGGCATCAACGACGCGTTCCCGTTCCTGCTCGGGCACGAGGCGGCGGGGATCGTGGAGGCCGTCGGCGCGGGCGTCACCGACATCGCGATCGGCGATTTCGTCGTGCTGAACTGGCGCGCGGTGTGCGGGCAATGCCGGGCCTGCCGCCGGGGCCGGCCCTGGTATTGCTTCAACACCCGCAACGCCGCGCAGCCGATGACCCTCGCCGACGGGACGGCCCTGACCGCGGCGCTGGGCATCGGCGCCTTCGCCGAGAAGACCCTCGTCCACGCCGGCCAGTGCACCAAGGTGGACCCGACCTCCGACCCGGCCGCGGCCGGCCTGATCGGCTGCGGCGTGATGGCCGGCTGGGGCGCCGCCGTGAACACCGCCCCGGTCCGGCAGGGGGACACCGTCGCGGTCATCGGCTGCGGCGGTGTCGGCGACGCGGCCATCGCGGGAGCGCTCTACGCCGGCGCCCGGCAGATCATCGCCGTCGACACCGATCCGCGGAAACTGCAGTGGGCGATGGGGTTCGGGGCCACGCATACCGTCCACGCCAGTGGCGACGTCGTCGCCGAGCTCCGCGCGCTCACCGGAGGTTTCGGGCCGGATGTGGTCATCGACGCGGTCGGCCGGCCGGAGACCTTCCGTACCGCCTTCGACGCTCGTGACCTGGCCGGGACCGCGGTCCTGGTGGGCGTGCCCGGCCCGGACATGCTCCTCGAGCTGCCCCTGATCGAGGTGTTCGGCCATGGGGGCGCGACCAAATCCTCCTGGTATGGCGATTGCCTGCCCGAGCGGGACTTTCCGCTGCTGATCGACCTCTGGCAGCAAGGCCGCTTCCCGCTGGACAAGTTCGTCAGCGAGCGGATCGGGCTGGACGCGGTCGAGCAGGCCTTCGCCAAGATGCAACGCGGTGAGGTGCTGCGCAGCGTCGTGGTCCTGTAGGAGCCCTGCGTGCCGTAGGTGCTAGTCCAGCTCGCGGAAATGTTCGACGGTGGGCATCGGTTCCCAGAATCGGCCCACCAGCTCCCGCCACCGGGTGAAGGCCGCCGAATTGCGGAACGTGTCGGTGTGCGCCGCCCGGCTGTCCCAATCCACCAGCAGCAGGTAGGTCGACGGCGACTCCTCCCCCCGCAACACCCGGACCGAACGGCACCCGGGGCTCGCGCCGAGCACCTGCCGGGCCTGGCTCATCGCCACTTCGAAGTCGGCTTCCTGCCCGGGTCGGACAAAAAGGAGCGCGTGCTCGGTGACGGGATGATTGGCCATGCGCCACCCTCGCACGGCGCCCCGGCCCCCCGTGCGCCAGGATGAGGCCGTGCCATTCACCGTGACGCGGGTCGTCACCTCCGGGACCTTCAGCCTCGACGGGCAGGACTTTCCCGTCGACAACAACGTCTGGGTCATCGGGGACGACGACGGTCTGATC